>JBBINF010000303.1:0-2069 GCA_037444045.1 Sulfolobales archaeon | reverse complement strand
CAACCAGCATAAACCACGCGGTGAAGGCAATAAACGCCGCACGCAGGGCAGGCTTAAAGAACGTGTACCTAGGTAACGAGTGGTTGTTAAGCTATGATTATTGATGACGCTTCAATTACTCCCTAGACATAATCTAGGACCGCAGTAGGTCCTTCAGATTGAAGCCTCGTCGAATAGTAACGCCCGCTTACCAGAAACATTGACACCCTTACTAATTAACTCATTCATAACCTCCAACTCCTCATACTCACGGTTAACCGCGAAATAACCCCTCACCGAGTCTGACCTTAGGTACATCACCACGAAGTTGGGGTTTTCTAGACTGAACCTGCCCCTGATGACGTAGTCTTCGTAGTTCATGGTACCACCGGCAACCTCTATATGTAGCTCGAATATGTCCGACCACACTGTGGATAAGGAGCCGTACTTCTCACGGGCGCCAGCCATGTTCCTAGCAACTAATTTACCAGTGTACTCCGCGTTATTCCAGTGCTTTATCCTCACCCTCTTACCCTCGATTGGGTAGTACACATTGGCTACATCGCCAGTCACGTACACGTCCCTTACGCTGGTCTCCAGGTACTCGTTAACGACTATCCCATTGCTGACCTCAATACCACTCCTCTGGGCTACGTCTACGTTCGGTATTATGCCCACGGCAATGAGGACCAGGTCAGCCTCAACCCTCCTACCACCGCTGGTTACGCCAGCCCTAACCCTATCATCACCCTGGAACTCCCTCATCCCCTCACCCAGGATGAAACTCACGCCTCTCTCCTCGAGGTACTGCCGAATGAACCTCGAGACCCTCTCATCAACGAAAGTATTCCATATGTAATCCTTAATCTCAACCACAGTAACCCTAACCCCAAGCCTCGTGGACTCAGGTTCAAGTCCCGGCTGGGGCCCCATCCGCTCTTTACTAATTCTATGCCCGCGTGGGTTTGTTGGTGTTAGTTTGTAGGCTTTGTGGGTGTCTCTGCTCGTGTTTTCTCGTTTTTAAATCGTCAGAACATCTATAACGAGGAATTGAACAAGAAGCATAGATGTTCCAACGAAATCCAGGCAAAACAAGAAAACAGGGAGGAAAACCTTATAAATAGTTAAAAACCAACGAGAAAGAAACTCCCCAAAGGGAGTAGAAGGTAGACCCTAATCGCGGTGTTGCCGTCGTTGCCCCAGATGATGGAAACTCCCTAAAGGGAGTAGAAGGCACTGGGGGTCGTACCAGTCGTAATCAATCACGGCCCTCTCGAGCAACTCCCTAAAGGGAGTAGAAGGAAATCGGATATAGACCTAATGTTGAAAAACAGTCTTAGCAATTTCAGGAAACTCCCTAAAGGGAGTAGAAGGAATCACCCCCAAACAACCAAACACACCACCCAACACCAAAAAACCAAAACCCCACCCCCAACCAAACCCCCAACACAACAAACACCATGCAGAACACCGCCCAAAACCAACCCCCACCGAAGAGCTAATCTAAAATGCTGTAGAAGCCCACGGAGGAAATGCTTAAAAATATAAAGCCTCTTTACAAACTTGCAGAAGAATCTACAAAAGAATTGGAAGGGCATTACGTGGGAAACAACGATCCTATAAAACACGTAGTAGTAGAATCTACAAAAGAATTGGAAGAACACGTACTCTCTGCCATCAATGAAATACCTCCTGCGGACGAAGAATCTGCAAAAGAATTGGAAGATTGCGTGTTCATGGCTACGCTCGTACCACCTAAAGAAGAATTGAAAGGGAGTTGAGGGGTGTATGTGGGCGTAGTGGGCGGTGGTCTCCATGTGGTGGAGACACGTGCTTAGTTACGCAGGGTGGTGGGGCATTAAAACGGTCTCGGAGAGACCGAGCCTGTGTAAGCACGCAAAACCGTAAAACCGTGAACACGGTAACCATCACCGAAACCCACACTTATACAGACTCAACAAACACCATTTTCATAAATGAGATCTATAGGGTTGATGATGCGCTCAACCCTCCTAAACCTCCTATTGCTGAGTCACAGTGTGGCACCACAATAAGTATGGAAGTGATCCTCGACCCAGGCAGATACGCGG
>JBBINF010000302.1:0-2114 GCA_037444045.1 Sulfolobales archaeon | reverse complement strand
GATAATAGAGGCCAAAGAAAAGAAAAAGGTCCTCGCTGTAGTGGGCCCGAGATACGTTGGGAAGACTCTGGCGATAAAGAGGGCCTTAAAAGGATTGGGGTATGGTGAAAGTCAATCTGTACCCCACATAGAGCTGACAAAGATTGAGGATATAGAGGAACAAAAGGGAGAAATTAGGAACCAAATCAAGGGTGGCTTTAATATTCTTGAGGGAACCAGCTATCAAGTGGAGTATTTGACCTACTTCAAGGCTGGCGCCATCCGTAAATTCTGGGAAATCTTTGTTAATTCAGTGCGAGAGCATACCGGGTCATCCGTGAAAATCCCGAAGGACGATATAAAGCCCATTGAACATGTGAGATTTGAGATTAAGCTGAGCGAAGAGGATGAAGAGGCCCTCCTAAAGTACTACGCCAATAAATACGGCGTAAATCTCGAAGAAGGCTTTGTTAATAAAATAATATTGATGTCGAGCTGGGGTAAGGGGAAGGAAAGGATCTTGATACCCAAGCTGTTGGAGAGGAATCTGAAAAAGCACAGCGGAACGGGACTTGATCAGCTGAATAAAAGCCTTAACCGGGAGAAGAGCATGGAAGAGTTTATAGACGAGTTTTTCGCCATCAGCCTACCCACCATAGCAGATATGCTCTCGAGTTCCTTGGGAAGCATCGCGCAGATAGCGGCCCCTCCAATTTCATTGCTTGGAGTGATCCCCGGTCTCATAATAAGCATTTCACTTTTGATAGCGTTCCGTGAGGGGGATAGCAACCGCGCGTTGGGTCGCTTCATGAGGCTCTATAATAGCTGGAAAAATCTTCCCGAGGAGAAGAGGGAGCTATTCTGCGATATGTTTGATGAGAAAAACAAGCTTCCCCCGGGCACAAGTTATGAGTTCTTTTCAGATTTGTTCAGCAAGGAGCACATTCTCCCTGGCATGAATTATGTGTTCCTTTCAAGTAGGTACAGCAAGAGGGAGCCTGGAATAAAGGAAACCCTGGAAAAAGTTCTGACGAAGGAGGAGGGTGACGCAGTGAAGAAACTCCTGAGCGAATACCCGGATCTAAGGCGTACCGTGGAGGATCATGGAAGGAGATTAGACAAATTGGAGGAAAGAATTTAATCATTGGAGATCTAAGGAGTACCGTGAAAATAAGAATGGGGGCTTCTTTAAATTATGCAATTCTGGAAGGTAGCCCTAATGAGCTCTTAACGCGGTTCTGGAGTCTGGGGTTATAAGCCTTGAGCTTTATCACGAAAGGTTTGATGGGCAAAGGTTGGAGATACCATTTGTCCCCCGCCAGACCTAGGGGATGCGAACGTGGGGAGCTACATAATCTTGTGACCGAGTGGATCCGGGAAGATAGGCTCCTATTTGAGCTACTGAGGAGGCTCAATGCGAGAAGTAAAGATATTAAGCTATTCGTGGTGGCGTCCCTGGGCCAGCTAAAAAGATTAGAATCAATTAGCAACATAAAGAATGAGTCAGGCGCTTTGATAGTCTGGGATAATTTCCCCGCCAGCAATGATGATTATTTCACGAAGAGGTTTATAACGTAGGCATCAAAAGCGGAGGAGGATGGGCATGTATCCACCATTCTAACGCTGGATCCTAGATTATACGATGAAAGGAAGGAGATCATGGGAAGACGGGGGGTCTTGAAGCCATTAAACCTCGGTAAACTTAAGGACCAGGATTCAGCCAAGGGTTATTTAGCAAGGCTACTCAGGGAGATCTCCGCGGTCTACCTCGAGGAAGGCTTAACGAATGAAGTCAAGAGGAATTCTTCGAGGATAGCGGATTCCCTGTTCCAGAGGTGGGGCACTCCCCAGGCAGTGATCACTTACCTTAAGGAACTTTCATGTGGCAATTATGATCCTATAAGGTTCGCGAGGGAGGTATCCGATTAAGGATATGAGAATGTTGCCCACCACCAAACCACGACAAAACCACAAACAACAAAACAGCACCACACCAAACAAACCACACAAACATAAACCAAAACAACAGGGAAGAAAGGGGCGCGGACCAACCGCGCACCCCTCTGCGGTCATCCCCCGCGCTCAAACACCCACACGAGTCACCGGGCACCACACCCTCACCACCCAAGAGACAG
>JBBINF010000301.1:0-2740 GCA_037444045.1 Sulfolobales archaeon | reverse complement strand
GAAGAGCGACCTAACCTCAACCCAAGCACCACCACCCCCATCAACACACTGCACCTCCGGCTTTCCCATCACGGATCAGCACCGTGCAGAGTTTGAAAAACCTTGCCGCCCATATGATGCGGTCCGAGGGTGGATACATCATCGTAGGATTGATGGCTAATCCCCTGCCTCGGGGCACTCAGGGCTTAGATGTATGTACCACTCATCGCCTCCTTAATCATCCTAAATAGGAGTATAAATAGGGGTACAAGCGCTAGCAGGAGAAGAATTTTGCTTAATATCAGGAGGGCTTCATCAACGGGGCTCAGCGCGTTGATATAGGTCATTGGCACAGGGATGCCCTCCTCCTCGAAGGGGGTGAGTATGTAGTAGTTTATCCCCTCGATGATGTGATCAACCAAAACATGAAGCTCCCAACGCAATCAAACCTATCACAAAAACGACAAACTTAGCTTCAAATATTTCGTCAAATCATCATCTACTTCTTCTCCTCCATACATAGCCATATCTAATCAAATTCTCGGTTGTTGATTTAAAACTCTTTGGACCGTCATTGACCAAGCCCGTTAATACGAACCCTTTGCGTACCTCACAAGTCGCCCCTTCTCACAATTACTGAAGACAGTGGCCTTAAAGCATCATATTGAATGCCGTGGGAGGCCGTGGAGTACCTCGCAGTCACTAACAACTCTCTATGCATGCAATATCATGTAGTCATTCTTACTTAGTTTTATTTCGATCAAATTTTTAGTGATGTAATATCGTGACTACTTACGTCACATGAATGTGTCGAGGGTTGTTGAGGCTCCACCACCCCTCCTTCTAGTCCTCCTACTCTCCTCACTCCCCCTAACCGAGCCTGGTGCAGGTGCCTTAGCCCCACTGACCCTCCTCTCCATGAGGAAATCAACCATTTTCTCCACGTACTCAACAACACTTTGGCTTAGGCCTAGTACTTCGGCAATAGCCCTATCTATCTCATAGATCTTAGGCTTAAGCTTCTCGAGATGCTCCTTTTCAGAGACACCGCCTATCCTCCTGGCCTCCCCCTCAAGCTCATCAAACAATCTAGCCAACTCCTCAACCCTGTCCTCAGGTAGTTTCCTGACGTCGAGGACAGGCATCTCCCTGGCAATACTAACCTCAAGGGCGATTGGACCTTTTGCTACATATCTTCCATGCATTTCTATGTAGTATTGCGTAAACGAGGAGTTTAGGTAGGCCAGAAGTGCCTTTAATTGCTTCTCGCTCAATTTAACCTTTGGTATAAATGCGATAAGGTCATCATCCAGGGCTACCGGGAATTCGCACCTAATGAATCTAGTCTTATATCGTGCATAACGTATCGCGAATATGGGGGCGGGCTCGACGCCACCCAGGTCGTACCAGCCATAGAATATTCCCTTTTCCCTCACCCTGGTCTTAGCTGCCTCAGTCTCGCTGGCCAGTCTGCCACCACCCCTACTCCCTCTGATCCTCGTCCTTATCTCGGTCTCCCCCAGCTTGATGTATTTAGCCACCTCTGGCGGCATCTTGTCCTTGGGCACGTGGCCGATGAACATGTAGCACTTCTCATCATCGTCACGTAGTTTTTCCCAGTCCTTCTCAGTGAACATGAAGAACTTTGCCGGCCTCGCGCTCGTTATTGCGGGCCATATTAGGGCATCCTTCAATGCTACTCTTGGGTATGCGTATGCCTCTAGATTATAACTCCTGAGCTTTGATGGGGAAAGATAGTAGAATTCGTTTGAGCCCGGATCTGGTCTTTTCCCATGCGATAATGCCCAAATTGACCACTTTGTGTTTCCTCTAGACGGCTCGAAGAGATCCCCAAGCCTCGTGAAGAACGGGTGGTTGAATAATTCCCTTACGCGTTCTTCCGCACCGAAGAATATGTCTATCCACTTCCTATCCCTCGGTATGTCCCCCTGCCTCATCACCTTGACGTAGAACTTGTCCGACTGCTTCGTCTCTATAGCCTTGAGCACCTCATCCACATTCACGCTCTCCACCGTGCCCGGCACGTGGATGAAGATTACCTCGTTCTCAGCCCTCCTTCTCTCGTCGCTCTCCTTCTCCGCGAGGATTATGCATGTGGAGATGAGTGCTGTGAAGAGTCGTAGGGTGAAGTCAATTATTGCGCGTATCCTGTAGTGGTCGAGGAGGAACCTGCCGAAGCTAATGCCGTAGTCCGTCTGCATCCATAGGTTGGATATGATCATTCCGAGCCTGCCACCCTCCTTAAGGAATTTCGTGGCGTGCATAATCCAATAAACGTAGATCCCAGGCTCAACGCCCCTAGACACCTGCGGCGTTAGGTCATACTCCTTAATGACATCCCCCAACCACTTTATAATCGTGTCCTTCGTGGCCTCTGGTATCTCGACCCACCTAGTGTACGGCGGGTTCCCAATCACTGCATCAAACTCGGAGGGCACGTCAACCACCCTCTCGACCTCCCCTGAAGGCGTTCTTACCTTATATGGGAGTAGCACGCGTTGTTTTGGTCTTATTGTGAAGAAGTCTGCGACTATTACGTTCATGTTTGTGCTTGGCACCTTTGGATTCCTCATTGCCAGGTTCATAGCCGTCAACTGGGCTGGGAATGGGTTTATGTCGATACCGAATAACTGGTCGAGGATCCTCACATGGACGTCTTCGCTAGGCAGTGACTCACCGTACTTCCTACCGGTCTTGAGCTCGAATAATCGCTTATACGCCTCGACGAGGAATGTCCCTG
>JBBINF010000300.1:0-2987 GCA_037444045.1 Sulfolobales archaeon | reverse complement strand
CACAAGTGATAGATAGGGGAATTTTCGCACAAAAAGCACATGGGGTGTGTGTGGGTACTTAGAAGTCTATGTCGCTCTTTGCCTTCGTGCTTGTGCCAGCGTCTACTGCGATGAACAGGACTATATCGTCGCCTGTGTTCTCGACGTGGTCTATTGGTAGTCCGTACCCCTGTGATAGCTCTTTCACGAAGTCGCTCTTCACGACCATCTTCACGATTGTCTCTGTTGTGTAGTTGTCCAACACCGTCCCCGTCTTCAGGTCGGCCTTGAGGTACATTATTATTTTATCGCCTTCTATGCCCGCTTTCAGGAACTGGATCGGCGTCTCTACCCTCTCTATCCCGCTTATCCTCCCGTTCTCCTGCTTGAACTGGTAGTCCTTAAACACTGACAGGAACTTCAGTAGTGATATCTTCAACATTACCTTGTTGTCCTTCCTGTCCAGCCCTATGACCGTTGTCTTCAGGAGGTCTAGGATCTTGTCCTGTACTTGTGGGTCTAGTGCCATGTGCAAATGTTTTTTACTCTGGCTAAAAAACTTCATCTTAATGAGTTCATTCATAAACTTTATCGAAGGTGTTGGTTCCGACATAACGTCGTTCTTCAGCGGGGCGTCAAATGTAGTCGGTGGTGTCGTCAACTTCGGCAGTAACCTTGTGAACAACATCAAGTCTGGCATAGAGGCCATAGTAAACGGCATTGGGAACATCGGTAACGCGATATTCCGCGGTATCAGTACTTTAGGCTCTGACCTCGTCTCCCTGTTTGGCGACATCGGTGGTGCGATCGTCCACGCCGCTGTGACTTTTGGTTCGCTGTTTGCCACGGGTATTATGAACGCCTTTCACGACATCGCGTCTGCGTTGTTTGGCGGCCTCCACAGGGTAGCGTCTGCATTCGAGGACTTTGCGAAGTGGGCCTGGAGCGGTATAGTACACCTTGCTGACGTTGTTTACGGTGGTTTTGAGTACGTCTATCACGCACTACGCGAGTTCGCTGAGATCGCAAGTAATGCTTTACTCGCGTTTGGCACTGCGGTCTACAACGACCTAAAGGTCGTGTTCACGGCCGTGTGGAACGGACTAGTCGCGGTAGGGCAGGATATCGTTAACTTCTTCTCTGGGCTCGCTTCCCTGCCCGAGGATCTCGCTAACGCGGTCATATCCTTTGCTAACGACGTAGTCGACGACTTTGCAAATATCCCGGGTAATATTGCTAAGTTCCTCGCCACTAGGATGACTGCGGTAATGCCTAGGTTGGTGGGCTGGAACACTTTCTGGCTCACCCTCCGTGGGATGAAGGATTTAGCGTCTGCGATGGCCATAAGGAGCCCCGGCAAGTCGTTGTTGGCGTACGTCTCCTCCCCACTTGTCGCTTACCTCGCGTCTATACTCTCTTCCTCGATCGTGCCCGCAGCGTTCCCTGAGACCTCTACTTCGTCTGACCCAACGTCTATGGTCGTACCGCAGTTCCCACAGTCTAACGTGAGTAAGAGACTAGTCCCGCCCAACATCTTTACCCCTGTCTCTAACTCGCCTATCTCCCCGGGCTATACTGCGTCCTCTTTCTCGAGGACTGTGTCGCCACCTAAGCAGGTCAAGCACTACGTGGTGGGCGCGAGTGTCTCTGACACACTTGACCTGGACAACAACGTGCAGGTCTACAACAAGTTGACGTCGCCGTTCCCGTTGTCCGCTGAACTGGTCGACGACGTGGCCATAGTCGGTAACATTGTGCAGACCCAGGCCCCAGTCCTCTCCTTGTCCTATGCCGATGACCTCTCTACGTACAACACAGCGTTGTTACGTATACTCGCTAAGTCCTACTCTGACACCGTTGACGTCGACTACACTGCAGACGTCGAGGTTCTGACCTTTGTGCCGGGTGAGCCCATATGTACTGAGCTCTCTCCGTTGTCCTCCTCTACTACGACGAGTGACGTGGTCGATGTCACGCCTAGTACCTGTGTCCCAACTTCCAACGCCGTCGCCGAGACTGTTGACGCAGACGTGTCCGTCCCCAGTTCAATAGTCGAGTTAGTCCCACCCTCCGCTACACCTTCAGACATAGTGGGCGCAGACGTGTCCGTGTCCTCTGGTGTTTCCATTTCCGGCGATACTTTCGGCGTGAGCGTGACGCTAGGTTAAAGGTTTATAACTCTTTCCGTCTCTCTATTTACATATGGGGCTTACAGGACTAGGTAAAGTGGTGAGCCAGGTCATCCGCCAGATAGGTAAGGCTATGCGTTGGTTTGCGGACAAGATAATGCACTATATGCGTATTGGTGTACACTACCTCATCATGTACGCTAGGCGCTATTCTCGTTATTTTATGGAGATGTTGAAGATGATGCAGAGAGACCCAATTGGTTTTGTGCAGTTTGCGGGGAACATAGGCATACTCGTCTACTACGGGTTGTTCTGACATGGTCACCAAGTTTTCAGGCGAGGTAGTTATCTCGGGTTCCACAAGGGTCAGGAACCAGATCCAGACCTCGTTCCTGCAGAACTTCGTCCAGTACCTCCAGCAGGGTGCCCCCTCAAACGTCACCCCTACTTACACCTATTATCTATATTTACTCTCGGGTGGTAACATCCTCGCCACTGTCCCCGGCACCCTCACGGTGGGGATGAAGGCCAGTGCCTTCTACATGCAGTTCACCTTCGTAGTCCCGCCCATGACCACTGCCCCCGACAGTGCCCAGCTCTACCTCTCGAACAATATCGGTTACGCTGGCGTTGTCGCTGTCGCTGACCTCGTTGGCTTCCCAGTCGATAAGTTGGTGGAGGTCAACTGGTTTATCTACGTTGACATCAGCCCGGACGACTACGTCACACCTTACGTACTCGCTTCCCTGTTCGGCATCACGTCGTCGCCGTACCCCCTCCCACCAAATATCCAGAGCGGGATAGAGCAGTACGCTAACGTAGGCCTCCTCACCCCAGACCCGACGTATACCTTGACTGTCTCTGGCACGTCTATCAACG
>JBBINF010000299.1:0-3015 GCA_037444045.1 Sulfolobales archaeon | reverse complement strand
TGTCCACTACCATCCCCACCTCGTACTGCGAAGTTATCTTGTCCCCAGTTATTGGCGTTGATATCCCCATCCCGATGTAGTCAGGGAAGAACGCATTGCCGAAGGGGTACTTCGGTACTACCCCTTTCACTCCCCTGTATATTACGAACTTCATTGGCTCCCTGTTTGGGTTTGCTACGTTGTACTGCACTTCTCCGTTCCCTACGTAGCTCCACGACACTGTCAGCGACGTCGCCGTGGTGGCGTTTATCCTTACCCTCTGTTGGTATTCTGCTCTTATTAGGCCTAGTACTTTTCTTATTGACATGGACTTTACACCTTAGTCAAAATTTTTAACTCTTCTCTCTTATATCTTTTTGCAGTGATGTCTGACCCTACGTTTGCAATAGACCTTGCCGTTGTGTTGGGTGCGGTAGCTATAGCCATCGTCTTGATCCTTGTTTCGACCAGTGACCCGTCCCTCTTTAACAACTCGTCTTACACCCAGATGTTACAGACACTTATCGTCCTGCTCACGTCCGTCATCTCGTACACCCTCGGTAAGAGACGTGGGTGAAAAAAATTAAATACTAGCGTGACTAAAATAGTGTCGATGAGTCCGAAGAAAGAGGAAGGGGTAGACGTGGAGGCCAAGATAGAGGAGTTAGCGTCCGAGACGAAAAAGAAGGACGGGCTCTCCTATATAACTTCCCTTATAGACGAGATAGAGAAGAGTGTCCCACCCAACTTCAGCTTCGACACTGGTGTTATAGTCGACAACGACCTCACGAGCGTCATCATAAAGGACAGTAAGGTGTGTTTTGGTCATAACTTCGACGACTGCAGGCCGTTTGACGAGGTTAAGGACTCGCTAGACCCCTACACTGCCTATAGGGCCCTTGAGCTCGCGAAGGACGTCACGAAGTCTTACCTTATCGCATTGAAGAGGAAGAAGGAGGCCGAAGAGCACAAGTACGACGAGCTCGTGGACATGTTCGGTTGACTAAAGGTACCGTAATTTTTTTAAACGTTGTCTGCTACGTCTTCTTGATTAAGTATGGCAGGGAGACAACACCACAGGAAGAGCGTGTACAGTGCCACAACGCCCATTAGGTACGCGGGCAAGATGTATGCCCTGTTTAAGAACTATCTCGGAGAGAACTACGCAAAAGACCTCGCCGACGCAATGCTCAAGCAGTATGAGTCCACGTTTAAGGCGTTCTACACTAAGGTACATTTAGACCCACAAGTCCAAGACTACTTGAACTCGAACGTCGGTTCCGCGCTACACTTCCTGGCAATGCAGATGATAAACGAGTTCATCTCCTCAGTCTTACTGACTAAGAACGAGACCGCCGGCTACGTGTACCACAAGTACAAGGATCAGGGGCTGCCTGATGAGGTCATTATTAACCTCATGAGGTTGACCGCAAATATCCTCGCTGAAAGTATCCCCGCGTTCTACGCGTACACTGGCGGGGAGGCAGTGACTAACAGTAACGTGATAAAGGTGGTCGACGGGTACGTGTTGAGCGGGCCTCCTGCGCCTAGGAGCTACGGCGGCAAGATGGCCGTCTCCAGGAAGCTTGTTGTACCCGACAGGTACGCTGGCACTGCGACCTTCAGTAACTACAGTGAGGCCGAGTCCGCACTCGAGAACGCTAAGAAGGAGCTCATGGTTCTCCTGAGGTGAGGTAAATGGCGAAGAACAGGAGGTTAACCCAAGCCTCGGTCTGGAGGTACCTCTCTAAGAGGTACGCGCTCCAGTTGTCAATGCAGGCAAAGGCAGGGCTCAAGGAAGTCGAGATGGCAGGGTGGGCGTCAAACGAGATCGCACTGAAGACTGCACTGGAGGAGACAGCTAACTGGGTTACTGACCAGGCCCTCTACCACTACGCTAGGGAAGTGGCGAAGAGGGTATGCCAGGAGTACGGCCTACCCAGTAGGTGGCAAGGCCTGCTCATGGCAGTGGCTGAAAAAGTGGTCGCGAACTACTTCGTTGACCCCAAGGGCGAGACCCTTGCCAACTTAGCGTGGGACATGACGAGGAAGCTCTCTCTGTACAGTCCGACCTTTGCCACTGGTATCCCACCCTTCGTGATCCACGTCGCGAAGGCAAAGGCGCCTATCGTGATATCTGAGGTAGTAAGGAAGGTCATTATCGAGGCCGGTGCCCTCCTCGGTGTACCGAAGAGCACTGTCGGTGGCGCGTTGTCTAGCTCTGCGCTGAAGATAACGTGACGACCTCGATCTCCTCTCCGTCCTTGAATAAGTCACTGTACTTTTTTCCTATTACCACGTACTTCTTCCCCGAGTGCGATACCACGTGCCCTGGGACTTTCCTCCCCGCCTTTATCACGAGCACTTTTTCGTTGACCTTAAACAAGTCGTCAAATAGTCTCGGTATATACGCCAGGGTGCAGTCATCCCTCTTCCTCACTCTCGTCTTCATCTTCCTCGTCCTCCAGTAGCTTTTTCAGCTTCTTGGTCTTTTCCTTGTCGAGTGACTTCATCTCCACAGGCGGTAGTGCTTGTGACTGTTGTGCCTTTAGTACCTGTGCTATCACTGACGCTATACCGCCCTCTCCTCCTGTGTTGAACAGCCCTGCCTGCTGTAACAACATCGCCACCTCCTGGACTTTTTCCAGGCACTTCTGGATGTCATTTATTGTCATCTCCCCGGACACGTGTCTCTCAAAGCTGTCTATCAGGTTCAGCAGTGCTTTCGCCAACTTTTTTCTGGACTCTATCTCCTCGTTGAGCTTCCTCTCCAGTTCCGCTATCCTGTCGTCTGCGGTGCTCATACCGCAAGATCCTCCAGGTCTCCTGGTCTCACTTTTTCGTCCTTTGGCGACTTCTCTTTCTGGTACAGCATAAAGTAGCACCACTCTTCCGTCTTCCCCATCTTCACGCGGAGCGTCCTCATCCTCCCTCCCAGCTTCTCTTTGCCCTTTTTGACCACCTCCTCCAGTACCTTAAATATCAGGTCGTCCAGTGACACTACGATGACGCCCTCGTTGTCGCTAGTCAAGTATG
>JBBINF010000298.1:633-3193 GCA_037444045.1 Sulfolobales archaeon | reverse complement strand
TTTTCGCCCTCTTCTTTTCGCACGCACAAAGCTTTTTATTTGCGAAAAACCAAATGTCTTTTAGCGGGGAGAATATGAACCTACTCGAAGAATACGAAATGTTGAAAGAGATCAAAAACGAGATCGAAAAAGGAGAGGACTTTTTTATGGCTTATATCGTCGGCGAGATGCCCGACGAGTATTGGGCCGACCTAAAGATCGAAACCGAGAACGCCGGGTTTGATATTGTCAACAGCGGGCCTAGTGGTTTTGTGGCCGAAAGAGAAATACCGAAAGAGAGAGCATGCTATGAGCACACGAAACAAGTCCTTGCGGTATTCCAAGTCGGGAAAAAGCTCTACGTCCTCTTCTTCGCCTAAGGTATACTACTTTTTTTTATTCCCATTTTTTATCTCTTTTGTAATTATATTTGAAAACTGATCTGTTTTCCTACCGTCGGAATTCCTCCCGGTATTCATTTCATTTTTGGAATAAGATTACGAATATGATAAAAAATGTGGACAAAGAAAGTCACGTCTCGTAAGGTATCTTCTCTTCTTCTAGAACGTTAATACGTCCCTTCATGTGGTTAATGAAATACCGAGAGTTATACACAACGTCGTAAATGACCACACGATCCTTTCCGTTGGCCCTCCTTAGACTGCGCCCGATCCTCTGGAGATATTTTACCTTAGACCTCCCTTGCGTCAATAGGACTAACGACCTTATACTAGGTATGTCTATACCTTCGTCAAAGATTGGGGTAGCCACTAGGATCGGTATTTGACCCTCGTTAAACCTCTCGATAATCTCGTAGCGTCTCTCAATATTGTCCTCTCCGGAAAGATAGGCTGCAGCGCCGCCAAGTCTCTCCTTCAACTTCTGTAGCTGCACTTTCTCTTTCACGAGAACCAACGCCGGTTTCTCAGCCCTCTCAATAATGCCCACGATCTCGTCGTAGTTCCTATCGTCCTCGAATTGATATCTCTTCTCTTTGTTATACTCGCTGAAGCTCTTGTAGTCCCCGATCCTAACGAACTTCACGAGTGGGGGCGTTAACACCCCCCTAGTCACGAAGTCCATTAACCTATACCTTACCACCGGGTCTCCTAGAAGGGAATAGATCACGAGGTCGTCTCCGGCGTCTCTCCACGGCGTCGCGGTCATCCCTAGCCTGACCGAGTCCTCCGCGTACTTCAGAATGGACTTTATAGAGCTCGCGGGCACGTGGTGGGCCTCGTCTACAATAATGAGCTTGGCCTCTGCGAGTAAGTCCACCAAGCGCTTGGCCTTTGGATCGTCTAACTCTACGAAGTCCAGGTTCGTGTCTTCGTCGGTCTCTCCCTTCTCGATTTTTTCAACTTCCTTACCTACCTTTTGGAGGGCCTTGTATAGCGTCATTACCGACACGTTTACGACCTGCTCGTCAACGTCGAATACACCACTCGCCACAAGGCCGGAACTGAACCCCTCACGGCGCAAGAAGTCCTGGAACTGCTTGAGTAACGTCGTGTTTAGTGTGATATAGAGGATACGGGCGTTTTGATACTTCCTTAGAAATGACTTTATCGCCATTACTGCCATGACGGACTTCCCAGTCCCAGTGGGGGACTGTATTAGCCCGGCCCCCTGTAGGTTTACGCTCTTGAGCCACTCCTTCACTGCGTTGACCTGGTAGTCCCTCGGTTCATAGCGTTCCAGCGGGACTGGTTCAACGTTGAAGTCCTCGTAAAAGTCCTGGGGGACTGAGATCACGTTATTGTCAACTAGCCTTTTTATGAACCCGCGCCACGTCGCGATTACATTCCCACCGTCATAAAAAAGCCTCACCGGGATCTCCCTGCGCATGTGCAGGTCACGGTCATATGTCTCCTTGTAATAAGTCGTCAACGTCCTTAACTTCAGCACCTTCTCTGCGTCTAGAAGCGAAGAAGAAATGTAGACGTAATTCCCGTGCACACGGACACCGTCGACCTTGAACACTTCCTCGAGCGCTTCCGTAATACCAGGTACCAGTGGAACCAACTTATCGACGACGGAGTCAAGTTCTTCCCTGGACAGCTTCATGACTTTGTCCGGGTTGATGTACCACTGCCTTGTATCAGGGTCGAAACTGGCGATCTTCTTAACGAGAAAAAGGTACTGAATAAACTGTTCATCAGTCAAGTACCGATACGGTCTCGATATATACTTCCTACTCCCCTGCATGATATAATATATCATAGAAAGGAAATATATACTTGACTGGCGTAAAGTGATGCATGGACTGGCGCACAAAGAAGATCCTCAGACGGGAGAAGAAAAGGAGGGCAATGAAGAGGACAATGAAAAAGTTCCCGTCGGTGATAGACTCCCTACTAAGGTCGACCGGGATCGCGGACATATTATGTGCTGTGGCAGTACTGTCGTTATCCCATACTCCAGGTGACAAGGTGAAGATCGACGTACTCTTGCAGGAGGTCGCACAGTGCACCCAAGACGTCGACAGGACGTTTAAGCTGTTATTGAAGTACGGCGTAATAAAGGCGGGGGACACGCCAGACGAGGTTATGGTCGTCATATCTCCTTCGTTACCAAAAAC
>JBBINF010000298.1:0-599 GCA_037444045.1 Sulfolobales archaeon | reverse complement strand
AGGCGCCTGAGTACTTCCTTCACGACCGCCTCTATGGGAGGGGGAGACAAAAAGAAGGGCCTCTCTAAAGTGACCTCGCGGTTACCAAATTGCCCAATCGCGATATAGTGGTGCTTCCCGACCACGACCACGACCTTTACGCTGACGGGTACCTCGCCCACCACTGTAACGACCTTATGTCTTGCCCTCTTACGTAAAATGCCCAGTATCATATAAAAAGTGTATAGGAAAAAAAACTAATAAACTTTTATCAGAGGCCGAACATGCTGAAGATGTTGGACACGAACGGTAGCTTACCTAGCAGGCCTAAAATGGCAGTTATTACGATGCCGATCCCGAGTACAGCGCCGAAGACGTCAGCGTTCTGCGATATGAAGTTCGCCACTGCGCCGAAGATGTTCGCTATTGCACTTAAGAACGATGACAGACCGCTCGTTATCGAATTGACGATGTTTGCGTAGCTCATGTCTTATCACTAGTAGAGTTGTTGTTGTTTTTAATATCCGTTTTGGGTGAAAGCCCGGGTGGAAGTCCGTACCTCTTCCTCTCCCTCTCGAGGAAGAGCTCTATGGGGGAGAGGTGAGTTACCCCGTCGCGTC
>JBBINF010000297.1:0-3202 GCA_037444045.1 Sulfolobales archaeon | reverse complement strand
CGGAGGTAACCCTACCCCTTCACTGACACTAAAGGCTAGGATAAACCTGGACCTGGCGTACAAGTTGTGTAGCTCTCTAGCACTGAGGGAGAACGCCCTGTAGTCTGGTTCTACTACTGGTACTTTCACGAGCTTCCCGTTCCTGACCCCTAGGGACGGGTTAGGTACGCTCACTACGGTAGTCTTGTCACGTATTCCGAGCTCCTGTACTAGGGACAGGTTCTTCCTGTCAAAGAAACGGGATACCCCCACGAACAGGAACAGGATGTCCTTCCTAGGGAAGAGGTTAAAGTGTGGTATCTTGAACGGTCTTATACCGAGGACGCTAAACCCCGTCTTTTTGAAGTAGTCGTGTACCCACTTAGATGACGTGTAGAAACCTGGGTAATATGTATAGTGCCTATAGTACACTGGATAAGCCATCGTGTCTCCCCATAATATGCACCTAGGTTTCATTAAGGGAAACCTCTTCATGAACATGACCACGTCGTCCACACAGTAATCAGCGTCGTTGGGGTCTTCCACTATCTGGTCACAGTTTACCTTAGCTACCTCCTCATAACTGCACTCGTGGCACGGTACCCAGCACTTCATCGTACTCACACCGTCAGGTCGCTCAAGTCGTCCCTTTTCACCACGTCCTTTACCTTCTCTCCCCTCTTATACACGACCATGTAGCCCCACTTATCGTCGTTCCCGTACTTTATCCTCACGTTCCTCAACTTGTTCCCTAGCTTACCCTTAGCTATCTCCAGAGTGTTCTCCAGTACCTTTAACGCTATGTCGTTCAGGTTGACCACGAGCACCGTTACGTTGTCCGTGGTCATATACGCTTTTGCGTTTATCCCAAACCTGGCGAGGTTCTGTGCTATCATTAGGTTCACTTTGTCCACCTCTTCCTTAGTCTCTTCCTTGTCCCTGAACACGAACAGGTGACCGTCCTTGATATTCACGTTATAACCTGTGAGGTCAACGTTAAACAGTAACTCCCTGGTGAGGCTCTCGAAGTCAACCCCTATCACTACCGCTGTCTCGTTCACTGCTCCGAACACGTGCGTTATCTCCTTGTTAGTCAACGCTTTACTTATGACCAGACCTATATTACCCACGATCGGGTCAACCCTTAACTTCTGTTCCATGTACTATACTACCACCACACTAGGAATATTAGTCCTACGCTTGAAACACTGTTTTAAATTTAAATAGAGGTGTATGGAGAGTAGGATATGGGAAAAAAATGTATGTCTGTCAGGTCATTAAAAAGGGGTGGTATATAGATGTCATCACGCACAGGCTCGAGGACATCCCGATCAGGTACCTTGTCCACCTTAGAGAAGTCGGGGAGTACAGGGAAGGACGTGAGGAGTCTATGCCTGGAATTATCATTAGAGTACACAGACATGGCTCATCCGATATTCGTGGAGGCACAGGCGTGTTACCCAGTCACCACGTCGGAGAGAGTGCTGAGGAGGAGGTTGGAAGACTTTTTGTTAGACCTCCTAACGGATATGTTTGGCTTACAGGCATTGATGCTCATCTCGAACTCAGGCGTTTTCTACAAGGACGGGGTAGACGACAGGTACAGGGTAGCGTGGAGCCACGGGAGGGGGGACAGGAAGACACAACAGGGAGAGGTGGAGCTGACATGGTGAATGACATGGTAGACAACGTGGTAAAAGTGGACGTGGACGTGGACGTGTCCTACTATAACATAGCGAGGTTGCTAAACGACAAAAAGAACATGTTAGAGAGCCTCGGGTACTACGTGACCCAAGCTGAGGTCAGGAGGAGTCCAAGTGGTAGGCACGTACACTTACTCTTTACATTGAAGGAACCAGTACCTCTGGATACGCTGTTCTACCTGCAGTTCGTGCTCGGGGATGACCCGAGGAGGGCAGAGTTCAACTTTTTCCGTCTTAGAGAGTTCCCAGAAGTAGCCAAATACTTTAACGTCTTATTTGAGGAGAAGAGGAAGTTAGGTACGTGGGACAAGTTAAAGGTGGTCATACATGCGTTATATAAGAAAGTCAAGAGGTAACGTACTCTGTACCGTGTACTATGAACCTATCATGGACGGACGGTATTACGTGATAGAGTTCCCTGCAGAGAGGCGTGTATACTTTGCGAAAAGGGGTAAGCTAAAGCAGACAGTGCAAGAGCTCTGTGATAAGCTCTTTGACAAGTTCCCTCTCGAGAGGGGACACATGGACACAACTCCCACAAGGATGAGGGCATTAGACTACGCTAGGACTGTAGTCCACTACGTGAGTACGTCTAACATGGACGACGAGGTAGCACAGGTAATGCTCCAGGAAGGGATAGTTACCACGTTGTTATTACCACTACTGGACGAGTGCGTCTGTTCACCTAGGACTAAGGAGTTCTTCCTAGTGCTCCTGGACAAGTACCTACGTAACGAGATAGACCAGAGAGAGCTGGTGAAGTCGGTAATGCGGAGGTCCATCAGGCTAACGAAAGGGTTAAAGCTGTATACAGTAAAGTTCTATTAGGTGAAATACATGGGAGGAATACTTACCGTGAACCTGGACAGGGAGACGGCAGAGTACATCATAAAGAAGGCTAAAGAGAGGGGTGTAACGCCGTCGGAACTGATTAGAGAGAGGATATATGAGAGGTTTGGCATTGACCGTAAGACTACCAGTGCCTTCCCGCCAAGACGTGAGTACAGACACGACACTAGGGTAGTGTTCAGGGTCTACCTAGGTGATACCGTATACTTGAGGGTCAAGGACTACCTGAAGAGGGAGAGGAAGACTGTAGCTAGTTTCATCCGAGAACTCTTTGCAGTGGTCTTAGATGTCTGAGTTCTCCGTCTTCACGAAATACCTACTGGCACAGGCAGAACACGGGTCATTGCAGTTCCTAAAGCTTGAGAAAAAACTAAGTACAGAGGAGCTATATGACCTCTTTAGGAGGGCACCGTTCATACTCGATAATAAGTATAAGCTATGGTGTGCACCAGTGGAGGAGCCTGTCTTCTGTATGGTAACAGGTGACTTCCACGAGTACAAGTGTCAGGTAGTCCTACCCAGTGGGAGGGTACAGTGCTATGACTCCCTCACAGGTAGGCTCATCTCACTCGTGGACAGTAAGACCTTGTTTGACGGTATGAAGAGGGCATATTCACTGTGTATGCTCAGGGTAAGCTATATGAACTCAAAACTAGGTACGCAGACCGTCC
>JBBINF010000296.1:2764-3655 GCA_037444045.1 Sulfolobales archaeon | reverse complement strand
ACGGGACAGAACATACAGGTGAGCCAAGGTAACGTGTATGAGGTAAAGGCAACGGTAGACCTAAACAACGCATCGCTACAACTGTCACCGTTCCCTAACGCAAGCGTGGACGTAAACCGACTAGTCGACATAATCGGGAACATATTGGCTAACAACCCACTATACGTGGGCAAAAAGGGCCACTTCTTTGACGCGATATACGTGGTGAACACTACATCAAATGTATCTCAGTCATACCGAATTCCAATCACTATACTGACAGTAGAGGACGGTGTACTATTTGTGGGTGGGGTAGCTAGCATGCAGTTAGTAGGCAACCAGATAGTATTGAGAGACAATAACCAGAACGACCTAATCAAGGTATCATCAAGCACGCCAATTACGATAAAAAAGGGACGTCAGATAGTGTTTGAAATCAGCTTCTGATAATCTCTAGGAACTGGGTAGCTATCCTCCTAGGACTATATTCTTCCTGGTATTTTTTGGCGTCAACCGAGAGTGGTGAGATTAAGCTCTGCCTGAACTTCTCTTTGGCGTCTTCGGGGTCGGGTTCTACAAACTCGCCGACGTGGTAGGGGTTGTCAAACCAGTAACGTCTGAACCCAGACACCTTAATCCAGTAGACGTCATCCTTACTAAGCGGTATGTCAACCCACGCCCCTTTCTCCGGGATGGCCACAGTTTTACCTAACGCTAACATCTCAAGTACAGTAATCTCGAAGGCACCACCCCTAACAGGGTAAAGGAAGTGAGTGGCCTGGTTCATTGTAGCGTAATGGAGAAGTGCTGACTGGTGTCCTGAGATAATTAGCGTATTACACGTAATTTCAGGGTCTCTCTTCACGTACTGCCAGCTCTTCATAATAACGTCAAATCGTGGGACTGAACCAT
>JBBINF010000296.1:0-2720 GCA_037444045.1 Sulfolobales archaeon | reverse complement strand
CCCTTTCTGTCAAATGAATGGTTAGCGTAGACCAGGACTCTAGGTCTATCGTAGTTGAGGATAGGGTACCTGAACTTGTTCAACTTGTTTACAGCATCAAGTAACGCTGGGTCTATTGCGTGTGGTAGCACAACGACAGGTACAGAAGTGCCCCAAAAACCGTTGGCAGACCACGTGCTAGGCGTAAGCAAAACGTCAGGGTTAAGCTCATTGACCATGTTTATCGCCTTTTCGCTGAGCCTGGTCGTGTCGCTCACCTCAAACGCCACGAGGTAGTAATTCCTAGGTTTTGGTAACTCGTTTATCATGATAGTGGGGTGGCCAATGTCGTGAAAGAACGTCCAGACCACAATTACGTCTGGTTGGAAGCTCTCATACGCTTTCTTTTTTAACGTTGTAGGTGCGGTGTGGTCTACGTGTAATACTTGATGGCCCATAGCCCTAAGCTCATTCATTAAGATGAGTGCCTGTTTCCCAAATGATATATCAGGCTGGTTTGCAAAGAACAGGAACCTCATAGCTTAACACCCACTAATATTGGTGGTGCAGGGGGTAAAGGCTTTTTGACCTTTTTGGACAGGCCAGACAGCGTAAATATAGCACGTATACTCTCATCAATGGCCCAGTACTTGAACGCAGTAAAGAAAAGCTCTGCCATGGTGTTGCTGAGGCCCTTGTACTCCATCTTCCTCAGACGGTTGATAAACAGGCCAAACATGAAACCGCCGACTAAGTTGTTCACATGTTCAACTAAGTAGTATAGTGCGTAGTTGAACAGGTACCTTATCCACTGGAACGGGTATGTAAAGACCTGGACAATGTACTCAAAGAGGCCCGTTATTAGGTTTATTATCCCACTAATTACACCTACAAAGAAATTCCTGATGTCGTTGTACACAGACTTGAAGAAATTGACTAGGTCGGTGAACGCTACCCTTATGTAGTTAGGTAGGTTCTTGAAGAAGTTTACTATATCTCCAAATATAGTACGAATGAAATTCCACGCATCAGCGAAAAAGTTCTCTATCGCCTTTCCCACGTTTTCAAAGAAAGACGCTACTCTGGCCACAAAGTTCTGTATCGCACCGATAAAGGCCTTTATCCCGTTCACTACCTCGGTGGCCAGTTCCTCCAACGCCTTTACAAAGCCAGATATGCCAGACGATATATCACTGGCAAATCCACCAAAAAAGTTTTCAATACCAGACCCTACACTCTCAAGCCCTTGGATTATGAAACTCATCACTCGTTCACCCCTAGGACGTCAAACAGGACAGCAAACAGTAGGCCAAAGGCTAGGTCATCGTGCCTACTGAAAAACCTTATCATCTCTTTTACGACCTCCCTCTCGTACTTTATTGCCTCCCTCATTCCACCTTTAAGAGCATCATAGAGCTTAAGGATAGCCTGCTTTAGCCACCTGATAATGTCAACTATGAACTGTTCCACATAATGCAGAAAGCGGACTATTGCGTCAGCAATGTCCCCAAATACCAGACCAGCCATATTTATATACTCTCAGCGTGGACTTTTAAGTATGTCTCTAGACATATCAGCACTAAGGCAACAGCTACAACAAATGATAAACGAGTTCAACGCAAAGATGGCACAAGAGGGTAAGCCGATATCCCTGGAGTTGAGGGGAAACGTGCTAGTGTTCAGGTATAAAAACGCACTGGAAGACCTATTCAAAAAGCTACAGGAGACAGGACTACAGACCGAGGTCATAGCTACGGAGACGTCAATAATGGTAAAGATACCCCTGAGCGAGCTGAAAAAGCTCATTGTACAGAGGAGTGGCCTAAAGGAGCTGGAGAACTCTGAGATAAGGGTAGAGGGAAAGGACTTAGTGGGAGAAATTAGGTTATAAAAAAAATATTTTTTTAACTTGATTAGAACCTGAAGAGCCTTCCTAGGGCGTTAATCAAGCTACCGACAAACGGCACGTTAGCCAGTGCCTGCCTGAAGGCGTAGCCTATGCCGACAGCAACTACTCCTATTATCGCTATGTCAACAATTGTTGGTGCATAATTGACTAGCTCTTGTATGCCGGCCTCCACGAAGCTAGCTACGCCGTTAATGACGTCCACGAGTAGGTTCTCTATAGACCCGAGTAGAGTAGATATGGCAGTCTGGCTCATTTTTGCTCAAGTATAAATAGAACCTCTTAGATATAAAAAATCCATGGATACAGAGATTAAGCTCAGACCACCTACGGTGAAGTTATTCCAGTATATAGCGATGCTAGCAGAGAGGGAGAACTTTCCAATAAGGCTACAGCCAGTAGATGAACATTCATTCATCTTCTTCATACCCTACCAGATGCTAGCAGACCTGACGTTTAAGCTGATAAAAGAGAAGTATCCAGACGTAACAATAAAAGCCGTAGGGAATAAGATAGTGTTCTACATGCAGAAGGACATAAGACAGTATGTAATACGTGACATTGAGGAGATAGTGAGACAGATATACAACAAGCTGAAAATCAAGATAGCGATAGACATACCGTCGGACAACGAGCTGATAGTAATAGCTAGAGCAGAACCGTTAGCAGTGATGATGGCCCAGCTCATCCTGAAAGAGGTGAAAAAGAGGAACCCCGATGCGATTAGGATGTTCAAGTTCTTGAAAGGCGAGCTAGAAGTGCCAGGGTTTGGCCACTCGCTAGTGATAGGTGTTAAATACCTATACAGCGATATTGAGAGACTGGAGGAGATGGT
>JBBINF010000295.1:0-1000 GCA_037444045.1 Sulfolobales archaeon | reverse complement strand
TTTCCCTTATCACGCCGTATCCTCTGACCTGGTTGGTGCCGACCTCACCGAAGCCGATTGCGAGCACGAAATACTCGCCGGGGTAATCAAACGTCGTGTGCACGTTACTGAAGGCGTTCTCTACGTAGAACTGGTAGCCGTCGGGCAAGTTGTACAGACTCCTGTCATCCTTTCCCGTCTGCGAGTATAGCCTTACCTTGATGGACACATTACTCATGGGGGCTCACCTTACACGGAAATTAATGGTTCAGGAGCCCACGACCACAGGCTCTTTCTCTGACGTTCTTTTCATAAAGAACTGAAGGAGCGAGACCACGATGATTAATACGCCCAGCCACGGTGCCACGAGGTAAAGAAAAGTGGTCACGATAAGGAATTCAGCGACCCTTGAGCTCATGTTTCATCTCCCTTAACTCCTGCCTCATTAATACCAATTCCTCCCTCTGCCTCTCCGTTTCTTTCAGGAGGGATAGATAAGCCTCCCAAATTTGCTTCTGCAGTTGCTCTATTCTCGAGTCCCGGATTAACATGGCTATCGCGACCACTGCGTAGAACGCCGTACCAATCACGAGCTCGAGCGACATGTCTCTCTCTTAACTTAAGGGCAAGAAAAAGCAAGAGTGAACCGGCAACAGCGAAGGTGACATCTAGGTACCAGTAACGTAAAAGAAAGCGTCCGATTTTCTCGAGCCAGTCAGCTAGTCTCACACCTTATCCAGGAAAAAGACTTTGATGAGCCTCACGAGCACCGGCAGAGTATAGCCGACAGTCACGCCGAAGAGGAAGAAAAAGACCTCATTCATGGTGAGCCCCCTCGAGGAGTTTCAGAATCTCATGCAACCTCAGCGATGCACCAATCATGACCCCGACCACAAAGGTGAGCAAATCACTGGTATTTATTGCCACTGTCGACACCGTCCCCCTCATCCTCAGGCTCCATCAGCATTAATTTAATTAGGAAATAGAGCAGGAGCCCGGCGTAAAGCGTCATAATGGCAAG
>JBBINF010000294.1:0-1011 GCA_037444045.1 Sulfolobales archaeon | reverse complement strand
CACTGCATCGTAACTCCATGTACGGAGTTCTACGATGTTTCTATTCTTCTTCTCATGTTCTACGATATTTCTATTCTTCTTCTCATAAAGAAAGGCCTTAATCCCAAACCTTCTCAGCAATTCACTTTGAATCGTCATATACAGCGTCTTTTCCTTTTCTAGATTACCAGTGAGTATTACCTCTATAACACCGTTGCTCCATTTAATGGACCCATCACCCGTTACTAAGCCGGCCAGGAATGCTAAGAACTCCCCGTCAGTTAGCTTCGTAAGGGTGGTTGGGTCTCTCCAAGCATCCTCAACGAACCTCTCGACATCCTCAGGCAAATCATTGTATATAAAAGATACATATCTCTTTCCCTCGTTGATGTACGCTTTAGTCATTATACCGTGCTTCGCAAGGTGACTGGCAATGCTTAGCATGGTCGTTACGGTGACTGGGTGCGTGGTGCCCACTAGCTTGAATCTGCAGGAGGGTCTATCGCTTTTCCACGATTCGGCAAGAACGAAACCTGCGATGAACTTATGGCACAATTCCTCGTCCTTAAACGCACTGCATACGTCGTTGGGTGGGTCGAATCTCGATCTAACCACAAAGGGCAATTTTAGGGTAATGAGGCTCGTGTACATCCAATATACATCGAAGATCGTTCTCGCACTGAAATCACCGATTCTACCGAATTCGAAGAAATCACCGAGCTTAAACAAGCGCCATAAGGCATTCAGACCAATCGCTACCATTCGTCGAATCCTACGTGCGGATAGATAACCCCTCAGTGTATTCGCGACATAACTGCCTATGATCTGCATTAAGGGCGATGCGCCCATGTACGCAGACATCCTAATTATTGTCTTGGCCTTTTCACAATTGCCGCTGATGCACTCCCTAACCGCCTCATCGATCTCCCTTACGGTCATTTCAGGCATAACAGTGGCTGAGCCCCACGGGCTTTGTGGGGCTTGGGCGTCACCCCGAGAGACTTCCCCTCCATTTTTATCTTCCCTCGACAA
>JBBINF010000293.1:0-1074 GCA_037444045.1 Sulfolobales archaeon | reverse complement strand
GGCATAAACGCAAACACCACATACCCAATACAGCTCATTGTTTACTCAGGACCAGTCATCGACGGGAACCTGGTAGGCGTCAACCCATACTACGCCCAGAACACCCTCGGCTTAGCATACGGGCAGTACGACAACGGACAAAACGTATTCTACGCATACTGGAACTGGACAGGCACCTCATGGCCAAGCGGATGGTCCTACGCATATGAGAGCCCCAACTACATATGGGTAAATAACGGCTTAGGCATATATACAAGTACTCAGCCAAGTCCTTGTGATGTTGTGTGGGCGTGGTACTCAATTACATCGATAGTTAGTAAGTTGGCTAACTACGGCATAGCAATCAGAGCTCTGACTATTGACTATACCGACATTCCGAGTGGCTGTGGTGGTGATAATGTTTGGCTCCTGGGTTATGGCATATCATCAAGCACGGCTCCAGATTGTGCATATGGTTACAGAGTTATCAGTCTGTTCGGTTGGGGGAATTCGCAGTCTGTTATAATGCGTATTAGTGGTGGTGGTAGTAATAACCAGGTGCTTGCATCAGTTGGTGATTCAACAGGCAGTAATAATCTGTTTATAGTACACGGTGTGTGGTACGGTAGTAATCTGGCATGGTGGAGGTACTCATACCCAAGCTACACGTTGCAGAAATCACTATCCGTATCCGATACAGCGTACAGTCTATCTCAGGTTCAACAATTCGCGATATTTACATGGGGTTCGTGTAGTGTTCTATATTATGTACAGTTCTTCGATGCGTTATTCGATGTGCCACCTAACAACGTCATGCCAGCGGTGACTGCGGTGGCTGGTCTCTACACGACTTACTCGGTAATTCCTCAGCCACTTCCGCCTCTTATGCCGTATCTGCCGTCTAACATGCTGGTTACTGCTCCGTCTGGTTTTGTTTCTGCTGGTCCGAACCTGATAGCAAGCCCTAACGGTTGGTATTTCCCGCAGTGCTCGGTAACGACTAATGTGTATGGTGGTGCAACGGGTACCTATGGGCTCCCTGCCTGCATAGCCATAAACAATGGTGCAGTTACGTTTGTGGCGTGGGCGTACGTA
>JBBINF010000292.1:0-1126 GCA_037444045.1 Sulfolobales archaeon | reverse complement strand
AATGGGGTAGCACTTGTCCAGCTTGATTACGATGTGTATGTGCCGCCCCGACGGCGAGTACTCCCAGTAGGCCTCTCTGTAGTCAAACCCGAGCGCCCTCAGCATCACCAGTTTATCGCCAAGCACTATTGCTGGGTTGTAGTACTCGACGTCTACGTCAATGTCCAGCTTTAAGGTGTTATCTCTATCTCCTCTTCCCTCACATCCCCCTTCCCGTGGTGCCACGTCACTATCCCCCGCGTCACTTCCCCTTCCTCGTACCAGTAGCCAGAGTCCTCTAATAGCGGGACAATCTGTAACCCAAATAATTCGGCAATTGCGTCTATCAACGCAGAGAGCAAACGTCTTCTTTCCGTCTTTTCCTCCATTACTATTGGGTAGCACGCCACCCCCTCGATAAAGATCGGGTGGCCGACATTCTGGTAATCTACTGATACCATCACACATATCGACTTCCCCTGCTTCCCTTGCGAGGAGGACTGCCCACCAGGGGAGGTCTTCTGGCCTCTCCGTGAGTATATCGACGTATGACCTGGGGACTCGTACGTCGACCACATACATGCGCTGCCCCTGATATAGTATATCATCCCGCTTTTTTAAAAGCTTGCGTTGAGTAGAGCATATGAAGTTAAGGTGTAAAGACCTCGGGAACAAGAAGGTGTTGTTGATCCCGCCGGAGTTCAGCGATATGTTCACTCCAGGGAAGGACTACGGCCCGTTCAAGTGCATCAGGGTGGCGCGCCAGCTCGCGCTCTATATACCGCAGGAGTTGGCCGACCAATTCAAGGACGGGGAGGAGTACGAGGTAAGGTTTTAAAGCCGTCAAGTGGAATAGTATCTCATGGTAAGGAGGTTGATCATACACGTGCGGGGAGAGGTGGCGGAGAGGGTAATCGCCCTGGCGGTAAGCAGGGAGGTCACCCCCTCTGAATTCTTGCGGGAGCTAATTTACTCGAGGCTTGGGCTCCCGTACAGGAGGGTGTCCAGGTTTTTGCCGTTGAAGGAGTACAAGAGGGGAAAATACCACCAGTTCTTGGTCACGCTGAGCGACGAGGCTTACACGAGGCTAAAGGAACTCGCTGGGAGCCAGGGCAAGAGCATCGCCTCGATCATCACAGAGTGGGTG
>JBBINF010000291.1:0-1139 GCA_037444045.1 Sulfolobales archaeon | reverse complement strand
ACGACAAGGGCAAGCTCCACGTTTGGTCGAAGAGGAAGATCATTGAGGAGATGACGCAGGTCATCGCAGGCGTTGTCCGCGAGAGGACAGGCAACGAGGTCGACAGGAGGACAGCCCAGGCAGAGGCAGTGCTGTGGCTGAGCAGGCTGGAGAGGATTGTGGGTGTTGGGAGGACCATGGTGCTGGTGAGCAGGAGGGGCCTGGTCGGGAGGAAAAACGCGGAGGTGTACATAGCGAGCATGCCGGACGGTGTGTGGCAACTGGTTAAGTGGTTGCCGAGTGGGAGCGAGGTCAGGGCTCACGTGAGGGAGGACTGCAGGAGGAGGTGTGTGGGGCAGGGGAGGGACTGCGTGGAGGAGTGCGTGGCGAGGGTCATGAGCGATGAGGCGCTGAGGAGGGACGTGGAGAGAGCCCTAACGAGGTGGGGCTACGACGTCCTGATAAACGGAGTCTACATAGAGAGGGTGAGGGAGATCGTGGACGCAGTCACGGGCACCCGCTACTTCGACGTGGTGTTCACGGTAAAGACGAAGAAGGGGTGGAAGAGGAGGAGGGTCGTGGGGACGGTCGATGATTTGCTGGAGGACCCGGACATCGAGGGCAGAGTGCAGGACGTGAAGGGGCTCAGCCACAGGCGCGTCCTGCTGAATGTGCTGACCGCACTGAGCGAGGGCGTGGGGAGGAAGTACGTGGTGGCAGGCATAGTCTACAGCAAGAAGAAGCAGAGGCCCGCCCTAGTGTACAGGGGCAGGTACGGCCCAGCCCTGAGGAGGCTGATGAGTGAGGAGGGAGGCGACCCAAGCGTCGTAGACACCTACATAAGGAAGTACCTGAGGGACGACCCAATGCTGAAGGCGAAGCTGGCCCTGGCCTGCTTCCAGTCCTTCTCCTTCCTGAGGAAGCAGTTCGGGCTTAGGACCCACGCCGTGGTGAGCTACGGCGAGCCGAGGACTGGGAAGTCAACCATGGACCAGTTAGTGGCTTGCGTCATGACTGGCATCAGCGAGTACGAGAAAGGCGACCCACTGAGGTGCTCCCTCGTCTACAGCGCGGCCACTGTGTTCAGCCCAGCGAGGCTGGGGAGGGTGTTCCAGTTCACCACGTTCCCCGTGGTGGTTGATGAGGGGAAGGACATAGCA
>JBBINF010000290.1:0-1143 GCA_037444045.1 Sulfolobales archaeon | reverse complement strand
GAGAGGGTGAGGCTTGACCCACTGGGTAAGCCCGTCATTGGGCAGGCGCTCTGCTACGCAGCCCTCGTGAAGGTGAGGTTCAACTTGCCCGTGACACCGTTCTTCGCGACGGCCAACCAGGACAAGTTCGTCCTGTTCTCACCCATCGAGAGGATTGAGGACTTTGTTAACCTAAGTAAGTGTAAGGAGGGTGATTATGAGAATGCACTGAAGCCCGGCGCCTATACGCAACTCATTGAGGAGCACCGCGTGTACATCAAACAGACCTTCAGGAGTGAGGATATACAGGCCCTTCTAGATGACGTGGCTAGGACGTGGGTTAGGATACTGAAGGTTTACAGGCCTGATCTGCTTGATGAGGAGCTACGTAGGTTCAGGTGGCCGTTTGAGATGTGGCTCATCAACCACCTGAGGGCCCAGTTCATTGACTACCTCAGTGAGTACTTCGTGACACCGTACCTAAGGTCTAGGCTGGCTGAGGACAGGGGTTACTACGACGAGCTCCATAGGCTGGCTATAAAGGCTGGTTACAGGTATGGCTTAGTCGACATAGTTGGTGAGAATCTCGAGAATGTCGAGAACCTGGCTAGGATGATGCTCTACGTCCTGCTAAACAAGATAATATTTTACAAGGTACTGGAAGGGTACTACCAGTTACTCCCACTCAAGCCCCTACTACCCACTGGGGTCAAGTCAGCAAGCAAGTACCTGGAAGAGCTCAACAATTACTTCAACGTGGCCGTTGAGGTTACCGGGGACTTCGAGGCGATATTCATGACAGGGCTCTTCGACAAGTTGGTGTTACCAGACGAGGAGGAGGTCCTGAGGGTCATAGACACCACGATAGAGATACTCGACAGCGTTAAGGTTGAGGAGCTCGGTGACGTGATTGGCTACATATACGAGGAGTTGATACCACCTGACGAGAGGCACAGGCTCGGCCAATTCTACACACCACCGTCAATAGCCGAGCTCATTACGCGTTGGTCCATAAGGAGCCCAGACGACGTGGTCCTGGACCCAGGATCCGGCTCGGGGACATTCCTCGTCGAGGCATATAAGCGATTATTCGAGCTCAAGACCGGTAGAAAGTACGGTGAGTCACCGCCTAGCAAAGACGTCCATGTGAGGATCCTCAACCAG
>JBBINF010000289.1:0-1160 GCA_037444045.1 Sulfolobales archaeon | reverse complement strand
TCTTGATGTCTGCCCAAAACCAGTATCAAGTCCTGAACGAGGAACTAGTGAGGAGGATTAAGGAGGAGGTGAGGAAGTACGCGGACAGGAGAGCTTTCGGTGTTGTGCACGTGAGGGGCTCCATCGAGGACCCCGAGGTCGTGGTTGACGACAGGCTGGTCTTCGACGATAACGAAGTGGCGTACGTATTCCTCAACCGTGGCCAGTACTACGTGGTCATTAACTCCAACGTGGACGAGACCATCGTGGAGGTAGCAGGCGATGCTAACTATGTGAGGAAGAAGATGGATGAGATGCACGATGAGGCCGAGAAAATGCTCAGCAACTACCCGGAGCCCGCCGAGTTCATGCTCTTCCTCACCGAAGTGTTCTTCGTAGTGGACGAAGCACTCTCCTCAGAAGACCCGTAACCACAACCTACCACTCAAACCCCCTTAAAACAAGGTATAAATATTTTTCCCTCGACTTTAAAATCACCATTCAATTCCAACCAAGGAAAAGCTTAAATACCCTGCCTCAGTTCACCACTTGATGAGCGCCCAACAACAAATATCCGAGAAGGTCAAGTCAATCGTCAGGGATCTAAGGCACGACAAGAACTACATACCATTCGAGATGGCGGTCGAGAGGTGGATAGACCATGTAAACAGGGTTTTCAATAACATATACAGGGTATGGGTCGACTACGGTAACCGTGATTACAGAAGCGAGGCAATACTAGCGATAACCAACCCCATAAGCCTACTCGCAATCTGGGGCGAGTTTGATGAGGACCGCGAGGTAGAATTCAAGAGTGAGAGACTCGACGTCGTACTCGACTTCGATTCAGCCGTAATTAGTGAGTATCTGGAGCCTTTAGCGTATAGGACGTACAAGTGCAGGTACTACCACATGGAGGACCTCAGAGCAATTAGATGCATCAGTGAAGGCGTCACCAGGTACCTGATATTTTATCCCAACAACGAGGTGATTGCCTTGCTCAGGCTAACAAAGCTCAAGCCAAAGGTCAAACTCGCAAGAATGAAAGGCAAGGTGGTAGAAGCACTGCAGGTTTTCTTCGGAATCGCTGACCCATAAGCCCCTAACCCCCTCCTTCAAAACCTCAAACCCTCTTTCTCTCCCTCCTTCCCTTCCAAGCCTCCTAGGCCACGAACTTGTTG
>JBBINF010000288.1:0-1162 GCA_037444045.1 Sulfolobales archaeon | reverse complement strand
ATTTAAGGGTTTTGACGCGGGGTTAGGGGTTTAAGGGTTCACAGAGGCACGTTGAGGAGGACATGAAAAGCCTTTGTAACGTCCTCGTTCTTCACAACTGTGATTTTGTCGCGAACAATATACACTATCTTCGGCGCAACAATGAGGTACATCGTAGTGTTGTTGTCAATGCATTTAAAAGCCTCTGTCTTTACGTTTTTTGCCCAGAAATCGATGCAATCGTACTTCTCGTCACCACCCAGCTCCATGACCCTTCTGAATGTTCCTGCCACATCTGGATTCTCAATGAGGATTGTTTCCTCAGTCTGTGGGGATTCCGAAAAATTCCTCACCAGCAACATGTCGTCTTCAACAATTGCCTCACCCACGCGATAGTTGCTCACGTCATTGTGAACCAGGACAAGCCAAAGGGGTTCGCCTGGCATTTTCTTGACGGTTAACATGAACTCCGTGCTTGATTCTACTTCGAGACCGCTGGTGTTGCCATTTGCATACGCCTCATCAACAGCGTCGATCGCCTCAACGAACCTCCTCACACCCTCCCTATCCAGCTCCCCGCTGTCCAACCTCCTCAATATTTCAAACAGTTGCTGTGCCTTAGTCTTTTGGACCTGCAGAGACATCAAGGATTCAGTGAAGCAGAGATTTTTAAGCTTTTCCTTGGTTGGAGCTGAACGATAAAAATACAATTAATTTAATAGGTAAATGTATCGAGTGTTGCATTAATTACTCGATAATGTTTATGTCTATGTCTATCCAATCCGCCTTGATGACGCCGAACTTGATCTCTATCTTGTACCAGTTCTTCGCGATCAAACTTATCTCTCCAGACGCAAACATTTCCTCCTTGTTCGTCCTCAATTCAGCGGAGACTTTGTTATAAGCGTGGAGCGGTATCTCCACGCTGTGTCCATTAATCCTAATCCTCACTTTCTTCTCCATTGGATCACTAATAATCTTCACTTCACTATCCACCTCACCTGGCTCATCAACCTCCAGCCTAACCATTAAGTCGATTGGATCAAGATACTCACGCCTTACATACTTACCACAGCACTTCAGTATGGCTTCCCTGGTGGACTTCATGAACTCCGCAGACCTCTCCAACTCAGGCGTCCACACCGTCCAGCCAGGAAACTCCCGCCAAAACTTTTTCGCTCTC
>JBBINF010000287.1:0-1181 GCA_037444045.1 Sulfolobales archaeon | reverse complement strand
TTGCCGTTGATGACAGGAGGCTGTTCATCGCCTTGAGGGGCTACGTCGGCTCCGTAGAAGTCCCTGAGAAGCGGTACCCCGACATAGCGACGTGGCTGGAGCACAGCAATCTCTATGATGTCAACGCCAGCACGGCAAGAACTCTGCAGTTTGCCACGGTCGCTGAGCCCTTTGACAATGTTATAGAAGAACGCAGGCTCTACGCTACCTATGACTCTGAGGAGGAAAAGCTGAGGTTTTACGGTCGCATCTTCCTTTCTTTCTGGTGCCCGGATAAATGATTGTCTTTTTTTATGCCCGTCGGTTCTCTAGAGAGAGAATGAGTAGTGACACGGGAAACCCTTTTTAGCCAGTACCCTTACCTTATAGGGGGTACCACTATGACAAAGTCCGTATCCGAAAAGTCCATACCCACAAGGGTACACGTTTTTTTAGGCGTTGAGCAATTCGTGGACGCCGTAGTGAACCTTGTGCAATCATTTGTTTCCTTCGCCGACCTAGCCGAGGTTATCAAGATGCCAAAAGGTGCAAAGTTAAATACCGACGGGGACGTAGTGTTAAGGCTTTACTACGGTTCTTGGAAGTATCACGCCGAAAATGAGGTGGCTCTTGATGAAGTTGAAAGAAAATTGAGAGACCTGCCAGCTGACACTGTTATTGAGGTCGGCGACAGTCTTACCTCTATAAAGGTGAGCGAGTCCACCAACTTAAATCAACACACTACGTTAACAAGGCTAGCCAAGATTACCTTGGACTACACCGAGAAATCAGCGAAGGTCTCACTTTTCATAGTCCTAAAGGTAAAAGGGTAACGAATCCCTTTTTTATGCATGCCCGTTCTTGATGAAGAGAATTAGCCCTCAAAGACCGAAGGCGGTGCCTTTTCTATCTGGATGTAGAGGTACACTTTGACGTTGTAGTGTAGCATTCTCACTTTAGAGATTCTGACCACGAGCATTTGTTGGACGGCGATGTCCTCCTCGCCAATCGGTATTACTAACAATTCATCATAGAATACCCATTCCCTCTCAAGGTCATTGGCGAATGATACTACAAATCCGTGCTCATGGAGGAATTCCTCGAGGCGTTTGACCTCATCATGATAAAGTAAGTAAGATGCAATCAAGTCCTAGATTAGTATCCTCTCTTTGCCTTTCTTGTAGCTTCCGAGGGAGTTCTGA
>JBBINF010000286.1:0-1194 GCA_037444045.1 Sulfolobales archaeon | reverse complement strand
AGGACAACACCAGAGGTGGCGGAGGCGTTCAGGCGCGTGGCGGAGGAGTACGGCACATACCACCACGCACTCAAGGCACTACTCACCAAGGCAGGCTACCAAGTAAGCGAAGAGAGACCCAAACCCAAGGTCATCTAACCCCTAATCCAAAGCCACCTGTCCTTGGGCTTAAACCCGAGCCTGAGGAGGTCGTCCCTGTAGGGCACTGTGGCTAGGACCCTCACAGCCACGTACCCCCTCTCATCCACGAAGCCCAGCGTCCTCAAGACAGCCATCACGACCTGCATGGAGCACTCACTGCCCAAATCAAGCACGAACCCACCCCTACCCCACTGCCTAAGCACAACCCTCCTGGCGCCCCCATCAATCAGGAGGGAGTCACCGACCTTGACCTCGCTGGCGCAGTCGTTGAGTGCCAGCGTCACCACTGCGTCGGTGATGATGGGCACAACCGCATCGGCAACCCCACGCAGAGCCTCCAGGCGCCCCTTCACGTAGGCATCGGCACCACCCCCAAGCACCACGTGCGTGCCAACCCTACCGCAGTTCGGGCACACCACCCTGCCCAACTCCCTAGTGTTCAAGTCAACGAAGCCACACCACACGCACCTAGAGGCAACCAGGTACTTGCTCAGTAGTTCGTACTGGATGCCGAGGACCCACTCCCTAGGCAACTTGCGGTCCAGCCACCTCCTCACCGCCTCCTCGACCTCTGCACGCGAGAGGCGCACAGCTCAATCACCTCGTCGAGAGCCTCGTCCAGGCTAACCTCCTCCTCCACGCCCCACCCACTCCACGACTTCCACCTCGCGGTGAACAGGATGTCCCACTGGAGCAGACCACCGACATAGCGAGCCCAGTCCAGGTTGATCCTCCCATAGTCATCATTCAGCAAGCCCCTCAGCCTCAGCAGTGCCTCCCCGTCCATGGGAGGCACGTAAGCCCTCACGTGCAGACCCCTCGCGGTCCTGTACACACGCACAGCCCCGAAACCACCAAGCACAGAGGCAACCCTGAGCAACCTCACGCCAACCCAGCACGGGTTCTGGTGGTCCAGGTCGTAGTCCAGCTTAACCTCCACCAGCCCCACCACCCCCACCACCCCCACGCCTCTGCGGTGGCACATGCGGCGCCCTGACCCTAGGCACAGGCACCGCAATGCCAAGCTCCTCCAGCAACGCCCAGCCCCTCCTC
>JBBINF010000285.1:0-1205 GCA_037444045.1 Sulfolobales archaeon | reverse complement strand
CAGTCAACGCTTGAGCAGATTTGCCAGTACGCCAGTGGCATGCCGATTGGTGACGCCATGCATGTGGAGCTGACGTTCACCACCACCGTGGCGTAGTACCCAACCGGGGTAGGAGGTGGAGTAGGAGTGGGCGTTGGCGATGGAGGTGGAGATGGAGTAGGCGTTGGGGTGGGCGTGGGGCTTGGTGGTGGAGGTGATGGGCTTGGACTTGGAGGTGGTGGTGACGGTGTTGGTGTGGGCATTGGTGGTGTTGGTACGGCTGTTGGCTGGCTGTAGGCTGTGAAGACTACGTTGGCTTGGCTGGTCACGTTCACTGTGCTTGGCTGTATGGAGCACGTGCAACCGCTTGGGCAGTCCACTGCCTCCGCCACTAGGGTGTCCGTCTCGTTGATCTGTATCGGCTCCATGTAGGTTGGTCCAGAGCCCTCTATGCAGGCGCCTGTGCCCTTGGCGCATATTCTCCATGTGAATGAGCAACCCGTTGCGTAGCTGGTGACCACCGTGACGTACGCGTAGTAGGTTGGTGGGGTCACGTAGGTGCAGTTCACCTGGAACTTGGCTACGGGCGGTACCTGGTACATGGAGCCACAGGGCGTTGAGAGCTGGCTCTGCGTGAGCGCCACCGATGATGGGCTGGCGGTGCATGTGTAGTTCTGTGCTGTGCCGGTTATCGCGAGCGTGACAGTGTCGCCCAGGGCATTGAGCAGTAGGTTCTGCGTGTACGGGTTGCCCAGCGGGGTCCCGGCGCCACTGCCCTCGACGCACCCGAGGCTGGAGCAGAGCTTCCACGATGCCGAAGAGCCGACTGGACCCACCACGTCAACCTCGAAGGGTAGCTCACACCACAGCTGGCCGGTCTCCACTACCTTGACTGTGAACTGGGCCCAGCCGTAGCTTGAGTGGATTGGAGTGCGGTTCCCGCGCCCGCAGGATATCTCGCCGGTTGGTGTGACGCAGACTACCGTGCCTCCGCACCTCCCGCTCAGGTCTGCAACGACTGTGGCTGGCTCGACCTCGTACACCACTGGCACGCGGTAGTTGTACACGCTGACCACTGCCGATGACTGGGACAGCGAGACGGCTAGGGTGACCTCGGACTGAGGCGTCTGGAAGCAACCGCAGTATGACCCCGTCGGTGCGCCCGTTGCGTATGCGTAGTACAGGCCGGTGTCCACGCTGGGTGGGGTGCACCCTGAGCACGTGAC
>JBBINF010000284.1:0-1280 GCA_037444045.1 Sulfolobales archaeon | reverse complement strand
GTGGTCATCCCGGAGAAGGGTGCGTGGGTTGACATACCTCTTAGTAAGGATGACGTCTACTGGATTAAGGTGTCTGGATTCAAGCGTTACTGGTTTGACAACCCCTACCACGTCGGCGAGTTTGTAGAACCCGACCCCGAAGACGCCAAAGAGAAGTTCAGGCAGAGCTTAATCTCACCACTCTCGGTTGACGCCAAAAAATACCAGGAAGAATATAGTCCTAGGAGGATAGCTACCCAGTTCCTAGAGATTATCAGAAGCTGATTTCAAACACTATCTGACGTCCCTTTTTTATCGTAATTGGCGTGCTTGATGATACCTTGATTAGGTCGTTCTGGTTATTGTCTCTCAATACTATCTGGTTGCCTACTAACTGCATGCTAGCTACCCCACCCACAAATAGTACACCGTCCTCTACTGTCAGTATAGTGATTGGAATTCGGTATGACTGAGATACATTTGATGTAGTGTTCACCACGTATATCGCATCAAAGAAGTGGCCCTTTTTGCCCACGTATAGTGGGTTGTTAGCCAATATGTTCCCGATTATGTCGACTAGTCGGTTTACGTCCACGCTTGCGTTAGGGAACGGTGACAGTTGTAGCGATGCGTTGTTTAGGTCTACCGTTGCCTTTACCTCATACACGTTACCTTGGCTCACCTGTATGTTCTGTCCCGTTACCTGAAAATATGCCTTGAACACTCCCTGGTACGTTGAGCCGATTAGTATTGTGGTCACCGTGTCGCTGACCGGTGCCTCAAACTCTCCCGTGATTTCCAGTACTCCATTTGAATACGTCACTTCAACATCAGTTACTGTAGCTACCACGTTCCCGTTTGCGTCCTGAAGTATTATCGTGTTTACTGGCGTCAGGTAGAACTCGCTTGTTAGTGACTTCTGCGAGAACAGGTCTAACACGTCTTGTTCAAAACTGGGCAACACGCTCATAACGTTATCACTCTCCTGAGCCCATTATAGCTCAGCTGGACGTAAATCTTATCATCTGCCGGTGAATATACTGCCTTCTCAATGTTCCAACCTTTGTAGTACTCTGGTACCTTTAGGCCCTTTGTGTCCACTACTACGCCTTCAATTGGTACACATACGTCGTATGTGCCAGTCCCTACACACATAAGTTCAGTCATATTGCTATCGCCTCTATCTCTTTCTTTACGTTGTTCTTAAATGGCTCTGGCGTTACCTCCAGTAAATAGATTAGCCAGTCCCTCATGTTTATCCTGTATTCCGTTACGTCCTTAAACTGTTCATGTGAAACGTT
>JBBINF010000283.1:0-1411 GCA_037444045.1 Sulfolobales archaeon | reverse complement strand
TCCTTTTACGTATGGTAGTGCGTTTGATACGTATATGAAGTAGTCAATTGGTATTGAGACTTTCAAGTCATTTATGAGTGTGTACGACCCGTAGTTACTCACGTCAACCTGCGACGAGACGAAGTTATTCAGACTATTCACCGACTGCAAAACCTTATTGGTAAACAACAACTGAGCAACCGTCTTATTGCTCAACTTGGTTTTCAACCCAGCCTGAGAAGCCGACATAAGGCATGTAATCGCCGCCATGAAAAGGCCCGCTATCTTTGGCAATGCATTCTCGATCGTATCCCATATATCCCTAGTTGTTGCTTGAGTAATTGCTTGGGTGGCCGCCTCCTCCGCTGTAGTGGGTGGAATCTGCGGTTGCTCAGGTGGCGGAGGCTGTTGGGGGTTCTGAACGAGCTGTTGTGGAACCTGTTGCGTGAGTTGGTTTATTCTCTGCGTAATTTGACTGTCATCATACCACGCTCTCATCAGGTAATTGCTTATTGTATTTGTAGTGCTACTCAGATCAGGTATATCGTATACCGTAAGTTGTGATTTAAATGCATTGCCTATTTTCGTAAACACACCATGCGGGTCATTCAACAGATCAGTAGACGTAACGTATATTCCTGTTTTCGGCTGGAGAAAATTATTGAGCGCTACATACGCGTTGTTGAGAGTATTCTCTAAGTCTGAATAAAATTGCTGAATTATTGGATCACTGGCAAGCGATGGGTTTTGATTCAAATATGAGGTAAGTTGATTGTACACCCAAGTGTCGTAGTAAAGCGTATATAACTTTAAGTAGAAGTCAACTACAGACGAAAATATACTTGATGAGTACTGCACCCACTGATCTATGGGCAAATAAGTGAGCATCGAATTACTTAATGATGAGACAAGACTATTTTCTGATGGAGATAGGGTCAATACCGCCCGCAGACCGTCACCCATTATGTCCATTACTGGTTGGAGATTCGGATCATTCAGTATATTATTAACTATTTTTTGAAATATATCCATCAACGCATTGTATGATATCTTGTTCGCTAAATCACTGCTTATTTGTATTGTGGTTGATACGGTGTCTGTGCCTGTCTGTACTGGTGTGAGTTCTGTGGTGCCTTCAGGTGTTGTGGTTGGTTGCATCGGCTGTATTGTCGCTGTTTCAGGCGGTGGGTTGGACGTGGTTGATTCGGGACCCGTCAATGCGTTGTTCTCGAGTTGTTGCTGGACTTGTTGCTGGGGAGATGGCATTGTTGTCTGTTGCCCAGCCATCACCACCGTGCGCGATTGCACTATGTTAATCACCGTCTGTCCCGGCGTGTCGGCAGCTACAGATGAAATTGCCGGCCAGTATTGTTGCTCAAGATTGTAGAAAAACTGCTGCCAATACGTGATCACCTTCTCGTATAGAAAGTCC
>JBBINF010000282.1:0-1466 GCA_037444045.1 Sulfolobales archaeon | reverse complement strand
CAGATCATAATGGGACTCATGCCCGAGATAGCCAAGGTCGTGAGGTCGGTGTAGGACCAACCACAACGCATTTAAGGACTGGGGGATTAGGCAAGACTATGGGCCTAGCTGATTGGTGGTATTACACGGGTTTGGTTACTAAGGTATTGGTTGTAGCGGGTGTGGTCTCTATGGTGGTGTTGGTCTTAGCCCTGATTACACCTCATGTTCAGCCTTTAAAGCCAATAGCCCAATCACTGGGCCTCATTGAGGTTGTGAATCGCACGGTGATTCAGTACCAAGTCATCAACCACACGGTCATTAGGTACATAAACCAGACCGTGCCCATGTACGTGAATCGCACGGTGTACGTGAACAGGACGGTGACAGTGTACGTCTACGTGAACCCCCTCCCCCAGTACTACGGTGTTTGTAGCGGTAGGCTCGTGGTGCTCCCCAACGGGACTGGCTGGCTGGTCATGTTCATGCTCGTGAACCCAAGGCAGTACGGGCAGTACTGGCTCGAGAGCCTGGGCGTGCTATACGCAAACACCACCACGCACTACGCACAGTTCGGCGCCCTCCTCGAGCCTGCCTTCATAGTGTTCCCCACAGCCAACTACACAGTGCTCAGCCTGTCCAGCCTCGTCTGCATCACCGACAACTACACAATCAGCGGGTACTGGCCCACGGTCTGCGGCGACGTGGGCGGTGGACCCACCACCCTGTACGGCGTGAACGCGGACTCCATAACCGAGGCCCTGGGGGTCAACAGGACCTACGAGGCTGTCCTGCTCACGAGCCCCGTAGCCCTCAGCAGGGGCTTGTGGTCGCCGGCGGAGAGCATGTTCATCCCGTGCCAAGTAACCATAACCTACGCACCCAACGCCACAGAGGCCCTGTGGCTCCCGGTCACCTCAAACGCCACGCTACTCAATTACCTGCGCGAGGGGGAGGTGAAGGTGTACGGGTCGTACGACCCATACGACTGGACAATGGGGTACTCGGTCTGGAGGGCACCGAGCTAGGAAAAGGCATTTTTGACCTTTTGAATTCTTACTCAAAACCACCTCCTTACTACCACCTGGGCTTGGCCGTGCATGTTATGTATGCCTCTACGCCGACCGAGCCGCTGGTCGCGTGTTCACCGGGCAAATAGCCACTACCGCTCACTGTGCACACCACGAAGTAGTACTGGTTGGGTGGGGTGGGCCAGCTGGTTATCTTGAGGTCAGCTGGCCCGCCCTCCGCGAACGTCACGGTTTCGCCGTTCACGTTGCCCGTCACCTCGGCCCACCAGGTGACCGAGCCCTGGGGCGGCTGGTCGTAGTATATGGTGACCGTGCCGTTGAAGACCCACGCGAGTGTGCCGGACCCACTCCACGTGGAGGTCCACGCCAGGGTGTAGTACTCGTAGCCCCTGGTCAGGTTTATGGTGTCGGGGTCAATGCTTATCGAACCGGGCCACTGATAGTAGTAGTAGGCCG
>JBBINF010000281.1:0-1484 GCA_037444045.1 Sulfolobales archaeon | reverse complement strand
TTTAGCAGACATTCTAGGTCAACTTTTGAATCACGAAATCGGCTAACCCGTTTAAGAGTAACACCACTCCAAAGAAGACGAGGTAACCAGTCCTAACTTGAAAGAATCCAGTCAGGACGGCTAAGATGATCATTCCGATGGCTGAAAGGGTTGACCCGTTCACCGTAGTGATGCCGAAAAGGTTCACAATCACGTAAGTCATCATGTTTGAGATGACAAATCCCGTAAACGCGATTCCAATGTCCTCGAGTGTTTTTCCAGTAACGAATCCCATGTTAGACACCACTTGAGTTGATTAGATTAGGATCTAGTAGGTAGCCGATCTTTGACCCTGTTGCAGTGTAGATGTAACGACCTAACCCGATGAAGATCAGGATTAGGATCACACCGAAATTGAACCCTCCTAAAATCAACGAAATGCCTACCAGGATGCCTGCTTCAATGAAATCTTGGTACTCCTGTAGTGAAAAGTGGTTCACAATTAGGTAAGTTAGTGACCTAGCTAAGATTAGCATGACAAGAATGGCAATGATGCCAAAAAGTTCACTGTTAAGTCCTACAGGCATCCCTACCACTTGATTACGTAGCTAAGACTTCTACGAATTCAGTTGGCTCTTTTGGAATTCTAAACTTTGGTTTCTCCATCCCTACAACGAGGGCTAACGCTAAGAGACCGAACAACATTAAGACTACGACGTTTGACGTGTTTGAAAGGTTTCCAGTGGCGTAGAGAGCGACCAGAAGTCCTCCTACTGCTAAAATCACGTAGAGTAGATGGGGGTTTGAGATCATGTGACTCACCTTACTAGTCCTTTAAACTACTCATCCTCGAAGCCTTTCATGATTGATCTGTAGTTCCTGTACCGTTCCGCTTCGTAGGTCTCTGCTCCGAATTGCTTCCCGTAGAGCTTTGTCATTAACATTTTTAGGAAGTAGTAAGCAAATCTTGCCTTACTGATCCCATGGACTCTCACTACGTCATCGATTGTTACGTTAGGTTGGGAAAGAACAGTCTCTAGTTCAGACACAAACATGTCAATGTCACTCTCAAATGCTTCAGGGATGGCGTAAATGAATGCGACCTTAGCGATCTGCTTTTCCTCTGGTGTGAGATCTCCTTTCACTACTCGTGAGAGGTACTTTGGATCGACCGTGTAAGTGGTGGTAGAATGAGCGTTCTCTACTACGGGAATCAACCTTTCAAGTACTCTCAAATTTACATTTGTAAATCCTAGACCCATGTCTTAATGAGGAAAAAAGACTAGGAAGAGATGAAGCCTAATTTCGTGAGGATCAAGACAAGGTCACCGATCCCAAACACGACGATCACGGCTAAAAGGAAGTAGAGGGCTTGAGCATGACCAAAGATGAGAGTACTCATGTCTTAATGTTGCTTTTCTCTGTGCTCAGGATTACCACGTGAGACCAACCGTAAACTGCGTAAAACTCTAGGTAATCGATCGGTGTAGTGTCACCGTGTGCTA
>JBBINF010000280.1:0-1487 GCA_037444045.1 Sulfolobales archaeon | reverse complement strand
TTTCCTTAACGACTTAAACCATGACGAGATGTGAATCATTTTTTCTTGATCTTTGTACAGGTAGACCAGTCTTTTCATTAAATTCAAGATTACTGAAAAATCTTAGAAGGTAACAATGTAACCTTTCGGCGTAACTAAAACTAAAGTTGAATGTAACTCTTTAGCTTCTTCAAACGCTTCCTCTCTGCTAGTTACTACCTCACCTTTAATTACTTTTCCATTTGGTAATGTCACGGTTGCGATTTCACCTTTAATTTCAATCTTTGCATTAGGTGGTAGACTCCTAAAAGACATTGTCGGGTTAGCCTCTAATCCAGTTTTAGATGAAGAAGTTGAGATGGACATCGGCATGCGATTAGAAGTTGAGTTGGACATTGGCATGTAATTAGAAGATGATGATCTACTCCCTCTCATCATTCTCCTCTCTTCTTTGGTGACTAATCTAACCCTTCCATTTTCATGTGTGTGGATCGGGTAATTGAGACTCCTAGATGCAGTTGTGTAGTTGTTACCCACTGCAGTCAGGGCATTTTTTAATTTGTCTAGACCGGGGTTAAACTTCTTTAGAAAATCTACCATGGTCTCACCTTAGCTCTCTAAAAGAAACAGTCTTTCTCACCTCTAGTAGGGTAGATGACGTAGTACTCTTTTACCGTGATCGACCGTGGTACAACCACTACGTAAGAGCCGTTTACACGGTTGGTAATCTCTCTAGCTTCAAAAAGGTTGTCAATCTTTTCACCGAATCCTGTAATCTTTCCATTCTCACACACGAAAGCCTCACCGTCGCGAAGCATGATCCTCTTCTTTCCGACGGTAAGGGTTTCACGGTCTCTGTTACCTGAAAACCACACCATCATCTCCTACACACGTTCTAGAGTAACGTCGTAAGCGAAAGCGACGATGCCATCATCTAGGATCGCCATTTCTAGGACAACCTTTCTCCTGTAAAGACTTCCTCCATTACCCTTGATCAAATTGTTACACAAATTGTAAAAGTAAGTGTCCCTTTCCTTCTTAATCGCTCTTCTGGTCACGGTGTTAAGGAACTCAACGAATTCTCCCTCTACTTGAGGGTCTTTCATCTCTTTTGAAAAGTCATGCTCACCTCCCTCTTGTCTAAAATTGAGCAGGTCTGCTGAACCTTTCAACACCGAATTAACAAACCCACACTGATCTGCGTAAGAGTTAAACAGTTTGACGAAACGGTTCTCACTCATTTTGATCATCACCTCATCAGATCGACCAGATCGGGTCTGTTTTCAATGACGATTAGAACAACCTCAAGTTCAACACTAGTCTGCTTAGGTCTGACAAAAAGTACTAAGTACACGATGACCGACCCATGCTCACGGTGTCTCACATCTAACTTTTCGTAGTAGTCACCATCACCTGCATCACTGAAACTCTCTTTGAGCTTTCTCTTGAGAGATGTCATGTCATTAGAAGCGAACGATTTTTTCCACAGTGAAACTGTAATGAAGTCC
>JBBINF010000279.1:0-1614 GCA_037444045.1 Sulfolobales archaeon | reverse complement strand
GATTAGGGATGCATCTAAGCTCTGGGGTAAGGACACCCATGAGACTGAGGACCTCGTGAAAAATGAGTTGAAAAACGAGCTAGGAATTGAGCCAGCTAAGGTGAGTGTGGCCGCAATAGGGCCTGCTGGTGAGAACATGTGTGCCGGGGCCGGCATTTGGAACGATAGGCACCACTCCTTCTCCCACTCAGGCATGGGGGCTGTCATGGGTTCCAAGAAGCTTAAGGCTATCGCAGTACACGGCAACGGTAAGATCCCAATTAAAGACCCAGAGACGCTGAAAGAGGTCGCGAAGCAGTGGAACGAAAATCTCTGGAAGAGCGACGTAGTAAATGCGTTAGCAAAGGCCGGCCTCCCGCGAAGTGAGTATGCATACACAAAAGAGAAATATTTGGTCTCAGACAAGAACTTCTCAGGCGTAAGCTCGCCAGAGTTCGCTAAGGGAATGTCTAAGTTTAAGTACACGCCGAAGCCCTGCTATGGTTGCCCGATAGCGTGCTCGTATGAGGTCGAGGTTACTGAGGGGCCCTACAAGGGAACCTTCGCAACCCCCGCTGGAGGCGGCGAGAATTTAGAGGGTGTGTCGTCCCTGCTTGGGATATATGAGCCTGGGGCAATATTCTACCTGATAGAGCTCGCCGATAAGCTCGGGTTTGAGACCAGCACCATCGGCTCTACGATCGCTCTCCTGATAGAGGCCTATCTAAAGGGTAGAGTGAGTAAAGAGGAGTTAGAAGGTATTGAGTTCAGGTGGGGTGATCCAAAGCTCGTTGAGGAGCTCCTCATGAAGGCTGCAAAGAAGGAGGGCTTCATAGGGCACCTCCTCTGCCTGGGTCCAAAGAGAGCTGCTGAGGCGATAGGGGCTGAGGACCTGGCGATTCACGTTAAGGGGACTGGGATAAACCTCCACGACTGGAGGGTCACGTGGGGCATACTGCTGGGGCAACTGATCGGTGGTGGGTACAGCTGGCCTGCACCAGCCGTGGATGCGTGGGCGACGGAACCTGACCTCGGCTACCCAACATACCAAGACCCATTTGACTGGAGGCTTAAGCCTAAGGCCGTGAGGGATACGCAACTAAAGAAGAACTGGGTGGACAGCATAGGGATATGCTGGTTCGCTGACTGGGGTGTGCCCGGCTCCCTGGAGTTCGAGGCGAAGGCTGTCGAGGCCGCAACGGGCATAAAGTTCACCAAGGAGAAGGCGCTCGAGGTTGGGGAGAGGGTCGTAAACCTTGAGAGAGTGATTAACGTTAAGAAGTTGGGGCTAAGGCCTGAGGACGATATAAACGACGTAGGACCGAGGTTCCTAGAGCCCCCAGTCGCCGGCCCAGCTAAGGGTAAGGACGTGAGAAAGCACATCAAGTGGATGGTTAAGGAGTACTATAGGTTGATGGGATGGGACGAGAAGACCGGAATGCCCTACGAGGAGACCCTAGAGAGGTTAGGGCTAAAGAGCCTGCTTCTCTGAATTGCACCTCACCTTATTTATCAAAACACCGGCCTTAAGAACCCTTTTCTCAACCATATTAACGGACTCATCTAGGAACTCGATGAGCCCTCCATCACTACGCATTGCTGAGTTCTTCCCCTCTTCGAACGTCCCTGGAATAC
>JBBINF010000278.1:0-1624 GCA_037444045.1 Sulfolobales archaeon | reverse complement strand
CCCTAGACAAAGCACTAAAAATAGTCGAAGGAAAGTAATCACGAAATTATAATCGAGCATTAAAACGGTGCACGAAAGGTGTTAAAACAGCGAGGGGGACTGAATGCGAGCCCTCATTCAGTTTTTGGCGCGGCTGCCGGGACTTGAACTCGGGTCCACGGGTCCATAGGTAGAACCTCGGGAAGTCCTCGGAGGCGTCCTCTAACCCCCAATGTCGCAGAACCCGGGTTCAAGTCCCAGCCAGGGCCCCCCGCGATTTTTACTAATTCTCTGCCCGGCGTGGGTTTTGTGGAGCGTGAGCGAAATCCTTATTAATTACACTTAGGTAGACTCTTTGGGTGGGTGGGGATAGTGCGGGATGAGAGTGATAGGTTGTATCAGTTCTATGGGGAGTCCCTCAGTACGTCGTATGATTACGTGACGAGGTCTTGGCAGGCTCAGGAGGTTTACCGTGAGGTGTGGTGGCCGGATTACGAGGAGGTGGATTACGAGGAGGTATCGTCGTTGAGGAGGGAGCAGAGGAGGAGGGGTAGGAGGAGGCTGGTTATTGCCGGCATTGCCGGTGCTGTAACCGCGGCGGTGGCGGTTGCGGCTATACTAAACCCGTTGGTTAGGTCGGTGGTTTTGGTGGCGCTCATCATTGGAGGGGTTGCGTTTGTGAGGTTGCTCTTTAGTTAGTCATTCATCAGCAATCAGCTTTAAACCAGATTCAGCATTGGTGGGTGCTTCATCTCCACACCCATGTTATTGTTCGCGGCTTAGTAGTAATAGCCAGGAGATGACCAAACCACCGGGGTCAAGGCTTCTCGTCCTGCCTCATGCCCATGAACTCGAAGTATGAGATTAGGAAGATGGCGGCGTAGCCCCTCACGATCAAGTCACTCGGTGCGTAGGCTAGCAATATCCTCTCGGCCCTCTTGACAAAGTCACTCGGTGTGTGAGCCGGCTTCACACTGTTGAACCTCACTATGATCGCGTCGAGGGCCCACATAAGCGGTGGTATGGACTCACCACCCCCCACCCTCGTGTGGAAGAGTAGGCTTTCTAGACCTGATAGCCGTGCTCAAGCAGGTACTTGTACGTCTTAACAACGTTGAAGACGTCGCGACCTAACCTGGTTAGGTCGTAAACAATTATTGTTTTTATGCCCAAGGGCCTCTGCCACGTCAATCATTTTCCTGAATCCCTCCCTCTCCAGGGCAGGCTGTGAGCCACTAACACCCACATCCCTAAACACCTGCAAAAGCTCGAGGTTGTTAGCCCCAGCAAAATCCTCCAGGACCCTAACCTGATTATCGATATTCTCACTCTCCAGCTAACCCTGGCATAGCCCAGTGCTTTCGTGCTCATTTTCAGAACTATTTTGTTAACAGGCCATTAATAAATAAATTCCGAAACAAACCACGTTGACTGTTTCAGAAAGGACCTTTTTGTTAATGCGAACCTCGAGGACTCTACGAGCGTCTAAGCACGTGATTTTCTCGATTTTAATCGTAAGTGCATCTATTCTCGGTGGGTTTGGGCGTAACCGTCAGGATGGTGTGTTGGTGTTTGCTTTGAGGTGTTCTGCTAATGAGGTATTTCACTTGCAGAATTTTGAGATGAAGCGCTTCAGCATTTCCTT
>JBBINF010000277.1:0-1794 GCA_037444045.1 Sulfolobales archaeon | reverse complement strand
CCACGTGGAGAATGCACCTAGTGACCGTCACTCATGATAATAAGGGGAGAACTGCGGTGCTCTGAGGCACACTAATCCACGATATATAAATAGGATATCCTATCCTATTTAAAAAGCTACAAGTCAATCCAAACGATATAGTAATATATGGGGTGCCCCCTAACTCAGAAAATGGCCTCGTACTGGCTACGGTTTCGTGCCACGGTCTCGCGAATTCCCGTTTTATAAAATACACCACGGTCGTAAGGGTTAAGAGATGCAAACATTAAGGCGAACTCGTACGTCCAGGCCGAAAAAGTTTTTGATATTTGTAAAAGAATCGTAATATATTTATCCATAACTAACCCGTACTTTTGTCCTCGGCTATGACACACCGTTATGTGATTGTAGAGATGTCCCCGAATAAATAAAAATGCATGTACCGCGGCATATACTAACCTCTATTCTTTACTTTTAGCTTAGCTATGTATTCTCAGGTGGGTTGACTGTGTGGGAGGAAGTTTTAGGAAGGGGGCTTACGGGCTTTATAAAGCCGTTTTAAATATCGTGACTATCAACTCCTCATATCGTGCTTTCGCGAAACCCTTCAGCGCGCTCTAGGGGTGTAGTTTTTAGAGATCGTGGGAGGTGCCACGGTCTTGTGCCACGGTTCTGTGCCACGGTTTTTACGAGGCTTACCGTAAACTTCTTCTGCACAGTGTGCCACGGGGCTGTGGCACGGTAGTTTACGATGGGTCGTTACGATCTTACCGTAGTATAACAGTAGACTGTAAAAGCTCTCGTAGGCCTCTCACTCTGGTGAAAAATACAGATTTAATTGTTTGAAGTTAGGAAAAACTGTGTGCTATTACTCGTTATCTGCTTGGTTGTTGTTCTTGGTGATTCTATGGCCTAGGAGTATGAACAGGGCCTCCCTTTCAATGCATACACTGAGCTCCCTCTTCCTCCCCACGGTGATACGCTTCAGCCTCAGGGCCTCCCTCCCACCCGATACGCTACCTGGGAGGTCCTCATTATGGACAACATCCCTGCATCTGTAGCCACGTAGCCCATACTCATTAGCAATTACCTTCAAGGCCACACACAATTGCTCTGCCAGCGACCTGGCGCCGGTAAACCCCTTATTCCTCAGTAGGGAGTCAGGTAGGCAGAGGTAGGTTTTGCGGTCATTGCCACTTCCCTCCCACTCAACCCTCATGCCCTCAGCAATAACCACTTCTTTCTCAATTGCCTCCTTAATCGCGCTGTATATGTCACAATCACCACTGCATGTGTAGCCTAGGGCACGTAGCATCTCGATCGGCCTCCTCATCATTTCCTGGAAGACAGAGATGAACCTCCCAACCTCATCAGCCTCCTCAACCACCTCCTCCTTACCCCTCTTGTCCCAAGCGTACTCCCCGTAGTTAGGTTCACCAAGCCCCAGCTTCTGCATCACGTACCTCAGATATTCCTGACCAGCGTATATGTCGTCAGGGTGTGTCAGTATGGGCTTAACCTTCTCCCACTCCTCCACCGCTGTCTTCAGGTAAGCACGGAAGAAGGCCCTAAACCCAGCCTTAACCTCGGGCCTGGCTAACCACTTCTCAAACTCCAAAGCCCTCTCAGGCGTTATTGTTAGGCTACTCGGGTGTGAAAATTCAACAATCCTGTCAGCTACGCCAGGGTCGTCCAGTGTACTCCACACGTTTGCATTGATGAGTAGGCCAGAGTAGGCAGGGTAATTAATGAGTGTATCCCTGCCAGTCTGGGCGTGGGAGTAGGCAGTGAACTCGGTAATCGCGTTCTTGAACG
>JBBINF010000276.1:0-2102 GCA_037444045.1 Sulfolobales archaeon | reverse complement strand
ACAAACACAGGGCAGGAAAATAAAAGAAAAAGTTAAAGTAAGAAGGGGGAGAGGAGCTTGAATAATATCATATATTGATAATCCATTATGTCGATGCGCGAGCCAATAAGTAGTTCCTCACCGAGTTTTTCAAACTCTATGGCGAGGCCGGACCACCAGGTCGACTGCGCAGTCTGCAGATTGCTTATGGCGCTGATCTCCAGTTGCCCGAGCTCCACGCCTGTCATGTACTCCCTCATGCGTCTTCTCCTGTAGTCGAGCTCCGCCATGGCAAGTTTTTGATCGAAGATTACCAGCGAGTAGAATGGTAACGTAAGGAGGAGCAGGAATGGCGCTTCCTTCCCCTCCTCGGAGTAGGCATTAAGTAGGAACCACTCCTCGGAGTAAAGAGCAAAGATGGAACCATAACCAAACGAGTGAGGACGTAGACGCACAACACGACTAGCCTCGGTTAGATTCTCCAGCTCGACACCCCAGGCAATTATGGGCATACCGACAAACACACAACAGAAGAATAAAAAGAAAAGGTCAAAGCAAGAGCGTGGGGAGAAGCTTGAATGGTCCGATGTGCTCTCCACGTTCCAGGTGAGTTGCTGAATCAATGCGTATGCGTCGATACTCGGTGCTTATCTCTCCGTACCAGATGCTCTCTAGCCCCAGCCACATGGCTAATATAGGATACACGTATGTCCCGTACTCAGGCGTTACCTCCGTCAGGATGCCTGTCTCCTCCATACCCGTCCGCCTGTAGCGAAGAACCACGTGAGCAAGCCCTGGGTAGAGGATAAACAGTGAGTAGAACGGCAAATAGGGGTAAAGCATGAAGTAGACCAAGCTCGCACCCGCAAAGTACACAAAGACGTGGGACCCCGCATGAGCATCCCAACTATCGAGCTCAACCTGACCATTGAAAATCCTCAAACGCCTAATGCGTGAACTACGCTCATCAAGCTTCTCCAGCCAAGCACCAACTCGAAAAGGCATACCAAACAAACACAAAACAGAGAAATAAAAATAAAGTCAGAGCAAAAACACAGGGAGAAGCCTAGGTAAAACTACGTGCTTGTTCTTCCTTGGACTAAGTGCTGAGCTAATGTCTAGGTATATATACTCACGTGTCACGTTTCCCGCGCATATGAAGTATCTTTCTCCTATGCTTAGTGATATGGTTAGCCCTGTCCATTCGGATGACCACATGTTTAATAACAAGACATCCTTGAAACTATTAACTGTCGAATAGACACCATAATGCCACCCACCATATTTAAGCGCAACATTAGCAAGGCCTGAGTAGAGGATAAATTGTGAGTATGTAGGTGAAACAGAGCCTATGCCAATATTTTCCGGAGGGCCTACGAAGTACATCGTAACGGACGCACCAACTTCCACATACCACTCGCTGGATGAAGCGGATGCACTGTAGTATCGAGAGCGCACACCATGACGTCTTTTAATAATATGACTTAGCCTACTAGCCCCGGTAACAAGTGGCATACCAAACAAAACACAGGGCAGAGAAATAAAAAGTTAAAGCAGGAAAGCAGGGAGAAGCTTAGATAGGGACATGTACTTATCGTGCTCTAGGGCGATGCGTTCTAGCACGCTTAGGTACTTGTTGTCCCACAGTTCGAAATGCATGTCCATCCAAGACAGCTCGTCTGACAGCACATTCAGTAACTCGATACTGCGACTGTCTGGCGATACAGACGACTTGGCGCATTCTCCGTACTCTGCCCAACCCGCTTTCCTGCAGTACAGATTCGTGTCGACAAGCCCTGGAAGGAGGGCAAACAGTGAGTATTGAGGCAAGGCAAAGAAAAATATGAAGTCGACGGCCCCCCTCGTGAAGTACACATAGAACCTGGACCACATATACCCATCCCTAAACTCGACATTGGCACCAACTCTGTTAGTTCGAAGACGCACAACACGACTGCGGCGCCTCCTAGCCAAATCACTGAACCACAAACCATTAATCCAGAGGGGCATACCGACAAACACAAAGCAGAGAAATAAAAAGAAAAGGTCAAAGCAAGAGCGTGGGGAGGAGTCTGGGTAAAACTATGTACTTGTCCTTCTCTGGATGAAGTGTTGAGTGGATG
>JBBINF010000275.1:0-2214 GCA_037444045.1 Sulfolobales archaeon | reverse complement strand
CGCCCCAATTGAGGGATCGATATATACATGTTGCTTCTCGAGAATAATTTTCGCCCACCTAAGATACAATTGCTTAGTATTTTTCCTATCATGCTGAGCAAGAAACTCCTGAAACTTAGTCCACGCAATCAACGCCATACTAATAATGAGATAGCCAAGGCATTAAAAATAAACTAATAATGAGATAATCAGGCAATAAAAAGCAGGAACTAGAGCAGGGGCTGTGGTAGGAGTTTTGCCATGGTCATGCTTCTGTATGGGCGGGTAATCGAGTCGATAACCAGGTGCTTGTCCTCAACTAGACCGAGGCTTATGTTTGCCCCGTTCCCCTCATGTTTCTGTCGGGTCTTACCCGCTTCGGCTCAGCATTCCCTCATCACCATTGCGCCGAGCGGTGCCCTCATCCTCGGGGTGTCATTCTGTCCTTGCCCACGGGGCAGGGCGCCCTGGGGGTCATAGTTTCCTCCCCGCCAGGGCTCTGGGTTAGCGCATAGGAAACATATTAAATAGTTTTGTGATTTTTGCTTTAGTTTTTTAATATGTCTCTTCATTTGGTGGTTGGGGTATGTGCAGGATATGGCTTGCCAAGGGACGCATAAGTGTGCACAAGAGAGGCTACACCTACATCTACGTGAAGGGTGAGGAGGGGAAAGAACTAACGAAGTGCAGAGGGAAGGACGTGGTACTCATAGTGGTGGTCAAGGATGAAAGTAGCCAGGACACTTGTGATTAGACGAAGACTTCGTGAACTCGGACTCACGCAGGAGGAAACCAAACAAATCAAGCACCTAGCCAATAGGCTCGACGCACTCGGAAACCTATACGCACGTGGATACTCCGTAGAGCCACCAGACATACAGAAGAGGTTCATTAGTGCGCTCGAGTTCTTCCAAGACTCGTTGGGATTCAACGGTGATAAACCGAGACCGAGGGCTTGGTTTGCGAGGGTCCACGCAGTCGGGAATGTCCAGGTCAGGGCAAGTAACGAGTTGGATACTAGCAAGATGGTCTTTGTTGATTTGCTCAAGGGCATTCTCAAGGTTAGAGGCTTCTTCAACAGGAGGGCTATAGAGGTAAAGCTCAAGGACTCAGAGATAAGGTACATCATGAGAAGAATAAGCGAGGGCGGTAAGGCGAAGTTCGTGCAGGTCTGGGTCGATGACAAAGACAGACTAAACGTTGCAATTACCTTCGAGCGCAATGTCGAGCCAGTCCAACTCAGTGATTATGCCTTGGTGATTGATGTGAATAGCTGGAAGTACGGCATCTGGTGGTGGCTTGTGAGGGGTGGCAGGATTGTGAACCGTGGTGTGGAGAGGCCCGACTTGGGCTATGTGGAGAGGCTGTACGGCAGGGTGTTGAGGCTTGAGCGTGAATACGGCAGACTAAGGAGGCTTGGGCTTGACAAAACTCCTGAGGGCAAGAAGTTAAGGAGGTTGGGCATGAGTCTCGAGAGGAAGCTCCATGCCTACCTGAGGGACTTCGCAAACAAGACCGCCCACCGACTAATCGAGAAAGCACTCAGAAGAAGAGCAAAGATAATCATCGACAACGTGTTAGAGGAATCCAGGAGAGAGCTCCTCGAGGAGAAGCTACCAAGCGGCCTAATCAAGCTCTACCTTGCATACCTCCCTAGGTTCACCAAACTCCTGGAGACCCAAGCTAAGTGGTACGGAGTACCTATCGAATACAGGAGGCTGTACTCCACGAGGTGCCCCCGTTGCGGAGGCGAACTCAGGCACGTCGGCAACAGAGTCATGGTGTGCGACAGGTGTGGATTCAAAGCCAACAGAGACGAAGTACCACTACTGTGGTACCTCAAAACAACAACCCCAAACAACAAGGGGCATACCGGGCAAAAACACACAGAGAATAAAAATAAAGTTGGTTAGAGTGTGAGTGTTGGGAGGAGCCTAGGCAGGGCACCACCAACAACGCCTGGGTAAGTAAGTTCATCAAGTGGTTGCGTATACTCACTAATGTGTAGGTATTTGTCCAGCAAATCGAGATCTGCACCAAGCCTATCTAAGAGACCCACACCAGGCCTAATTGGCAGGTCATACAAATAAAAACCCCTATACCCAGGCAGTCCAGACCACGAAGACTTTACGCCTTTCCACTCCCCTCTGCTTCTTGAGTAATGACTGAGTTGTACCTCGCCAAGCCCCACATAGGGAATAAGCAGTGAGTAGATGGGTGAGGCAAAGTAGAAAT
>JBBINF010000274.1:0-2430 GCA_037444045.1 Sulfolobales archaeon | reverse complement strand
TTTGCTCAAGGCGTTAGGGCTCAGAGAAAAGGACGGAGAGTGGGTCTGGTGGACACCACTGACGCCAAGGACTGGCAAGGACGGAAAGGAATACTCGGTGGACAGGTACCTGCATGTAAAGGTGCTCAAGGATGAGGTGGTTTTCTACTATGAAGATGTCTACACGCCACACAAGCCCCAGGACGGGGACTCACTAGTTGAGCTGGAGGGAAAGTGAGGTGGACTCGGACTTTATTGAATGGTGGTATGACCTCAGTTTTGAGGCGTTGGTGAAACTGGCAAAGCACCTCGAGTGGCAGAGGTATGTCACCGACGGTGGCACTGCCAGCGAGGCTATGATGGTTGTGCTGGAGCCGGGGAAAATCAAGAAAGACGTGGAAGAGGTCAGGAGGAAGGTGCTGAAGGTGTTCAAGTTGCTCGGCATGAAAGAATACGGCAAAGGGGAGGACTACGACGTGCTCGTGTCCTCAGAGTGTGAATGCAAGCCCAATGGGGAGCTCTACCACCACTATTACCTAATTATAAAGAAAAGTAAAGGTGAAAAGCTGAGGCTCTGGTTCAAGGAAGAACGCACGGTGAGGGAGAAGGTCAACCCGAAGGTCATCGCAGAGGGGATAAGGGAGTTGGCACTGACGGAGGCAGAGGACGTAGCGGTGTCCCTAGGCATAAACCCCAACCTCGTGAGGCAGACCGAGGAAGAGGATTAGGCTTTTTAACCCCGGCTCATACTTTATTATGAGCCCTATGGCGACCGAGACCCCCAAGTCCCAGGGCAAGTCCACCTCTAAGTCCAAGTCTTTTTCCTCTTCCAACGGTACCCCCACCAGTAGCTGGAGGGGGTCTAAGTCTAATTCCAACGGGGCACAGCCCCAGAAGTCCAAAGTAAGTGCCGTGTACATAGCCCTACAGTACCCACAGCTTGTGGCTAGCTCTACCAAGTTTGTACTGAAGGTACTGGAGGAGCTCAAGCTACCACCGGAGGTTGTAATTGCCGGCATAAAGGTGTACCTAGGTCACGGCAATGACAAGGACATCAGTACCGTCAATGACTTCCTCAAGGTGGATGACTACAGCGTCGTGAACTACTATGACGTGCCACAGGGAGTCCTCGCTGACCTCGCACTGAAGACGGAGAAGCCCGACCTCGCCTACAGCCTGCTCAATAGCCTCGCCGAAAAGCTAAAGCCCGTCCTTGAAAAGAACGCCTCGCCGGCGTCGCCTCAAAGGCAATAGGCTTTTTTACCCCCGTTTTCTATTTTCTCTTATGGTCTTGTTCTATCTGCCTGAGGGCTCTCCCGTTATCAATAGGTACACCTCCCTAGTCGCAACGCTCAAGCTAGCTAGGTTTTTTGACCCCCTCAGGTCGCTCAGGATTTATAGACCCGACGGCTACCTGCTTATGACCAAGTCCAGTACAGAGGCTAAGGACTTACCACTGCTGGTGAGGGAGCTACCATACGCCATTACCCCCGAGCCTAGGGAGGTCATCTTCCTCGGGTTCAAGCCGGTACCAGAAGAGGTCAGCGACATTGACATCGCTGTAGAAGGAAGAGCAATTGAGGTGCACTACCATGACAACAACGGGACTTATCACGAGCTAGCACTCAGTGAGGCATTACTCAAGGATGTAATCTACGGCTACGACGTGCGTTATGAAGACAGACCCGACCCTGCCTATGATGAGGGCACCATTGAGGTACCGACCGAGGTCACCGTTATCCTCGCCGGGTTCAAGGGGGACGCCGAGAAAGACGCCGTGATTGCCGAAGTTATTGCCAGGCTAGTTGAGTTATACGGAATCAGGGGCTTCAGCATTGAGGAGAACTTTACCGGGCTCAAGATGAAGCTGGAGGGGGATAGGCAGTGACCCTGCTCTTTTACCCAAGCGACACTAAGGCAGTGAGGAGGCTCAGGGCATTTGAAACAGTGCTAGAGCTATTGCGTGCTGATGACGCTGTTGTGAGCGTGGAATTCCACGGCGATGACGGGTCTGCCGTCCACACGCCGGAGACTAGGGGACACCTGGGTGCTGACTTTGTCCACGAGTTCATGACCAGGGTACCCCACACTCTGACATTGGACTACGGAGAAGGCGTTGAGGTAACACTGAGGACTTCTCCGAGTGCAGGTCAGCTCCTGCTCGAGGACGCATTGGACAAAGCGTTTGGCGTAATTGACTACACCGACAGGAACGGAGCACCCCATAGGCTCGTGATGGCAGACCTAGACACGGTACAACAGGTCTACGTGGTTGACGCCAAGTTTACAGTGCTAGACCCCAAGCCAGGGATGGTAGTTGACAGGATAATTGAACAGGTGACCCTCGGCTACCACGCATACGGCGACACTGTTGAGGAGAGCCCGGCAACGGCGATAAGGTTTGAGCACGTGGTAAAGGGTCTGCTGGTGAGGCTCCTGGAGACCAGACCA
>JBBINF010000273.1:0-3008 GCA_037444045.1 Sulfolobales archaeon | reverse complement strand
GGGGTAGAAGTGGAAAGTAGAGTGAGAGAGGTGTGGAGAGGACACCCTCCACAGACGGAAGAAAAAGGAAAGAAATTTAACGGGAGGGTAGAGGGAGGGTTTACCCTCCCTCAGGTGGAAGAAAATTACTTCTTTTCAGGAGCCTGCTCTGCTTGAGCTTTTGCTTTCTTTGCCTCTGCTTCTACCTCTTTTCTAGCCTTGTACTTGTCGGTGTCCTCTTCCTCTGCTTTCTCCATGTCCTGCTTAAGCATTCTCACGGTGTGGATTTTCTCTAGGTGAGACAATGTGGTGACGAACTCATCTTTCTCTGCTTTCCTCACGTAGGAGTCGAAAGCAATTGCTAGAGCAATGATCCCTCCTGAGACTGCTGTGATCACTTCTACGACGGGTACGTAACTCATGTCGATCTACCTTACCAGAGTTTAAGAAGACCAACCTCACACATCAAGGACGGTAATCGGCGAAATTTTCACTTTAGATCTCTTCTCATCTACGACTACAAATTGTGTTTTGTTGATTGTGGTGGTAAGAATGTACAACACTGCATTTGTCATTTTTTCTAAGGCTAAGTTTACATCATTGTCTTGTTGAGCCATTGCGATTGAAACATCGCGTGCTAAATTGCTGTTACCTCTAACGTCCACGTACTCACCATTTGAAGAGAAGTCCGTGAAAAACCTGTTCCTAGATGGGTAGCTCTCAACTACAGTCTCATCGTAAGTAACTGACGGTGGTTCATCTCCAACAAAGAAATTGTAAAAAAGTGGGAGTCTTCTACTAAAGTAAAAAGTCACTACCAGTCACCTTAGCTTAAAGGAGGTCATCTAGTAAACCACCCACTGCTCCTAGGAGTCCACCTAGAGCATTACCTACGTCATTTACTGCTCCTGACAATGTGTTACCTAATGCCTGACCAGTTGTACCTAGAAGACCTGCTAAGAGAGCAGAGAGCAGACCGGGGTTGTTAGGGAAGAAGTCGTTCAAGATCACTTGATCTAGAGACGACTGGAAGTAGTCATCACTACTTACCTCTGCAGATGTGGAAGGTGACGCTAGACTAGAGAGTAGGTTGATCAACGTGTTTGTCTGACCGATGAAACCGTTGAGAGGGTTAAAAATGGTAGATGTAATCGTCTGTGTGTTAACGTCCAATTGTACAGACGAGTAAATGGTGAGAGCCTCTACGTAAGCCGTGAGTACTTCTAGAGCCGATTGAATCCTAGATGCTAAGAGTACCAGAGTGTTGAAACTGTTTGACACTGCGTCCCATGTGTTCACGAAAGCTGAAGACGTGTAATTCTCAAACTGCTGAGTTTGAGTAGAAAGTTGGTAAGTGGATCCGTTGAGGATCTCAATCATTTGACCGACCAAATCAAATTGAGCAGACGTCTGTGTCGAAAGATCGTAAGTGGACTGGTCTAGGACATCGATCTGTTCCTGAATTACGTCCACATCAGTAGATGTTTGAGCGTAAAGAGTCTCGAGCGTAGAGAAAATGTACAGGTAGTCCATGAGAGGTTGTCCACTCATGTGGGAAGAGTAGTTCTGGTAGATTGAGGGGGCAATCTGTTGGAAGGCATTGGGATGGAAGTAAAGGAGGTAGAGGAAACCACGAGCAGTCTCCTGAGGATGTGCAGTAGAGCCGTCCAAGATGTACCTGAATGTGTAGTAAAAGTTAGCAAAGAAATCGTCGATTAGGTCTAGACCAGACTCTAGGAGTGAAAAGTAAGCAACGAGAGCTTGAGACTCATTCAACGCATGTAATTGACCGAGAACAACGTCGTACCTTCCTGATTGTACTGCTTCTTCGTAAACATCTTGGGAAAATGATCCACTCATGACAAAGACTGTGTAATCAACATTCCCTACAATCGTAAATTTACCTTTAGCTAACACTTTTCCAGAATTTCTAATTTGGACTGTACCAACTTCACCAAGACCGAAACAGTCAACCTCTGCTTTTGGTACATCCAGAGTTACCTTTACTTGTTGTTGGAAATTCTCAACAAATGTTGATGCTTCGAGAGCGAAAGTAGATGAGAAAAGATCGTAGTACCGTGAAGGAACTAAGAGACGGTTCTGGTTAAATCCACTCATCACAATCATCTTACTCGAGTTTTTGAGACCCTAGAGCCAACAAGTCATCGACCTCCCTCTTTACCTTGTTCAGTCGATCGTAGAAGTCTTGTGACCACACTCCTGCTTTTACTAGAATGGAAGGAGGGTACTTTTCACATGTCTGTTTGAGCTCTTCTCCTGCTAAGAGTGACGCTTTCGTCGGGTAGTTTACCCATGTACACAAGAGAGCTTCAAAAACGGGATGGTCTTTGTTAACTGCTACGTAACGCTCGAGAAGGTCGATCCCTAGTGGGTCGCCTTTAGCTAAAAGACGAAACATCGATTTTACGTTCTTTTTCATTTTTGATGAGAGAGGCATGTGCTACCGTCTTAGTTACAAGTAAGTAGAGTCATCGTAGTTTGCCTGTGAGAGGATTTGTCTTCCTTTTCTTACTGCAGGGCATGCTCCACCACTCATCGACTTCTTTCTGATGAACCAGAGCATGCCTAGAATTACTAAGACTCCTAAAACACCTGCGACAATGTAACTTCTCTTCATCTAATCACCTGAAACCCATGAAAGACCTAGGTTGTGACTGCAACGACGCTAACAACCTCCAAATTAGGGAGGGCATGACTACCATGTACTCATCTTCTTCTTTCCCACATTTCTTGAACTCGTAGGTCACTTTCTTACCCTGTGACTCGAGAAAGGTCTTAAATGCAGAAAGAGAAAAGGCAATCACGTCAGTAAACACGTCGTAACCAATCACGTCAACGAGTTTGTCATCGACTGTAACTTTTACCTCGTGTTGGAAACCAAAACATTCCTCAATCCCTTTCTTAAGTTGATCATCTGAAAAGGTCATGTCTTACAGAATGAAAAAAATCATTTCTTTTTCACTCTCATTCAGTGTCCTTCTCAATCTCTGGTGTGGTGAAAAAGTAGT
>JBBINF010000272.1:0-5549 GCA_037444045.1 Sulfolobales archaeon | reverse complement strand
AGGATGTGCTATAACCGAGGCCTACGAGGCGCGCCAATACGGCAGGTAAATCAACGCGCGTGAAGTGAAGCCAGACCTGCCCTCCAAAGCCGAGGATCATAATGTGGCCACCAGGCCTTCAACTGCCCTCATCACAGGCCCATCATACTGGGCGATCCTCCCAATGAAATCCTCAATACCTGGATCCCAAGGCACCGTGAAGTGTGGGTAGGGGCCCAGTGATACCTGTTGCCTATACAGGTTGGCCATGTTTATTATAACCGCATGGGGCCTAGAACCCCTCTCATCAAGCCACTTAGTAAGTCTTAATGCAACGTCCGTGGAGAGGGATGATGGTGTGGTCACGATGATGGGCTTGAAGGAAGTTAACGTCCTCAGTAGTAGGAGTTCGTCACTCATCCCGGGCGGCATGTCGAAAACCACGTACTCACTTCGAATGTTTGCGTTGGCCACGAAGCCCAGCAATACGCCCCACTTATTCTCGCCCGGCAGGACTATGGGCTCCCTACCCACAATACCAGCGATGGAGAATAGGTGCACGTTCGAGGCCCTAATTGGTTCTATGCCCAGCTTACTAACCTCATGCGTCTCGTTTATGCCGAATATCGTGTACGCCGATGTGCCGTGAATATCAAGGTCGAATAGGGACACCGAACGCCCAGACCTCGCCAAAGCTAGCGAGATTATTGCGGAGAGGGTTGTCTTACCCACACCACCCTTACCACTAACCAACGCAATGACTCGCTTACCACTCAACCTACCTCTCGCCATTTCAAGCAGTGGATTTGTTAAGTTTGCATTGGGACTTGCCACCCCTCACACCCCCTCCACTCTCCTAACCTTTATTTCAGTATTTTTAACAATTATATTCTCAGAGCCGCAGTACGGACATCTAACGAACATGGGCGCCAAGTCGGGCAGGAAGTGGAGGGGGTTTTCTTCACCATACGTTCTCAAAACCCTCGAGAGCTGTGGGGCGGCCTCTTCGAGTGTGAACTCGCGGTTACAGTTCCTGCATATAAAGCGTGGAGGTTCCTCCTCAATAATCAACTCAGACCCCTCCAGTGGGCTACCCTTACTCAACTCCCTATACGCCTCCGTAAGAATCTCCTTATCAAGCATGGCTAGCTGAGGCAGACTAATGGTGACCCTGAGAACGCGCTGAATATTATTCTCGCGCACAAACCTGTCTAGGGAGGAGACTATCGACGATGCAAGGGACCACTCATGCATTAAACTAACAGGACTATTAGAGCGTTTAAAAAGCTTACCTATATATAATTAATTATATTTAATGTTTTATGCATTATTGCGAAATGTTGATTAATTTCTTAAGATAATCAAGCCCCTTAGACGCATTCTCATTAATAACCTTAATCAGTGAGTCGTCAAGTTTATCGACGAAGAATACGGCCGCTGGGTCAGCAATAGGCCCGACAATTTCCCTAACCAGACGCCTCACGGAGTCAGCATCACCCCTGCCCTCAACGATGACCACCGGCGCCTGGAACCTCTGCTGATCTGGTACTGCAACCACGTGCGCCCTCAAACTAACACTCAGTAGGGCTCTCTCGATATCCCCAGGGCTTATCCTATAGCCGTTCACCTTCATGACCCCATCATCCCTACCCAACACGCTTAGGTAGTAGTCATCGGTCAGGATGCCCCAATCACCCACGTAATAAACTCCACCACGCCACCTGGCCCAAAACTCCTCGGGTGCCGCAACGGGCATGGCTGGCCACGGAGACTTAAGTACAACGTGCCCAGGGCTGTTCCTAATGGATCTCCCCTCATCGTCCACGACATCAAGCGAGAAGCCCGGAAACGGGTTCCCACTGGTTCCAGGCCTTATTGGCGTGAAGACTAGGTTTGGCAAGTCACCAGCGAAGAAAGTACCCACCTCCCTGGTTATGTAGAAGTGTATCACGGGGATCCTCCCCTTACCGTACTTAGGGTCGTAGTTGTAGGTGGCGACCTCGCCGGAGGCCGCTGACTCATAAGCCCACCTCCAGACCTCAGGCTCCATGGGCTCAGCCGTGGTAAGGATGAGTCTGAGTGAGTCGAGGTTATGAGCCTCGTAAGGACTCACGCCGGCCCTTACGAAGAGTCTGAGAGCTCCGGGTGTTGTTAGGAAGACCGTAACCGCATAACGCTCCAGTATACCCCACCAACGATCCCACTGGGGGTAGTCGGGGCCACCCTCGTAGATAACCACGGTGGAGCCGATCATGAAGGGCCCAAATAATACGTACGTGATTCCTGTTATCCAGCCAGGTAGTACCGTGCAGAAGTAGGTGTCGCGAGGCCTCAGCCCCATCCACAGGGTGGTGGCGTAGGTCTGGACTAAGTAACCACCGGTACCATGCACTATGGAGCCTATGGAGCCACCCCTGTAGGTTGCAGGGAGCGAGAATAGTGGGTGATTGGATGGGGCCTCGAATGGTTCGACCTTACCGATGCTGGGCGCCTCATCCAGGTGGAGATCCCTACCCTGCCTCCACGACGTGTCTACACCCATCCTATTGACAACAAGCACCACCCCCTCCCAACCCACTGCATTGATGGCTTTATCCACAGTATCCTTAACGGCAATGGGCTTCCCCCTCCTTGGGAATGCGTCGACCGTGACCACGACCTTAGGCCTCAACTCCCCGACACGGCTCGCCAGGAAGCCACGCCCCCACCCAGTGAACACCCACTCGAAGGGCGCGCCTAAGCGAGCGGCGGCCCAGGCAAGTGCTATGGTCTCAGGCATCGGCGGTGCGTAAATAAGCACGAAATCGCCAGCTCTAACTCCAAGGCCCATCAACCTACCTGCGAAGTCCTCGACCATGCCGTGAAGATCGGAGTACGTGTACACACTCACATCACCCTCCTCAGTCTCGTATATGAGGCCGGGCTTGTCCCAGACAAACGTACCCCTATGCCTATCGAGGACATTCACAGAGGCATTGAGCAAACCGCCCCTAAACCAAGCCCCATCGAACGCACGCTCAGGTCTCCTGAACCAAACCACCCCCTCAGCCCACCTAAACCAAAACTCCGGCGTAGTACTATTCACGTAGTACTTAATGTACTCGTTTATCGAGACGGTCTTATACTTCATGGATGGCGGAACCACGCCAACGCTCTCACGCCTCATCAACCAGAGGTAGAGCCTGTAAATTTAAACATAAGCACCGAAAACATTAACATTAAAATACTTAAAACTTAAAAACAGAGTTTAACTATATTTACTGTGTCCTGTAATGAGGCGTTTTGTCAAAGTTACGGTATGATAGATTGCTGGAAATGCCCTGTTATTAACAATAGGATTAAGGTTGCCGAATTACTCTTCAGGAAGAACCTAGACCTCGCCGCGAGGCTCAGAGATGTGATTAATAAGTACTCCGAGCACCTAAGCTCCACGTGGGGTAAAGACTGGGTATTCAAGATCATGGACTTCTGCGGCACCCATGAGTGGACCATAGTGCATTTCGGCATTAGGAGTCTCGTGCCAAAAAACGTGGAGCTTGTTGCAGGCCCCGGATGCCCAGTCTGCGTGACCCCATCCTACTATATCGAGCAGGCGATAAGGCTTGCCCTCGATGGTGTCATAATCTACACCTACGGTGACGTGTACAGACTACCAGCCCTAGTCCCAGTTAAGGGTGCAAGGAGCCTCGCCGATGCAAAGGCCATGGGCGCGGAGGTCACGGTGGTGCACGGCCTAACCCACGCAATCCAGCTGGCTAACCGTAATAAGAAGCTGAGCGTTTTCGTAGGCATAGGTTTCGAGACCGTTGCCCCAGGCTACGCAGTGCCCATAATAGATGGCATGGTGCCCGAGAACCTCAAGATAATGTCCCTAGTAAAACTAACACCACCAGCGGCCTACCTCGCCATCGACACAATAAGAGAAAAACCAACTGACTACCCACTCATGGGCGTAATAGCGCCCGGCCATGTATCGACGATAATAGGCGGCAAGGCTTGGGTGCCCATAGCCGAGAACTTCGGCATACCAGTCGTGGTGGCCGGCTTCGAGCCCATAGACGTGCTCTTCGCAATAGCCGAGATACTCAGGCAGATAAAGAATGGGGAGGCTAAGGTCACCATAGAGTACACGAGGGCGGTCACGTGGGACGGAGACCTGAGGGCGCAGTCAGCCATAAGGACCGCCTTCGAGACCGTGGACACGGCGTGGAGGGGGATAGGGTTCATACCCAGGTCGGGCCTAAAAATCAGGGAGGAATACTCCGCCGTGGATGCCGAGAGGTACTTCGACATACCAGAGCTCACACCAGAGCGTTGGAGGTACGACTTACCGGCCAGTTGCAGATGCGCGGAGGTGAACCTAGGTAAAGCCAAGCCCACTGACTGTCCCCTATTCATGAAGGCATGCACTCCCGATAGGCCGATAGGGCCATGCATGGTGTCCATGGAGGGCGCCTGCGCCGTCTGGGCCAGGTTCGGTGGAAGTGAGTTAGCGAATGAGGTTGCGAGGGTGTTGGGGCTATGAGGTCGTTCGTGATCCACGAACTAGTCGCAGTCAATACATTACTGCAGGTAATTAGGAGGGTGGCTAGCATTACGAAGGACCCGGGTTTGGAGAGCCTCATGGAGAAAGTCATGAACTCCTACTGGGCACTCCGCGACATAGCCAACAGGCTGGGCATACCTGTCTGGGGCGTGATATCACCGCAGTTCGACTGGGAGCAACTCGACCCGGAGAGGCTTATGCTAGCCTACGTCTTCGCCTGGGCTGGGGAGCAGGACAACCCTGGTGATGTACTAAGCGCACTGGAGGCGTATAGGGAGCAGAGGATCTCCATAAATAATGATGAGCTGAGGACCTTCATAGAGGCGCTAAGGGCTATCGAGGTAGACCCACTACTACGCATGAAGTACCTGGACCCAGGTAGGCAGGGGTTCATTAGGAGGGCCGTGATCATCGCTGCGAGGAAGAACATGCCGGGTGACTGAGCATGGAGCATCAGCAGGACGAGGTCGTCCTCGATGACGGGACTATGCCAAGAACACTAAAGGTGCAGAACCTACTCAACGGCATAGACGCTGTGAGGAGAGCATACGAGAGATGCAGGGGTAGTAAGAATATATGCTATGCAACAGCCGTTGGTGAGCTAATAAAGGCCTTCGGTTCCCTAGCAGTGAACCTAATATACGATGAGGAATTCAAGTACTTTCTCATAAAGCTGGCTGACGGAAGAATAATGCTATACAACACCATGAGCAGGCAGTACAAAGTCGTAAGCCTAGAGGAATTAATAAACGCAGTGATCAAGCAATGAAGATACTCTGCATATCAAGGAAGTGCAGGGACAAAATAATCGAATACCCAAGCACAGACAATCAGGGCACAATAATCGCAATACTGGACGGGGAGAGGGATGAGATCGTGAACAAGTATGGAATGGTGATTATACACGTCAAGGACATGGACATCGAACGAGCAATAGAACTAGCCCTAAGAAGACTATCAATAATGAAAATCACACAACTCATAGGCTCAACCATAGCAATAACTGACGGATTCAGGGAGGCCG
>JBBINF010000271.1:0-25986 GCA_037444045.1 Sulfolobales archaeon | reverse complement strand
GACTGACGGGGGGACGGGGTACCCCCCTCCCTCCCAGCCCCGGTCTTGCGGTGGTGCGTGCCGGGAGGCTCTTTCAATCCCGGTGTCCCTCGGGGCTGAACAGTTTCTCTACGTAGAGAGCCCTTTTTCTCGGTGCGGTGGGAGAAATTGTAATGGCATTACAACACTGCTACCTATGCGGTCTGAATTTTTCTCAGCCGGCTCGCAACGGAGTGGCGAATTTTTCTCAGGTGTCTGAAACGTTGCCCCCTTGGCTCTAGGATTTGTCTCACGAATCATAGAAATTTCCCGTTCAGCCCCTACGCACGTCAAATTAATTGTTGTTCAGCACGGCACGTGTGTTTATACCTTAGAAATAGTTTAGGTGAGAAAAAAGAAACTAACTTTAGGGGGCTCCCTTTGAGGCTTTCTCCCTCAGCACCCGTTCTAGGTACTCACCGAAGGGGTCATAGACCACCTCTTTTTTCCCATCAAACGGCAGGAGATAGAACTGCTTGTCGTGGTAATAATTTGCGTCAAGAAACCTCATGGTCAGCCTCTTCCTGCCGAACAGGTGCCTGAACTTCTTGAGGACTCTGAACGCATACCTCCTATACACCTTTATCACTGTAGCCTCACCTGTTCAGCCAGTTCTTCAAACACTGAGTACAGCAGGAGGGCTTTGAACACGTCATCGCTCAGCATGTCTAGCAAAAACAGCTTTACGTCGCCGTCGTAGTAGCGTTGGATGATTTCCATGAGCTGGGACTTAACTTCGCTCTTCATAGCGTCTCCCTCTCGAGAACCATGAAGTGCGGGAGCCTCTTGATTAGGGAGCAGAAGAGCCATTCTCCGCTCTTGTCCCTAGTGAACTTTGGTGACGTGAATGCAATAAAGTCCTCTGCACATCTTGAGATTAGGTAGTGCCTCTCTTTCGGCAGTTTCACTATTTCATGCTCTTTACCCACGTAGAATGCGTAAAACTCCTGTGAGCCTGTCAGTTTGTAGACTTCCATAAGACGGTATTTACCACCGGAGGGGCATAAGGGATACCGTCCTGGGCTTTTAGAAAAGCCGGCTTATTAAGACACGTCCCGTGGTCTTTTTAATTCCTGCTAAGACCGGGTACCCCCGAGGGAGGAAGGGGTACGGGGCAGAGGAGACCGCACCCCTCCCGGGAGGGCACGACGCACCCGGGCATCAACAGGCTCGGAAGGGGCACCACCGATAAGCCCCACAACGAATTGGGACACGACGGGGTCGACCTCGACCGTCAGGCTCTTCCGGGCTTGGTTGTATTCCTCCTCGCACCGGTCAAACAACAAAGCCGGTTGCGTGATTGCTGGCTTGTATTTCCTAATTATTTTATAGAAGAGCTGGGCTTCCTCCCAGCCCTCCTGCACTGCCGTCCAAATGGCTTCCTCGAGCGTCACGAGTGCCCACCAGCCGTCTGCTGAGAGTCTCAGCGAGTACACCTCTTTTCTCAGCTCTGGGCAATTCAGCATGAGCCACGCAAAGTGGGCTACTCCTGACTCCCAGCCAAACTGCGTCTTTGTCACGTCCACAAGCTCGGGCAAAGGAAACCTCAGAGTCTCGCCACAGATGTTGAGGGAGAAATCCTCGAGGAAGAAATAGGAACACGGATACTTACGGAAAAACTTCATGCCTTAATCTCAAAAAATCCGGCTCCTCAGGTATTTCACGATTTTTTCCTCAACTTCGCTGAAGGGCATGGGGTTCACGATGTCATACGACAGGTCTGGGTACAGCACCACGAGCTTTTTGTTGCTCTGCATCAGGTACTTGTAGATGTTCAGCTGAAGGGTCGCAAACAGTAGGCTCTTCCTTGAGCTCTTAATCTCTACGATAGCGTCCGATGTTATCATGTCGACTCTGCCTTTGATTACCCATTCTTTGCCGTCTACCGTCAATTTCCGGCTTACTTCAACCTCAATGGGGAACTCCCTGAACAGGCACTGGAGCCCGACGTGGTACACGTGCCCCCTCAACAACACTTCTTTAGCCGGGGGCTCCGGGTATGGATAGTAATAACTCACAATCTCCGTGACGTAGACCTCGTTGCTCACTTTTTCCTTTTGCTGTGAGAGTAGGGAGTTCTTGAGCTTGTTCAACGCTTCCTCAAACGTCGACACCGTTGCCCACCTCTGCATTTGCCAACAAAAACAACTTTGAGAACGCTGAGCTGAAGTACCTCACCGTCTCAGTGACGTCCACTTTGCCACCCAGCTCTATAACATTAATTCTTATTAATGACAGGACTGCCGGGACACGGGACATCCCCTCAAGCTCCATTAACCTCAGCTTTGCCCTCAATAGCCTATAGCCGAGCGGTGTAATGATTAGTGCGTCAACCTTAGACAACAGTGTTACTACTCTTTCCTCCCACACCGGTGGCACATCGTTGTAAATCAGTGTGGAAATGACGTAACGGTCAACGACAGCCCCGTCCCTCAACAAGTCGACCGTGTTTTCCATGTCCGTCAGGAAACAGTCGACCCTTTTCTCACCTTGTAAAAGGAAACACTCTGCCGTCGTGGGGTAATGGACGTAGGGCAACTTGAGTAGCTCTGCCAATTGTCTTGAGAACGTGGTCTTACCTTCGTGGTCTAAACCCTCAACTACGATTACGGGTCTTTTCATTTGAACACCCAACTGTGAGTCTTCGCACGAGAAAAAATAAGCCTTACTCGCTGGGGCTGTTGGTGAGGTCATCCACGTCTTCCTCCTCAACCTTGTCTAAGAGGGACTGGTACTCTTCCTCTTCCTCGCTCACTTTCTCTTCCTCGCTCACCTCCTCTTCCTCGCTGGGCTTCGGCTTTTCCTCTTCGGTTATTGGGATTTCCTCAGCCTCGGGGAAATAGTACTCAATGTTGATGAGCTCGGTGGGAATCTGTGCCTGCTTTCCCTTTGCCTTGAACAGTCTGAACGGGGGCTTAACGAAGCTCCAGTAAGCCATGAACGCGATGAGGTTCCTCGGTGGCTTGAACAAAAGCACGTAGTGCTCATCATCGCTGATAAAGTCCCTCTGGAGCTCGTGGTCTTGCCCGTAGAGCAACTTCAACAAATTCCACGCAGAGGTGCGTCCCTTGAACAAGTCCAACGTGGTCTCATCCAGGTAAATCTCGTTTGACCTTAACGGCTCAATGCGTCCGTGGAACAACATTTTCCTTATTCCCTTGTCTACGAAGATTTTCCAGAGCACGGCGTGAAAAGGCGACGGGATTATCTTGCCCCAGCTCTGGTGCTCAGCGTTGAACGGCAAGTACACCATCTTACTGTTCACACCACGGACGTCGACCTCCGTAGTCTTCAGGAGCCCCAAAATCGGCACAATTTCCTTCCGGTCATCAAACTCAATGGTCTCCTGACTTTTCACCATCACGAACCTTTTGGCAGGGAGCCTGACCTCGTAGGGTGTCCTTACCTGTCTCAGGAGTTTCCTATACTGTGTAAAGAATTTCCTAGCGAAATAGAACGGTCTCTTTGAGTTGTTGTCGTGGGGGCTGAAGCCCCTGGTGTGGAAGACCTCCTCAGTGCCTCCCATAAATGCGTAAATCCCGTTGTTGTAGTTCAGAAACACTTCGTATCCCTGTGGTGTCTCATCCTTGAACTGCCCCAGTTCATCTCCGACTACGTCGCTAGGAAGTGGTCTCTTTGTGACTATGGAGTCCGTGAGATAAGTGATGACCTCATTACGTGGGAGGACTGAATTGATGTACACACGTCCCATCGCAGTTATCAGTGATGCGACCTCGAGCCTTTCATTCGCCGGGTTGATAAACCGCAACTCACCGAATTTGCCATAGCTCGAGTTCATGATAATCTTGATGCTCTTCTCTAATGGCGAGCCCTCAGCCTTGAACTCTTTCCTCAGCCGGTACATTTCCCTAATTGCATGCCTGAACGGCAGGACGTCTGGGTTGTACCTGAACCTAAACACCTTTACGACTTTTAGCGGTCTCAGAGCTGGATACGGGTTGGGCATCGTAATACCATCTAAGGCAAGGTGTTCTGCTAGGAGCTTAGGCTCTATCTCAAAGCCCCAGAAACAGCCCCAGGTGATGCTCGTGACCACGCTCTGGTTCATGATTTTAATTGGCACTGCCGTGTTATTCGTAAAGAAACCACAGACTAGGTCAAATGTCCCCCACTCCGGTCTAGTGTCCGCACCAATGTATTCCAGACGTGGTACTTGTGACATGAAGAACGGGTACATGGAGTTGATGTCGTATTTATACACGTTGCGAAATTCACCGAGGGCATTGCTGTTGAAAAATCCACCCCTATAGCTCAGAGCGAGGGCAGTGTAGAGCTCGGCTTTGTCGGTGCCTGAGAGGACATTCTCGGGATACTTAACAACGTTAAGGTCTCCGTCGGTTACTGCGTAGAGCCCTAAGCGTGGCAAAGTATAGCTTACCTTAAAATTGCGTCCCATCACTTCGGAGATTCTGCTGTCGTAAATTTCCTTGAGGGCATGCACTAGCCCTGCAGTCACTTTCACGTCCAACATGTTATAACTTATGACCTTGTCGACGTCGCTTATCTTGCCCCTCTCCTCTTTGTCCTTGAGCCACTGCTGGTAATCGCTGTCGCTCAATCTATACCCTTCCGGGACGTAGTCCTTGAACTTGTCATAAGCCTCTTTTAAGCTACTCGAGAAGTAGACCATCAGGTCATACACTGCTGTCCTTCCGAGCAGTTCATCGTTTTCATAGAGCGAGACCACATAGAACAGCTTTTTCCTTTCCACGACCACCTTGTAGTCCTTGTGAGACAGCACGTACCTTACTCCGACAGTTACATTCTCAAAGACGTTGCGGTGGGGAATCTCTTTCTCAAAAGGCAGTAAAAGGACACCCATGTCATAGACTACGTTGAATGCAAATACAATACTGTAGTTCTCAACCCAGTCCTTGAGCATCTTTATGAGGGCATCAAGACCTTCCTCCCTGCTCTTTTTCCCTTCCAGGACTGCCTTGAGGTCGACAACTACATGCTTGTAGCCGAACGGCTTTACTGCACTCCACCCAAACAAGACCTTCCTTCCGTCACTCTCGCTGTCAAATACACCGACCTTAGTGAGGTCTTCTAATACCGGCTCAACTTCTACCTCCCTAGGTGAGAAATAGAGCTCGAGAAAAGAGGGCTCTTTTTTCTTCAGTCTCGAGACTGCCATGGCTCCTCTATCCAATTATTCATAGAGGAAGTACTTAAGTCTACGGCTTCCGAGTTCTCGGCTATGGACTCCCATGTAGTATGTAAGGACGGGTTTGAGGTAGACGTAAACACGGGCGAAGTCCTCGGTGAGTGCTACGACGTCACAGACCTTGTTGAAGACCACGACCTCGTGCACTATTCCGTGACCCCTCCCGTGCCCCCAGGTGATGTCACTAGGATTCGCAGGCTCGCAAAGGAAAATGCAAAGAGTCGCAACCTCTGGAAGAAAGGGCACTGGGTCGAGGAAGAGCTCAAAAGAGTGCACGCAATCATCAAGTATCTTGAGAGGCTTTATGAGTCCCTAAGGTGAGACGAAATGAGAGTTAAGAGGGATGTCTCTGTCTCACGTTCTGCCAACGTGAACTACTCACCGGTATGGCAGTACAGCGAGGACTCCCAGTACAGTTACGACTATTCCCCCAGTGTCTCCGAGACCGAGGAGACGTCCGAAAGCCAGGAGTACTCCCCGAAAGCGGGCAGGACTTACGCACCGACCACCAACGTGAACGTCTCTACCGAGACCTCCGAGGTCTACTCACCCAGCGAGACCCAGAGCTACACCGAGGACATCAATACGTCACTGAACTATTCTCCGTCGGTGAACGTGAGCGAGACGTATGCCCCTAAGGTCGCTGTGGTGCCGGCAGACCTCTCAGCGTACTACAAGTTCAGGGCGAAGCAAATGGAGGCAGTCTTTAAATTCCTACAATCGTTTTTTAGTGACAGTGAGAAGTCATGAGTGAGTACTTTTTTTGCAGTCCCCGGAAGGGTTTCAAGCTTATCGCATGCACTAAGGCACTTATCCCTTACTTTCAAGTAAAGTGTGAGAACGGACGCTACGCTAGTTATCCTATTTTAGCAAACGAGAGCGTCGTTGCGGTTACAAGAGGTCGTGTGACCTACCTCACCGAGCTGGAGTACAAGGAAAGACTCGGGGTCTTTGTCAGCAGAAGACCGTCTGAGTACACGGTCAACTACGTGGTCAAACGTCTCAGGGAGCTATTAGGGATGCAGGAAGAGGTCAGTGCTGAGCTGAGGAAATACCCAGCCTTTGAGGTCGCATACCGGAGGCTGTCTGCTAAGCCCTTCGTAGTGGGCAAAGAGTTCAAGGGGTTCAAGTCTGAGAGCCTTTTCTTTAAAGACTCGCTCACCATTATCCTTGAACCGAGTAAGGAAATGAGGAGAAACGCTTTGTCCTTTGTCAGCGAGGAACTACCGCTTAAGAAAGTCGTTGAGAAGATAAAGGTCAACGGTGTAACACAGGAGGTATCCGCATACGTCCCACCCAGTGCCCTTAAGGGGCTTTTCAACAACCCCTACGCAAAATTGGCAGTCCTTGTGCAGACCGTCGGCATGAGCGAGTCCGAGGCTAGGGAATACCTTCGCAAGTCCTTTGTCCCTTACGCATACCTTGAACACACCGTGGGGGTCTCTCGTTTTCTCGCAGACGTTGAGGAGACGTCGAAGAGACAGCTGACGGGGAAAAATAAGGCTAGGTAAGGTGTGGACAGCATGCTGGGCTACACGTTGTTACTAGAGCTCATCGGGCTCTTCGCTGATACCACTCTCTTATTCAAGAACCACCTGCCCTTCCAGTATGCCCTGCTGATGGCAGGAGTGGTAACGTTGATGGTGTACTACCTGCGGACTTACGTGTTCAAGAACCTCTCTACGTCGGGCTGAGCCCGTGTATTTATTCCTTATTATTTATTATAGCGAGCCGTTCCCAGGGCATAACCCTTTTTAGCTCCTTATCAAGTCTTTACTCATGGGCTTTGTGTTTTACAGGACTTAGACGCTAACGCATTTGCCTGGGAGAACGGAGCCCTTCTCCAGTCCTCTTGATTTTTTTGCGGTTAACTCATGGTGCGGTTTCTCCCGGTCTCAGCTCTCGAGAGGCTTGAGGGGCTTTCTCCGTGCCGGTTTGAGCCAAGCGAGTTAGGTAAGACGCTGGTGTGCGACGGACTGAAGCCAGAAAGATTTCTAGTCCTCGTGACAGACGGGGACATTGTCGCTCTTCCTGCCGTGTATCAAGGAATTGACCCCAGTGAGCTGGACTTTGAACTTGCCGTGAGGCACGGCATCTGGAGGCTTGCCATTTACCTTTTCGGCGATGTCTATGTCGCTGGCGTTGTCCTCAAGAATTCGCACTTTGAGAGCCCCAAAAAGGTCTACGACTTTAGCGTCAATTTTGACCTCAGCAAAGTGCTGGGGCTCAGCCCGGACACTCGCATTTTAGCCCTTTTGCCCCATGGGTATACTGGAACACACTCCGGCATTTTTCCCTCAGCTTCCGGGGGTTCATTCAGATAAGCCTTTTATCCTTTGAGGATGAATTATTAGTGACTCGCTATGTGCGATGAGTCCAACACCCCCAGGATTCCTAAGCCGAAAAAAGTCCACCCCGTTTTTTCTCTGTCCCAGCTTTTAGATGCGTCAATTGACATCATCAACAGCCACCTCTTCCTCGCTCCGTTGTCCTGTATTATCAGGAAGCCAGTGGACGCAACTTATGACTTCAGCAAGGGCACTGTCACACTGACGCTTTATTATAGACCCCTCAAGTTCAAAGTACCAAACGCAGAAGTGATGGACGGGTATGTGAGGGAGCTCAAAGACCTACCAGTTGACATCAACGAGAGGCAGGACGGTGATAAAGTCTTCCTAGAGCTCAGCGATGTATCACGATTTGATGATAAGCTCACCATCACCAGGAAAGTCATTGCAGAGTTGGACTACAGGACACTGACTGTGACGCTCTACTTTGAAATCAGCTTTGCCCACAAGGTGCTCTGATTTTTTATCCATGCCCGTTCTCTAGCGAGAGAACAAGCCGTCACTTTATTCCTTATTATTTATTAGGTATAATTGCATGGCACAGCCCGGGGAAACCCTTTTAAGTCCAGAATGCCTATTATAGCCGACCCGAGATGGCGAAGGCTTTCAACTTCCAAAAGTCTATAAGTCCACAGGCTATTTTTTCCAGACTCAACTCTCTAATTTCTCAGACCCTTAAGTCCGACCCCTTAGACCTTCTTACGGGGGTCAGGTTCAACGAGTTCTCGTTAGAGAACGGCGTCATCAAGGCGACCTTCAGCAAGAGGTTGCTAACTCTTGAGCTCCAACCAGTGACCATGCTAGCGGTGCAAAGATTATTTGAAGATGAAGGCTACTTCTTCAACGGCAATACGATTGGGTTCAGGGTCGCTTACACAGGTGACCTTAGGAAGAGGTTGGAGCTTACCGTCGACTTTGACTATGAAAACTCTGCCGTTGACGTTGACCTAGGCATTACGCTGACGGCACAGTGCCCCAAACTCAAGGATTTCAAAATGCCGGAGAGGGTCAGTGGGCTCAGGAGCTCGCTACCATTTGCCTCTCCGAAGCCAGTAGTCTACACGAAGGTGCTGACCCAAGTCCACGACCTACTGCACGTAGCGAAGTTCAACGAGCCGTTCACGAATGCGACAGTAACAAGGGCATGGAAGGTGCTGGGCGAATTCGACATCACTGTGAGGGGGCTTGTTGCCAGATTTAAGGCATGCCCCCATGAGATAGATACAATTCTTGAGGCACTGCAGAAATCTAGCTATTACTATGGGGCTCACTTCACGATAGGCAATGAAGCCCTCTACAAGGTCTATCGCTATGCCCCCCACGCAAAAGAGGAAAGATTCGTTGAGCTTTACCCCGACTACTGGGACGGAGAGCTGTCGTTGGTTGCTGAGTTCAGCTTCCATGCCAAATGCGAATGACTTTTTTATGCATGCCCGTTCTTGATGAAGAGAATTAGCCCACGCTTTATTCCTTATTTATTCTAATAGGAGTAAGTGCACGGGTGCCCGGCATAAGCCTTTTAAGCTTGGACTCCCTATTATAGGGCAGACCCGGAATGGCTAGCCCAACTTTCATTCAAACCTCTCCCAAAGTCCAATCCGTTTTTTCTCAGGTCGTTTCTCTAGTAAAGGAGGTATTAGCGAAGGACTGGAAGTCCATGGCGAAGGACATGAAAGTCCTTGAGGTGAGTCAATACCACATAACTTTGAGCCAGAGACTCGGAGCATTTCAATTGGCTAGCGAAGATGAGGCAAAAGAGACCATGCGATTAATCATGGACGTTGCACCTCTAAAGAATGACAAAACCTTTGATGCTTTCTTCATAGAGAGCACGGTTGATTACAACTTTGAAATTGAGAAGATGGTCGCTGTCGGGAAGTTCTATGATGAGGTCGTGGTTATTGCATACCTAACCCTCAGACCAAAAGCGTAAAGCCCTTTTTTTATGCATGCCCGTTCTTGATGAAGAGAACGGTTGCCCTTACTTTATTCCTTATTTATTTATTAGGTATAACTGCAGGGCACAGCCCGGGAAAAGGTTTTTTAACCAGTACCCCTAGTTATAGGCAGACCCGGAATGGCGAAGACCACCCTCTCTCAAACCTCTCCAAAAGTCCAATCCGTTTTTTCCGAGCTCAAGTCCCTCGTAGCCACCGCTTTTTCTAAGCCCCACTCCATTCTCGCACAAGGTGGGGCTAGGGTTACGTGGTATTCTGTCCACGGTGACTACGTTGAGTTCAGCTTTACTAAGGTTCTCACAGTGTACAAGCTAAGCAACGCTGAGCTGAGGGAGCTCGCTACTTTATTAGCCCAGGATGCCCATGAGGTATTTCCCGGTGTCCACTACGATTACTGGAGGGTATGGGGGACGGACGCAGTGACACATGACGTGAGGCTGACCATCGAGCTTAATGACACGGTCTATGAGGCTGAGGTAAGGTTGGACTACATTGTATCGCTAACCTGCGTCAACGCTGGCAACGCTAAGGGTTTGCCCAAGGCTGAACTGAAGTCCACCTGGAGCCCAGACTATCCAGAGACCAAGGAATACTGGGAGGTCAAAAGGTTCATTGAGGGCTATCTATTCTCTGAGGAGCCAGCGAAGTTACTGAACGACGTCACGGTAGAGGTGTTTGCTGTGGATGACAGGAGGTTATTCATTGCCTTGAGGGGCTATGTTGGCTCCGTAGAAGTCCCCGAGAAGCTGTACCCAGACATTAAGGTCTGGCTGGAGCACACTAACCTCTTTGATGTCAACGCTAGCACTCCCGAGACTCTACAGTTTGCCACCGTTGTTGAACCCTACGACAACGTCATTGAGGAGAGGAGGCTCTATACCACCTATGACCCCGATGAGCAGGTGCTGAGATTCTACGCTCGTATCTTCCTTTCTTTCTGGTGCCCCGACCAATAATCCTCATTTTTTTTATGTCCGTCGGTTCTCTAGAGAGAGAATGTCCATGGGTTTTTTTGATTTCCGTCGCTAAGACTCCCTTATGAATCTCTCTTCCGAGCCCCTCGGGGTTCTCGCAAGGGATGTACAAGGCATAGAGTCGTTTTTAGACGTGTTCAAGCCCACACTAAGTACCTCTGAGGAGGCATGCACAAGGGACGGGTATCTATGGGTCTCGGGGTTGTGCTTCCGTGTGCCGTTATACCAGGTCATTGCCGTGCGGAAGATAGAGACTAACGTCACGTGCGACGGCAAAAGGCTCTACCTCGTGGTCGCTGAACTAGGTGAGATAAACAGGGACTTCTGGGAGCCGGAGGTGGTCATGGATGAATGAGGTCGTGCTAGGAGTGTACCGGGACGGAAAGTTTGTGCCGGAGACACCGACCCTCAACTTAGACCATGACCAGTGCCTGGCACAGGGGTACATCTGGTGGGAGGGCTACTGTTTCCCTATCAGACCTTCCTCGGCTGTACTCTTCCTAGAGGTCAGGGACGGTATAGTAAAGCTAAGCCCAGTCTAATTCTCTTTCTCGAGAACCGGCGTTGAAAAAAAGAGGTTATGCCTTTATTTTAGGGAGTTCAATACAGAGCTCGTGGCTTTCTGCAAGGGCTCCCAGGAGGGCTAAGCCTCTCTCCAGACCACCCTTACCCCTAGCCTCGTATTCTTTGCCGTTCCGTAAGAGCAGGGTCACCCAGAAGTACTTCTCATTGGGGCTCAGGTGCAAAAATGCCACCGCTTTGCCGGGGTCGTGGAAGACCAACACTTTGCCGAGGAAATTCGTGTAGCTCTGCTCGAGGTATAGGCACATTTTAGCTCGGGGGAAAGAATTAGCAGGAGGGATAAAAAAGGCTTTGGCTTAAGCTTCAACGAAGAGAAGGGGGTAAACTCTTTCCCTCTTACCGTCCCATAGCCAAATTCCGGGTCTACCGTCGTGGGAGGTTGCCTTGTAGATGGTCGCTTCGTAGATACCATTGGAGATAGTCGCTATTTTTTCGTTTTTTGTCCACTTCTCTGGCGAATCATCGGGTACAACGAAGCCCCTGTTGCCCAACTCCATCGGCAGGATACCGAAAACCACTGGCTCTTCTACGGCAAACCCCACAAAGTAGTTGACGGCTTCAGACCTTGCCACCAGGACAGCCGAATCATAGCACACTCTCAACGTGGGGGAAACCCCCATGAACCTCATAGGAATGCACAAAAAAGCCCATGTCTTTTGTCCGTCCCATTCAATGGTGGTTTGGCTCTGCATAAATAAAATTAGGAATAATGGGTAAAAAAGCCTATAGCCAGTAGACTCTCTCCTCAGTCCAGTCAGAGGACTGGATTAATGCCCAGAGCCCGGGCTTAGTACCGTCCTTAGTCTTCGCTTTATAAAGGGTCACCTTCAGGTCACCGTGCTGGAGCTCGGTAATTTTTTCGCCTTTTTCCCACCCCTCGGTATCGTGGGGGTCTAAGAGGATAGCTCCGCTATCACCGAGTACATTGATTACAAAGAACTTACCGAGGGCAAAACCGGCATAGGTCACGTCCCACCTCCCTTGTTGTGCCACTCTGACCACGTCGTGGAAACAGGCATTGAGTTCGACGTCCTCCTCCGCACAGTACACTGGAAAACAGGCATCACCGACGGGCTCATTCACGTAAATCACGGACTCGGTGTAAATTTTCGCCAGCTCATCCCGAATTGCCTTCAGAATTGAGATGAAGACTTCGCCTGGGACTTCAGGGACTTTGTCCGGGTTGGACATAAGAGAAAAAGAGGAGAGGAAAGAAAAAAGGACACCTTAAGCCCAGTTGGGCTTTGTGTGAAGCAGTACCAGCTCTTTGTAGAGAACTACCGTGTTAAACCGTGAGGAAATCTCTACGTTAATCTTTATGATAAACCCATTCCTTACGCTGATGAGAGTCCATAGTTCTACGGGATAGTTTCCTTTGACCGTCGCGTTGTGTTCAATTAAAATAGACTTAAGAGTCCAAATCTCTTCATCGGAAAGTCCACGAAAGACCTTGTACCCACAGTGCAAAACGTTCTCCTCTGCGTATGCGTCACACAAATCAAGGGACTCGGAAAAAAGCTCTGCCTTTATTTTCTCGAGGGTCGGAGAGCTCGGGCTTTGCATAAGTAGAATTAGGAAGTGGGGCTAAAAAAGCTCATTGAGGTGTTCAAGGTCTAAGATGTCATCAAGTGGGACGCTAGAGGAGTCCCCCAAAGCCAGAACTAGAGCTGGAGGTGCTAGAGCTAGATGAGGTGGAACTAGAGCCGGACACGCTAGCACTCACTGAGGTGCTGGTAGAGCTAGAAGTGACGTTGATGTTGAGTTTCGGTAATAGGGCATTGAGTAAGGGTGTTAACACACTCAGCAGGAGCCCAATCAAGGCTTTTAGTAGTTTCTTGAGGAGACCAAACGGTAGGAATAACACGCTCTCTAAGACCCGCTCAACAACCCCTATGATGCCTTGAACTAACATGTCCTCATTTACGCTCGTGTTAAAGCTCAGTGTGGACGTTAGGTAACTGTAAACACTGGAACTGACCTCCGTAGAGGTTAGTGACACCGTGCTGGAAGGAACCCCTACGCTACCGAGGAAGGACGCTACCGTTGAGGCTACGGTGCTCGCTACCGTTGATGCTACTGTTGACACGGTGACCAAGGGCTCGCTACCTATCGTAGAGGTGAGTGTGCTAACTGCCGAGGACACGGTGCTCACTGCCGAGGTCAGGGCTGTAAGGATGTCCATCGGGCACACGTAGGCATTGACTACGAGGTTCAGTGCTGTGAGAAAGTCTTCATAATAGGAATAGGTCGGTGTGAACTTGAGGTTGTCCGGCAGGATTTCACCGGCGAAGTCGGGGGCGAAGTACATCAGGAACACCAGAGCCCTCGCTATTTTCTTTGCCTCATCGTAAGTGACTGTGGTGCACCCGAGCAGGGCTAAGAATAAGGGGTTGAAAGCATCAAAGAACTCATCGGAGATTACGTAGCCCCTGGACTTTAGCAACTTGTAATAAGCCTCAAGGGCTTCCTGAGGTGTGAGAAATGAATGCAGGAAAGCCTCGAGTAAATCACCGTTCGCTTCGGAGAACTGCTCCGGGCTAGGTACGTAATTATTCCTTATGTAAATTATGAAGTCTAAGTCCCCAGTTATCGTGACTTTGCCTTTCTCTTTCACGACAGCGTATCCTCTGACCTGGTTGGTGCCGACCTCACCGAAGCCGATTGCAAGTACAAAATACTCACCGGGGTAATCAAACGTCATGTGCACGTTACTGAATGCGTTCTCTACGTAGAACTGGTAGCCGTCGGACAAATTGTAGAGGCTCCTGTCATCTTTGTCAGTCTGCGAGAACAGTCTTACCTTAATTGACGCACTACCCATGGGGGCTCACCTTAGGGAGAATTAATTGTTCAAGAGCCCACGGTCACGGGCTCTTTCCCTGGCATTCTCTTCATGAAGTATTGCAGGAGTGAGACCACGATGATTAGGACACCGAGCCACGGTGCCACGAGGTAAAGGAAGACCGACACGATAAGGAATTCAACGGCTCTTGAGCTCATGCCTCATCTCCCTCATCTCCTGCCTCATTAGGGCTAGCTCTTCCTTTTGCCTCTCCATTTCTTTCAGGAGGGATAGATAAGTCTCCCAGATTTGCTTCTGGAGTTGCTCCATCCTCGAGTCTCGGATTAGCATCGCTACTGCGACCACTGCGTAAAATGCCGTGCCTACGATTAACTCGAGACCCATGCCTCTCCCTTAACTTAAGTGCGAGAAAAAGCAAGAGCGAGCCAGCGACTGCGAAAGAGATGTCAAGGTACCAGTACTGTAAAAGAAAGCGACCGACCCTCTCGAGCCAGTCAGCGAGCCTCACACCTTATCCAGGAGAAAGATTTTGATGAGCCTCACGAGCACGGGCAGAGTATAGCCGACGCTCATGCCGAAAAGGAAGAAAAAGAGCTCATTCATGATGAGCACCCTCGAGGACTTTCAGAATCTCGTGTAGCCTCAGTGAGGCACCAATCAAGACCCCAACTATAAAGGCTAACAAATCATTGGTACTTATTGCCACCCTCTACACCGTCCCCCTCATCCTCCGGCTCTATTATCATTAATTTAATTAGGAAATAGAGCAGGAGCCCTGCGTAAAGTGCCATGATGCTGATTACAACATCAAACAACGGGAACCACCTCCCTAGCCTTTTTCACGTCCTCGAGTAGTTCACTCGGGTCGTAGTCCACGCTGTCCAGGTTTAGGAAGTCCTTGAGCCTTGGCTTGCCAAACCACTTTTTGCCGAGGTCAAACACAGCCTGCGAGACTTTTGCGTATGCGTCCTCAGGGAACTTGTACACCATGGCTACGGCATCCCAGAGCCTCCCGTAGTCGTATTCCCAGGCAAGGATTTCCCTTTGAGAACGTATTTGGGGGTACCCTGTCGGCAGGGGCACACCGACCCCGAGGTAATGCAAATCTGTAGCGTCGTGGTAGAATGCCGGGATACCGTGTAAGTAAGCCTCAAGCAACGGCAGGTGGGGGCTCTCGGCATGCGAGAACGCTAAATACCATTTCACGTCCCTCCAGAGGGCATCCATCTGCTCGTTTGAGACATTTGGTCTAGCAAAGCCGGGTGGGCACAGGTTGTGGCAGTGGGCTTTGACCGGGAACCCCGCTTCCTTGAGCCAGTAGGCTAGGAACATCCCTTTCCGGTCATAGTCGGGCTCGTTTGCCCCGATTATGAACCACGTCTTCCTCTGCTCAAAGGGCACGAAGTCCTCGACCGGCACGACGTGCGGGAAAAAGCCGACCTTGATGAACTTTGAGAGCTTCAGGTAGTTGCAAACTGAGGGCACGAAGACCTTCACGTTGTACTTTTTCTCAAGCTCAGGAATCTGTAGGACTGGGGTCTTCACAAGGACGGAATCGGCAACCACATACGTGAACGGGAACTTCTTCCGGGCTTCGGACTTCAGGAAGTCCACCATTGCGTTCAGTGAGGTGATGTGGACGTGAATAGCATCTCTAGGAAACGGTGACCCCCTGTAGTTCATCACGTCTTCCACGACCACAGCGTGGTGCCCCATTTGGCTCATGGCGTCAGCAAGCCTCTTGCAGAGCCAATAATACGAGCCGTTGCCCTTCATGTAAGTGCTGAAGATGAAGAACTCCATGGCTTAGCCACAAATAAGCCGACTTAAGGTGAGAGCATGCCGGTTTACCTTGTGGAAGGGACTGCGGTAGTCCGACCCCTCTACGTTGACATGCCCGAGGACATCGTGGACAAATACGAGGCAATTGAGGAGGAAGTGGCACTGAGGCTCAGGAAGTACCCTAAGAGCCCAGAGGGCTTTGTGTTAATCATGGACAAATCTGGACACGGGCTTATGAGTGCGGTGCCGAAGAGTGTAGTAAAGTCCGTGGAAGAGCTCCCGAAGGGGCTGAGGAAAAAGGCTTACGGTGTAATCATTGCGATTGACGTGCGTGAGGCGAAGCCCGTGACCGAGAAGAAAGAGGAAGAGGAGCTCATTGAGGAGGTAGAGGAGAGCCCCCAGGCGAAGGCAACGATAAAGGACAAATTCCTGTTAGCGAGGTACTCGAGGTTTCTGGTCGTGCTCGGTGAGAGGTTCCAAATCACAGCACTGCCGACGTCAGCCAGGCTAAAGCCCATGAAGGTCGTGGTAAAGCCCAGACCGTTGCCGGAGGAGAAACAGGACGTGGAAGCCCTAAAGGAAATTGAGAGGGAGACAGAGGAGCAGTTGGTCAAGGACGCAGTCTCTGAGCTGATTAGGACTGGGAAAGCAAAGGTAGTTGTTACGACAACCGAGGGCAAAATCGTTGAGTTGGAAGTCCCTGCGTCAGTGCTACAGGACATCTGCGGTGAGCCCGAAAAGGTGGCGACGGAGTACTTCAACACCTTTGCGGGCAGGATGATTAAGGCAAAGCTGAGCCCGGACTCGCTTAGGGTCTTGCTGACAATTGCCCGTGAGTACTGTAAAGTCCACAGACCGGTGTATCCAAAGACGTCGCAGAGACCGACCCCACGCTACCCGAAGCCCAGCTACGGGATAACCCCGGAGCCCTTCAGGAGGATGGTGGCTGAACACCTGAGGAGGCTATTGGGAGGTGAGCGGAAGTGAGTGCTCTAGCCTCAGTAGTCTCAGGTGCCGAGAAAAAGCCAAAAAAGGCTGTCGCAGTCCTCGAGAGACCCCACGAAGCAGTGGTGAAAGAGACCCCGAGCGTGGTCACTGGACAGGCTCCGAGCGTGGTCGTGACCCCAACTGTGGGAGTGGTCAGAAGACAGAGGCTCATGCCACCACTTCTGGCTCAGCCAGTGAGGAGACCCATAGCCGAGCAGGTGGTCTCCCGGAGACCAACCATACGTCCTAGGGTAGTCCGTCCCAGACCGCTCATTTCTGAAGTTGAAAGCACCGAGAACATCGCAGAGACCTCCAAGTACACGTTTGCCCCGACGCTCTCAAAGGTTCTGAACCGTGCCAGGAGCATAAGGTTTGCCCCGTCGCTTGCAAGGTCATTCAGCCGTGCCAGTACCGTGACCTATGCCCCGGAAATCACTGAGGTCTACCAGCCGAGCGTCTCTGAATCAAGAACGTCGGTAGTGAGCCGTGTCTATAATCCTAATAATAATTATAGCGAAGCGTTTACCGCATCTGCCTCGGGCAACACCGACCCAGTCCTCAACTACATGTTGGGGTATAACCCCGAGCGTAACATCCCCCTGCTCTTCCTGCCACCGGCATACCCGAGCGTCCAGGGTGAGAACGTCTCACCGGAGACGGAAATCACCATTGAGCCACGGACTGCCTTAGTTGTTGCCCAGAACCAGAGACCCATTATCAGGAGCGACGTCTATGCCAGACAGTTCCTCGCTAAGCTCCTCGAGCTGGGCTAGCTTTTTCCTTCAATTAAGACATGGCACTGGAGGTTATCCTGGTCTCAGTCATAGCCGTCCTCCTCTACCTCATCGTAGTAAAGTACCCCCAGTTTGCGGACTTCCTCATTGTCGTGCTCTTGTCGTTCAACCTCTACTTCCTGCTCAAAGGCACTGGGCTTATCCACGAGTTAGCGAGCGTCAGAAAGGTGACCCCCATTGGCAGGAGGGAGTAATCAGTGTCCACTTTGCACGCTCTCCGTAGAGACACTCTGCTGTAACCCGGGCTGTAAGTATTTCAACTTCCTCAACTTTGCGTGTGTGCTCAACGGTTACGTCAGCGTGGTTAAACAGGGGCTCGGCTTTGTGCTCGTGAACCTGCCGTGGTTCCTCCTGTTCTTACCTGCCTTTGCCGTCTCCGCAGTCACTTACCTGCTCTACATCCTCTCGTGCCCCGTGCAGATACTGCTCTCCGTCTTTGCCCCCTCGCTGGAGCCGTTTGCGATACCCATCGCTACGACCTTCTACCTTGGGTTGACAAAGATTAAGCCCCTCGAGCTCTTCTCAAAGAGGAGGACATAACGGGGTGGGAACATGTCCGCTAAGTTGTCTACAGCCCTGTCGACGTTCCAGAGCACCTACAATAGCCTACTGCAGGAGCTGGACACCATTGAGTGCCTCTGCGACATCATCCCCCCGATACCTTCGCTATCCTTCCTCGTGGTCAACCTCTGGTTCTACATCTTGATGGCTGTCAGCGTGGTAGTGCGTTTCCCGGTATGCCTCCTGTTGGGCTCCCTCCAGTCATTTGAGTGTCCACAGTGCGTCCTGTACAACCTGTTCCCGTTCCTCTCAGTCCTCAACCTGTTTACACCGTCGTCCCAGGAATGCCTCGCATTCAGTTGTGCGTGCCCTTCTACGGCTACGGGCTGTTACGATGCGACCGGCAGTAACGTCAGCACCAGCGGTATCCTCTCGTTCTTTTACTGTAACGGAAAGCCCTGCCCCCAGAGCTACCTCAACTACTTGTTCTGCGTCCTCGGTTACGTCTTCCTAGCCCCCTTCAGCCCGTTCATAGACTTCATCAACTTCGGGCTCAGCGTCATCTTCCACAAGACCATCACCTTCAGCTTCAACTGCCCACCACCGAGCGGTCTGCCGTGCTATTCAAGCTGAGGTGGGAGCGTGGGCACCCCAACGTCGTGCTCGACCTACACGTGCCCGGTCTATGGAAACCTACCGCACAGTAACCTCCAGGGTCTACCACCAATCCCCCTGTGCTGTTTCAGCCAGAACCACAGACCATGCCGACCCATTAAGCCCATCAACCTCGAGAAAGAGGAGCTCTGCATCTGCGATGTCTTACCGGTACCCGAGGGCTTTGACCTCAGCTACCTGCTCGTGAATTTGCCAGTCTACCTCGCTCTGCTTATTTCAGCAGTGCCACGCTGGCTAGCCTGCCTCATCTACGACGTGGGCATTGCCCTACGTGGTATCGTGTCCTCTGTTGATGAACTCATCTCCGGGCTGTTGGACTTATTCCTTGCCCTGTTCATCGGCTTTGCCGAGGGTGCCTCGTTTGGTGGGTGCTACATCGTATCGCAGATTGCAAATTTCCTCTTCCACGCTGACATCAAACTGCCTAAATTCGGGGACAACTGCCCCTTCTGCTACACGTTAAACCAGACGCTCCAGGGCACCTTAGAACAAATCGGCTTTGCCCTGGGCACCCCCATCGGGCTGATAAACCTCATTGTCGGACTGCTGTTGGACTCGGTAGCCCTAATCCTCTGCTACCTCTCTAACCTCACCGTCAACTTCGGCATCTGCATCTGGCTCTTCAGCTTTGAGCTGAGCTTTTCACCGTTTAGCTTTCTCTCAGCAATAACCCCCTTCAACTGTGGGTGTGTACTCGGACAGCTGGGGGTATGCCCAGTCCTCAACCTTGTGTACGGCTGTAAGACCTCGGCAAACTGCGAGGTCACTAACTCAAACTGCCCGTGCCTCACCACGCAGGGCTCTGGCAACCGGGGCTACATCGCATGCCAGAACTCATTGAACTACTGCGTCTCTACTGTGTCGCAGTGGGCTAGCACCCAGCTGGCACAGTGCAGACAGAATTACGCTGACGCAGTTGCCTCGTGTAGCACCGCTCTTTCTACGTGTCTGAGTACTGCCACGTCATGCTACGACACTGCCGTCAACAACTGCCAGACTAACTACAGCAACTGCGTGAGCCAGGCATCAACGTATCTACAGAATTGCCTCGCAGGTGCGTCGACGTCACTACAGGACTGCCTAGCCAATGCGTCAACGTGCCTCCAGAACTGCCAGGACAACTGCTCCAATCTATACGGCAACGACCCGACGGCATTGGCTAACTGCTATGCCCAGTGCCAGCAGAACTACGCTACCTCTGTGCAGTACTGCGAGAGCCAGTATGCGACCTCAGAGAGCGAGTGCCAGAACAACTACGCTATCTCGACCCAGCAGTGCCAGAGTACCTACAACTCATGCGTGACCTCAGCCCAGCAGTGCCTCGCTAGTGCCCAGGCATGCTGTCATAACGCTCATGCCACGTGTGTCTCATTGGCTTCGACGTCTGAGAGTACCTGCGAGTCCACGGTGACGTCCATAGCCAACTCAGACCTGGAGTGTTGCAACTCCCAGTACAGTGAGTGTGAGAACGGTAGAGGCTACGACTTCGGGGACTGTTACAACAGCGAGGACAACGTAGCCCAAAACTACGCTGGGTACAACTTCAACTGTACCGGGACGTTCAACTGCGGGGGATGAGGGGCTTAATTTATCCCCTAAGTTGTGAGTGGGTATGGCAGTAGCCCTCGTGCTCATCATAGCGTTGGTGGCATTCCTCTACTTCGCACAGCCCGGCTCAACCTATGAGTTCACTGCCTTCGGCAAGCAGTTCACCATCACTGTGAGCCAAACGAGTTCTTCATGAGGTGTAGGGCATGGGGCTTGAGTACCTCATTGCCGGAGCCGTCCTCGGGTTTGGCATCCTCTTTGCCACCAAAGAGCTCTTTGACCTCTACCTCCAAAGGGAGGAGATGAAAGCGAGGTTGGACTACATACACAGGCTTGAGATGTACTCCTATGCCCACGAAATTGATGACGTCAGGTACCAGAGCAGAGACCCAGACGTCCAAAGGAGGCACCTTTATTAGTCTGAGTAAGGTGAGCCAGCATGACTGCGACCGACCCCATAATCCAACTCGTGGACTACTTCATTGAGTTTGGCATCGGCATCGGCATAATCTACGGGGCTATAACGGTAATAGGTGACGTGTTTAACAGGAAGTCAAAGAAGGATGAGTACATCCACGCTCTAGAGTCAATTGAGAGGATACATGCGTCCAAAAAGGTAGCCGAGAACGCAAAAGATGAAAAAGAGCAGAAGTGACCTGAATGAACGGAAAACTCATTTTTTCAATCGTTTTTTCCATGGTCTTCCTGCTCGTGGCTTACTACCTAATTAAAAAATTCGTAATAAAGAGGAGTGTTGCGACGGTAGCCCAGTAGTCAGAGGAACTCGCTCTCATCTTCGGAGCCCGGCTCCTCAGGGCTCACCTCTTTTTTGCCCGAGAACAGGCTCCCGAGGCTTGAGACCAACTGTGAGACAAACCCCATGAGCTCTTTTGACGTCTCTGGGTTCTTGAGGTACTCTATTATTAGGTCGGTCAGTGACGGTGCCTCAACGGACTTGATTGCCTGAGCCGTGAGCCTCACGTTCTGGTAGGCTGACCTCAATGCCATCAACTGGGTGTTTATCCACATGGGGATTTTCATGGCGAGCAAATCAATCAGTGCGAGGACTTGTTGCCCCGAGAGGTATTTCAGCGTGTAGGTCTCAATCATCTCTTTGGCGAGCCTGATTACGGCTTCCTCTTCCTTGAGGTTGTTCTGCTGTGCGTAGGTCTTGATAAATTCAATCTCGTTGTTGGTAAAATACTTCTCAAGCTTCATCTCCCTCTCCCTCAGTGCTCGCTCCAGTCCCGGACTCGGAAGTGCTTGCCGAGGTGCTCGCTGAGGTGCCCGTAGAGGGCTCTTCCACTCCGAGGAGGTCGTGCAGGAAGTCTTTGACTGAAGCCTCGGGCTTGAGCCTGTTGTAAGCCTTAATCACGGCATACATGATAATCTTGAGGTCATCGAGGTCGTAGACCGGTGACGTCCTCATCGGTGGGGCTTTCTTAGAAACAATCAGCGTGACCACGGCAACGTCGTCCTCGAGCTTTACCGGAAGGGTTGCGACCCTGTGGATTGACTTGAGGTATGCCTCAGCGTCCTTGATTTGCTTACCCATGGCTGACTTGAGGGGTGCAGGGATTTTGCTCAAGAGCCCCAGGAGCTGAGAAATCTGCCCCTCAACGTTCTCCGGCATGGCTTAAACAGAAAGAAAACAACGGCTAGCCCACGGGGATGAACAAGTCCCTCACAGTGTGCACGAAGGTGTAGAGGATAATTTTGAGCCCGTGCAGGCACGTTACGAGTACCTTCCACACGAGACGCATGAACGAGGTAGCGGTTGTACTAATGAGGTCTGCGATAGCCGACACAACTTAAAGAGCCCAATAAGCTGAGGAAAGATGCTCGGCTACGTAATTGCCTCAGCGTTCTTTACGTTGCTAGATGCCGTGCTGGGAGACGTAGTCGCTGGTAAGTACGGTATCACGCAGTACAATGCCTTAGTGATTGCGGGAATCGCGTTTATCACGTGGGTTCTGGTAGGGTACCCAGACCTACTGATAATCATAGTGCTCGTGCTCTTCGGAATAGCTAAACTGATAGGAAACTACGGATTCCTCATCAACCCGACCCTGATTGGAGGAGGTGCGACGTAATGTTCTCCTACTCGGTCTCGGACGTAGTCGCTGTCCTCGGGTTATTCATAGTAGCCAACCTCGTAGCGTATGCGGTCTACAACGGGCTCAACATCAAATACCATCCAGCGTACATTGCCCTCGGTGTGATGGTAGCGTTACTTTTACTCATGTACCTATTCGGTGTCACAGTCCCCGGCTACGGTGAGTTCGTGCTGGCAGTGGGCATAGTGATTGCCGTGAACTCAGTGCTCAAGTACTTCGGGTTAGCGGGCTACTGAGGTGAGGACATGGACACGGTCAAACTCCTGCTCAGCCTCGGGGTCGTGGCAGTGATTGCCGTTATAGCATACGCTTACCTGTACAGCAAAATGCCCCCGAGCTACAACATCTTCCAATACCTAGCCGGCAACTGCCAGGGATAGCCATGTCCGGTGTTATCCTCAACATCATCAATTTCGTGATTAAGCTCATCAACATGGTAATCAAAATCGCAGTGTTCCTAATTGAGAAAATAGGGTTCAGGTTTGCTGAAGGCATCGGGCTCCTGCTCGGAGACCTCATCAAGTCCGGGACTGACCTCGTGCGGGGGCACCTCGTGAGGTGAGAGCATGCTGATTACGGCACATGCCGAAGTCCTCTACTTCCTCATTGCGTTCATCGTTGTCTTCCTCATTTCCGACATCTACATGCTCTACTTGTTGACCACAGGTCGGGCTTAATTAAGTGGGGTAAGGTGAGTCCAAATGATAGACCATACACACTTGCTTTATGTGGTCTTAGCCATCGGGGCAATCCTAGTAATACTGTATACAACCGGCAACCTCAATAACACCAGCAACGTGGTCGTGGTCATGTTATTCGCTATAACTGCCCTGGCACTAGTGCTCGCTATGGAGAGACCGAGGACTGTGAGGGTGCCCACTGCCACAGCCACTGCCAACGCAGGCACACCAGCCTTCGCTGAGGTAATCGTATAAAAGCCCGGATAAGGTGAGCCCACATGTCCAACAAGAGGAAAAAGCTCCCTGTTTTGGCATTCCCCAACACCTATGAATGGCAGACCAAATGGCTAGCCCACAGCATACTCGCTACTCCAAAGTGGCAGATAAATTCCCTGGAGGGTGCAGTACAGTTCAATAACTGGATAACCATCCTCGAGGGCAAATTGAACGGGCTACAGTTGCCAGCCAGGACTGACCCCGAGACCAACTGGATAAGGTCGGCAGTGGTCGGTGTAGCCGTGTCCGAAGCGTCTCAGACCTACGAGAACACTAAGGTAAAGTTGCCCTTAGCGGACAGGGCTAACTTCCTAAAGCAGATACTGAGCGAGCCATTGGTACAGCCACTCGTAGCCACGCTGACCCAGTCCCCCATGACCAAAGCGTTTGCCCAGGAAGTGCCACCTGCTAACATGAAGCCGATGCCCTCTAGGCAGGCAATAGCGAGTGTCATACCCGCTTAAATCCGGGACTAAGGTGAGCCGGGATGGCTAGGCACAGGAAGAGTAAGGCTAATAGGGTCTCCGTAAGACCGGACGCAACGCTGAGGTTTGTGCTAGGTGTCTTGCAAGGGGCTGACAACTACATCCTCGGAGTAATGAGCGGTGCCTCCCTGTACAACGCATGGGTCGACATTGAGAGTAAGTTGCAGGGTAAGAGGCTACCCGTTTACGTTGAGGACTCCGTCAGGAAAGCTGTGACCAACCCCGAGACGCTGAAGACCATAAAGGAAAAGTTTGATGTGCTGAAAGACCCCAACGCACCGAAGGAAAAGAGGGATGAGGCAATTGCCACCATACAGAGCCTGTTGCCCAACTACGCTAGAGTAGCTAAGGTAGATGAGCTCATGATTGAGGCTGGCAGGGAGTATAGGAAAGAGTACCCAGAGCTGTACCAGAACAAGAACATTGACGTAGCCCTCGCAGAGTTGGAGAACTTCGCCGGTGCGAAAGGCAGGATAGTTGACAGGGTCGGAAACGTGATGTCCAAACTCGTGTATAGCTTTTAACCTGAGGTAAGGTGATAAGGTATGGCAGTGGACGTAATCGGGACTGGTGGGGTCATAATAGACTTCGTGACCGCTATCATTGCGTCCTTCATAGCGTTCTCGCTGGGCAACGTAGATGCAATTGTACTAATCGCAGTCGGAGCCATAATGACCCTAATGAGGGCTCACCCACTGATACAGCTACTCGGTGCTCTCATAGTGTCCTTCGGTGTTGGAAAGTTCATACAGAGGCAGACTGAGGCTATAATTTCCTCGTAAGGTGATGGGCATGAGTGCGACCGTGGTAGTCCCAAATAACCCCGTGAGCCTAGACGTCAGCGTGCTAGTAAGTGCCGTCATCGCAGGGGTATTGGCTGGCATCATCTTCAAGACCACCAATTACGCACCGTTATACGCTATCCTAATCGGCTTTGCCCTGTACTATCTGAGCCCCAAGACCGGCAGGTACGGCTTCCTACAATTGACCGGGCTGACCCTAATAGGGTACGGAGTCTACGCATACGTGAAACAGTACCTGACCGTAAGTAAGAGCTCGTGATTTTTTCCGTCTTTTTTAACACGTTAAGGTATGACGGTTTCGCTTAGCATTGTTGATGCCGGTATTGATGTGTTGTTGTCCGCACTTTTGACATACCTAGCGTTCTCAGCAAATTGTACATTATTGATTTTGTTAGCAATAGTTTCGGCTATGATGACAGCGTTTATTCCTCATCCGGTGATACAGTTGCTCGGTGCCCTAACTACTTCGCTGATAATTGCCAGAATTGTCAAAAATGGTGGTCAAATTTGTAAAGAATGTTGTAACGACTTCGTAAAAAACACGGTATGTAAGTCATGTTGTCCTGGACAAGACCCCCTGGCTATACCACCACTAGAATGTTACCAGACCATGAGTAGCTTATGTGGTGTGGACTGTTTCAAACCGTTGCCAGTTGTTGTTAAAACTTATCCGGTAGTTGAAACGTAAGCATTTTTCTTTCCGTTTAAGTCATGCCCGATAAGGCTGAGTGTAACGGGAGGGACTACTCGGTCATTGTGGAAGTAAACGGAAAGACCTATTTGAGAGCCGACTTTGACGGTATAACCGACCTCAACGCAATTGTCCTCATGCCGGTACTGCAGATGGTCAAAGAGTTATTCCCCGAAGCCAAAATTGTCTGGAAGCGTTGTACCGATGAGCCCCTTTTCGCATTCCCGTTCTACCACGTCCTGACCTCTGGCTACAGACCGTCACCGCAGAGGTTTATGTGACCAATAAGGTGAGGGGCAATGGTGAACCTCAAGACAGTGCTAGCCGTGGTCGGTGGCATCATCGCAGGCATGGTAGTCCTCTCGGTGGCATCAGCATTCATCCTCAGTAAGCGTGGTGGGTGCCCCCTTACCAGGGGTAACAGTGTTAGACTGAGCAATACCTCCGAGTCCGAGGAGTACCTATGAGCAGGACAAAGCACAACATTAAGAGGGCAGTCCACCTCGCGTTTGAGGGGCAAGTACTCGGGGCTATCCTAATGAACCACTACTGCGAGCACGCACCGAGCAAGAAAGTGAAAGTGTGGTACTGCACCTTTTTGCTCTTCCACCCCGAGCTCGCCGAGTATGCCCCGTGCTGTTGGTCATTAAAGTTCAAGGACTACTACACCTACCTCCCGAAGCACCTCCCGTATGACCGAGTGAGGGAGTTGTATGCCAGGCTCCGGGAGTACATCAAGAGGGCTAAGGGAGAGTAAGCGACCCAGTGTCGCCGAA
>JBBINF010000270.1:0-26579 GCA_037444045.1 Sulfolobales archaeon | reverse complement strand
CGGGGTACCCCCCTCCCTCCCGGTGCCGGCTCAGAGGTGGTGCGTGCCGGGAGGCTCTTTCAATCCCGGTGCCCCTTGGGGCTGAACAGTTTCTCTACGTAGAGAGCCCTTTTTCTCGGTGCGGTGGAAGAAATTGTAATGGCATTGCAACACTGTTACCTATACGGTCTGAATTTTTCTCAGCCGGCTTGCAACGGAGTGGTTAATTTTTCTCAACTGTCTGAAACGTTGCCCCCTTGGCTTTAGGCTTTATCTCACGAATCATAGAAATTCCCCGTTCAGTCCCCACGCACGTCAAATTAATTGTTGTTCACCACGGCACGAGTGCTTATACCTTAGAAATAGTTTAAGTGAGAAAAAAGAAACTGACTTTAGGGAGTTCCTCTTGAGGCTTTTTCCCTCAGTACCTGCTCAAGGTACTCGCCGTATGGGTCGTAGACTACCTCTTTTTTGCCGTCAAACGGCAGGAGATAGAACTGCTTATCGTGGTAGTAGTTGGCGTCCAAGAACCTCATCGTGAGCCTCCGTCTGCCGAGCAAGTACCTGAACTTTTTCAAGACCCTGAACGCGTATCTCCTGTACACTTTTATCATTGTAATTTCACCTGCTCGGCGAGCTCTTCCAGCACAGAGTACAGCAGGAGGGCTTTGAACACTTCATCGCTCAGCATGTCCAACAAGAACAGCTTGATGTCGCCGTCGTAGTAGCGTTGGATGATTTCCATGAGCTGGTTCTTTACCTCGCTCTTCATAACGTCTCCCTCTCGAGAACCATGAAATGGGGTAGCCTCTTGATTAAGGAGCAGAAGAGCCATTCTCCAATTTTGTCCTTCGTGAACTTAGGTGACGTGAACGCAATAAAATCGCCGGCACACTTCGAGATTAAGTAGTGCCTCTCTTTTGGCAGTTTCAGCATTTCATACTCTTTGCCCACGTAGAACGCATAGTACTCCTGCGAGCCTGTGAGTTTATACACTTCCATCATAGGAAAATCGGCACCGGAGGGGCATAAGGGATGCTGTCCTGGGCTTTTAGAAAAGCCAACTTATTACAACCCCTCGCCAGGTCTTTTTAAGTCTCCCTAAGACTGGGTACCCCCGAGGGAGGAAGGGGTACGGGGCACTAGAGACCTGCCGGTAGGTCTCGAGCCTCCCGGGAGGGCACGACGCACCCGGGCATCAACGGGCTCCGTGGGGACACCACCGATAAGCCCCACTACGAATTGGGACACGACGGGGTCAACCTCAACCGTCAGGGTCTTCCGGGCTCGGTTGTATTCTTCCTCGCACTTATCAAACGTGAGAGCCGGTCTCACGATTATCGGCTTGTATTTCCTAATTATTTTATAGAAAAGTTGGGCTTCCTCCCAGCCCTCCTGTACTGCCGTCCAGATTGCTTCCTCGAGCGTCACGAGTGCCCACCAGCCGTCTGCTGAGAGCCTCAGCGAGTATACCTCTTTTCTCAGCTCCGGGCAATTCAACATGAGCCACGCGAAGTGGGCTACTCCCGTCTCCCAGCCAAACTGCGACTTTATCACATCCACAAGTTCGGGCAAGGGAAACTTCAGGGTCTCGCCACAGACGTTGAGGGAGAAGTCCTCGAGGAAGAAATACGAGCACGGGTACTTACGGAAGAACTTCATGGCTTAACTTCAAACAATTCGGCTCCTCAGGTATCTCACGATTTTTTCCTCAACCTCCTGGAAGGGCATGGGGTTCACGATGTCATAGGTCAGGTCAGGGTACAACACTACGAGCTTTTTGTCGCTCTGCAACAGGTAACGGTAGATGTTGAGCTGGAGCGACGCGTATGCTAGGCTCTTCCTCGAGCTCTTGATTTCCACGAGTGCGTCCGGCGTCACCATGTCAATTCTGCCTTTGATTATCCATTCCTTGTTGTCCACCGTCATCTTTTTGCTCACCTCAATCTCAATGGGGAATTCTCTGAACAGGCACTGGAGCCCGGCGTGGTAGATGTGCCCCCTTAGTAGCACTTCCTTGGTCGCTATTTCGGGGTAAGGATAGTAGTAGCTTACAATTTCGGTGACGTAGACTTCGTTGCTCGCTTTTTCCTTCTTTTGAGAGAGTAGTTGCTCTTTCAGCTTGTTCAACGCCTCCTCAAACGTCGGCACCGCCATCCACCTCCGCGTTTGCCAATAGCCACAACCTCGAGAATGGCGAGCTGAAGTACCTCACCGTCTCGGCGACGTCTACCTTGCCTCCCAACTTCATAACATTAATAGGTATTAATGACAGGACTGCAGGGACACGGGACATCCCCTCGAGTTCCATTAACCTCAGCTTTGCTCTCAGTAGCCTATAGCCGAGCGGTGTAATGATTAGTGTGTCAACCTTAGACAACAGTGTTACCACCCTTTCCTCCCACGTCGGTGGCACATCATTGTAAATCAGCGTGGAAATGACGTAACGGTCAACTATAGCCCCGTCCCTCAACAAGTCAGTGGTTTTCTCCATGTCCAGCAGGAAGCAGTCTACTTTTGCGTCCCCTTTGAGGTGGAAACACTCCGCTGTCGTGGGGTAATGGATGTAAGGCAGACCCAGGAACTCTGCCAGCCGTTTTGAAAAAGTGGTCTTACCCTCTTTGTCTAGACCCTCAATTACAATCACGGGTTTCTCCATTCAACCACCTAACTGTGAGTCTTTGTGTGGGAAAAAATAAGCCTTACTCGCTGGGGCTGTTGGTGAGGTCATCCACGTCTTCCTCTTCAATTTTGTCCAAGAGGGACTGGTATTCTTCCTCTTCCTCGCTTACTTTCTCTTCCTCGGGAGTGGTCACTTCCTCGCTGGGCTTCACCTTTTCCTCTTCGGCGATTGGGATTTCCTCAGCCTCGGGGAAATAGTACTCAATGTTGATTAACTCCGTGGGAATCTGAGCCTGCTTGCCCTTTGCCTTGAACAGTCGGAAGGGGGGCTTCACGAAGCTCCAGTAAGCCATGAACGCGATGAGGTTCCTCGGTGGCTTGAACAAAAGCACGTAGTGCTCATCATCGCTGATAAAGTCCCTCTGGAGCTCGTGGTCTTCGCCGTAGAGTACCTTCATGAGATTCCACGCTGAGGTGCGTCCCTTGAACAAGTCCAACGTGGACTCATCCAGGTAAATCTCGTTTGACCTCAACGGCTCAATGTGACTGTGGAATACCATTTTCCTCACTCCCTTGTCCACAAATACCTTCCACAGGACTGCGTGGAAAGGCGTCGGGATTATCTTGCCCCAGCTCTGGTACTCGGCGTTGAACGGTGCGTAGACCATCTTGCTGTTCACACCCCGGACGTCAACCTCCGTGGTCTTCAGGAGCCCCAAAATCGGCACGATTTCCTTCCGGTCATCAAATTCAATGGTCTCTTGGCTCTTTACCATCACAAATTTTTTCGCTGGAAGCACGATTTCATAGGGTGTCCTTACTTGCCTCAGGAGTTTCCTGTACTGTGTAAAGAACTTTCTCGCGAAATAGTATGGTCTCTTTGAGTTGTTGTCGTGGGGGCTGAAGCCCCTGGTGTGGAAGACCTCCTCAGTGCCTCCCATGAATGCGTAAATCCCGTTGTTGTAGTTCAGAAACACTTCATAGTCCTGTGGCGTTTCATCCTTGAACTGTCCTAACTCTTCGCCTACTACGTCGCTCGGCAGGGGTCTCTTTGCAACAATTGAGTCCGTGAGGTAGGTCACAACCTCTTCGCGTGGTAGCACGGAATTAATGTACACACGTCCCATTGCTGTTATTAGTGATGCGACCTCGAGCCTTTCATTCGCCGGGTTAATGAACCGCAATTCGCCGAATTTACCATAGCTGGAGTTCATGATTATCTTGATGCTCTTCTCTAATGGCGAGCCCTCAGCCTTGAATTCCTTCCTCAGCCGGTACATTTCCCTGACTGCGTAGCGGAAGGGCAGTACATTCGGGCTATACTTGAAACGGAAGACTTTCACGACTTTCAACGGTCTTAGGGCTGGATACGGGTTGGGCATTGAAATGCCGTCCAGAGCAAGGTGCTCTGCCAGGAGTTTTGGCTCAATCTCGAAACCCCAGAAGCATCCCCACGTGGTCTGCGTCACGACGCTCTGGTTCATGATTTTAATGGGCACTGCTGTGTTATTTGCGAAGAACCCGCAAACTAGATCAAATGTCCCCCACTCCGGTCTTGTGTCGGCACCGATGTATTCCAAACGTGGCACCTGCGACATGAAGAACGGATACATTGAGTTCACGTCGTACTTATAGACCTTACGGAATTCGCCGAGGGCGTTGCTGTTAAAGAACCCACCTCTGTATGAGAGGGCTAACGCCGTGTACAGCTCAGCTTTGTCGGTGCCTGCGAGGACTTCCTGGGGGTATTTGACAACATTGAGGTCGCCGTCAGTGACCGCGTAGAGCCCCAAACGTGGCAAAGTGTAGCTCACCTTGAAATTGCGACCCATTATTTCGGCGATTTTGTTGTCATAAATCTCCTTGAGTGCATGCACTAGCCCTGCGGTTACTTTCACGTCCAGCAGGTTGTAATTCACGACCTTGCTGACGTCGTTTATCTTGCCCCTCTCCTCTTTGTCCTTGAGCCACTGCTGGTAATCGCCGTCGCTCAGCCTGTATTCCTCTGGGATGTAGTCCTTGAACTTGTCATAAGCCTCTTTTAAGCTACTCGAGAAGTAGACCATCAGGTCGTATACTGCTGTCCTTCCGAGCAGTTCATTGTTTTCATAGAGCGAGATCACATAGAACAGCTTTTTTCTTTCCACGACCACCTTGTAGTCCTTGTGAGACAGCACGTACCTTACTCCGACAGTTACATTCTCAAAGACGTTGCGGTGGGGAATCTCTTTCTCAAAAGGCAGTAAAAGGACGCCCATGTCGTAGACCACGTTATACGCGAAGAGGATGTTGTAGTTCTCAACCCAGTCCTTGAGCATTTTTATGAGGGCATCAAGACCTTCCTCCCCGCCCTTTTTCCCTTCCAGGACTGCCTTGAGGTCAACAATTATGTGCTTGTAGCCGAACGGCTTTACCGCACTCCACCCAAACAAGACCCTTCTGCCGTCGCTCTCGCTGTCAAACACACCGACCTTGGTAAGGTCTTCTAATACCGGCTCAATTTCTACCTCTCTAGGTGAGAAATAGAGTTCAAGGAAAGTGGGCTCCCTTTTCTTTAGTCTTGAGAGAGCCATGGCTCCCTATCTAATTATCCTCAAATGAAGTACTTAAGTCTGCGATTTCCAAGTTCTCGCCTATGGACTCCCACGTGGTGTGTAAGGATGGATTTGAAATCAACACAGAGACAGGTGAGGTACTCGGCGAGTGCTATGATGTTACAGACCTTGTTGAAGACCACGACCTCGTGCACTATTCCGTGACCCCTCCCGTGCCCCCAGGTGATGTCACTAGGATTCGCAGACTCGCCAAAGAGAACGCAAAGAGTCGTAACCTCTGGAAGAAAGGGCACTGGGTTGAGGAAGAGCTCAAGAAGGTGCACGCCATTATCAAGTTCCTCGAGAGGCTTTATGAGTCCCTAAGGTGAGGCAAGATGAAAGTCAGGCGAGACGTCTCCATCTCACGTTCTTCCAACGTCAATTACTCGCCGTCTTGGCAGTATTCTGAGGACTCCCAGTACAGTTACGACTATTCCCCCAGCATCTCCGAGCAGAGCGAGAGCAGTGAGAGCCAGGAGTACTCACCGAAGACCTCCCGGACTTATGCCCCTACCACAACCGTAAACGTGTCCACCGAGACCTCCGAGGTCTACTCACCGTCGGAGACCCAGAGCTACACCGAGGACGTCAACACGTCACTGAACTACTCACCGAGCGTGAACATCTCAGAGACTTATGCCCCCAAGGTCGCAGTAGTGCCGGCTGACCTTTCACCGTATTACAAGTTCAGGGCAAAACAGATGGAGGCAGTCTTTAAATTCCTCCAGGCGTTCTTTAGCGATAGTGAGAAGTCATGAGTGAGTACTTTTTTTGTACACCTCGGAAAGGTTACGGGTACATTGCGTGCACCAAGGCTTTCATTCCCTACTTTCAGGCAAAGTGCGAGACCGGGCGTTACCCGAGCTACACCATTTTAGCAAATGAGAGCGTTGTTGCGGTTACAAGAGGTCGTGTGACCTACCTCACCGAGCTGGAGTACAAGGAAAGACTTGGTGGGTTTATCAGCAGAAGACCGTCGGAGTACACGGTCAGACGCGTCAGCAAATTCCTCTTAGAACTGCTGGAGAACCAGGAAGAGGTCAGAACCGAATTAAGGAAACACCCTGTCTTTGAGGTCGCATACCGGAGGCTGATTAGTAAGCCCTTTGTAGTGGGCAAAGAATTCAGGGGGTTCAAGTCTGAAAGTCTCTTTTTCAAGGACTCACTCACCATTATCCTTGAACCAAGTAAGGAAATGCGGAGAAATGCGATGTCCTTTGTCAGCGAAGGACTGCCTCTTAAGAAAATCACTGAGAGGATAAAGGTCAACGGCGTGACACAGGAGGTATCTGCATACGTCCCCCCTAACGCCCTCAAGGGGCTCTTCAACAACCCCTACGCAAAATTGGCAGTCCTCGTGCAGACCATTGGCATGAGTGAGTCTGAGGCTAGGGAGTTTCTACGTAGGTCTTTTGTCCCTTATGCATACCTTGAACACACTGTGGGGACTTCACGCTTACTCGTGGACGTTGAAGAGGCGTTGAGGGAGCAACTGAAGGGGAAAAATAAGGCTAGGTAAGGTGTGGTCACCGTGCTGAGCTATACGCTACTCCTGGAGCTCATCGGACTCTTCGCTGATACTACTCTCTTGTTCAAGAATCACCTGCCCTTCCACTATGCCTTGCTGATGGCGGGAGCGGTAACGTTGACGGTTTATTACCTGCGGACTTACGTGTTCAAGAACCTCTCCACGTCGGGCTGAACCCGTGTATTTATTCCTTATTATTTATTATAGTGAGCCTTACGGAGGTCGTGGTTAAAGGCTCTTGATTTTTTTGTGCCTAACTCATGGTGCGGTTTCTCCCCCTTTCGGCTCTTGAGAGGCTTGAGGGGCTTTCTCCGTGCCGTTTCTCGCTGTCCGAGCTAGGCAGGGTACTAACGTGTGACGGTCTAGAACCGAAACGGTACTTAGTCCTTGTGACCGACGGGGACATTATTGCCCTCCCGGCAGTGCACAAAGGACTTGAGCCTAATGAGCTGGACTTTGAATTTGCCGTGAGGCACGGCATCTGGAGGCTCGCCGTCTACGGTGTAGGTGATGCCTATGTCTCCGCCGTCGTGCTCAGGGACTCCTACTTTGAGAGCCCGCAGAAGGTCTATGATTTCAGCGTGAACTTTGACCTCAGCAAAGTGCTGGGGCTCAGCCCGGACACTCGCATTTTAGCCCTTTTGCCCCATGGGTATACTGGAACACACTCCAGCATCTCTCCCTCGGCTTCCGGGGGTTCATTCGGGTAAGCCTTTTATTCTTCCAACTCTAATTATTTCTGACCCCGCCATGTGTGATGAGACCAACACCCCCAGGATTCCTAAGCCAAGGAAAGTCCTTCCTGTTTTTTCTCTCTCCCAGCTTCTAGACGCTACTATGGACGTTGTAAAAAGCCATCTCTTCCTTGCCCCACTGTTCTGCGTGGTCAGGAAGCCAACGGACGCAATTTACTACTTCAGAGAGGGTGCTGTCACACTCACCTTGTATTATAGAGCCCTCAAGTTCAAGGTGCCGAGCAAAGAGGTACTGGACGGCTATGTGAAAGAGCTTAAAGACCTGCCAGTGGATGCCAACGAAAGACGTGACGGCGATAAGGTCTTTTTGGAGCTCAGCGATGTAACGCGGTTCAATGATAAGTTCACTGTCATCAGGAAGGTAACAGCAGAGATGGACTACAAGGCTCTGACCTTAACCCTTTACTTTGAAATTAGCTTCGCCCACAAGGTACTCTGATTTTTTTATGCATGCCCATTCTCTAGCAAGGGAACGAACCCTCGCTTTATTCCTTATTATTTATTAGGAATAAATGTACGGCACGCCCCGAGGGAAATCCTTTTAAGCTCAGACTTACAATTATAGGCAGACCCGGGATGGCGGAGACTCTCAACTTCCAAAACTTTGAAAGCCCACAGGCTATTTTTTCCAGGCTTAACTCTCTCGTGAACGAAACGTTAAAGACCAACCCCCTAGATTTACTTACGGGGGTCAGGTTCAACGAGTTCTCTATTGAGAACGTCACTATCAAGGCGACCTTCAGCAAGAGGATGGTCTCTACCAAGCTACCGCCACTGACCATGCTGGCAGTGCAGAGGCTATTTGAGGATGAAGGCTACTACTTTGACGGTAATGCAATCACGTTCAGGACTGCGTCTATAGGCGACCTTAAAAAAATACTGGAGCTCTCAGTCACTTTTGACCATGAAAAGTCAGCCATTAATGTAGACCTCAACGTTGTGTTAGAAGCCACATGTCCCAGGCTCAAGGACGTTAAAATACCCGAGAGGGCTAGCGAGTACAGGAGCCTAATGGGCTTTACGTCGCCGAAGCCAGTCGTTTACGGCGAGGTATTATCAAAAGTCCACGACCTACTACACGTCGTAAAGTTCCACGAGCCGTTCAGGTCTGCGACTGTGATAAGGGCATGGAAGGTACTCGGCGAGTATGACCTCACCGTGAGGGGGTTTATCGCCGGATTTAAGGCATGCCCTCACGAAATCAATGCAATCCTTGAGGCTCTTCAGAAGAGTGTTTATTATTATGGAGCTCACTTTACGATAGGCAATGAGTCCCTCTACAAGGTGTATCGCTATGCCCCCCACGTAAAAGAGGAGAGGTTCATTGAGGTCTATCCAGACCGTTGGGACGGTAAAATCTCGCTCATTGCCGAATTCTCTTTCCACGCCAAATGCGAATGACTTTTTTTATGCATGTCCGTTCTTGATGAAGAGAATGAGCCCTTACTTTATTCCTTATTTATTCTAATAGGAGTAAGTGCACGGGTGTCCGGCATAAGCCTTTTAAGCTTGAAAGTCCTATTATAGGGCAGACCCAAAATGGCGAAGACCACTCTTTCCCAAATCTCTCCCAAAGCTGAGGAAGTTTTTTCTAAGGTCGTTTCTCTCGTGAAGGAGGCATTAGCAAAGGACTGGAAGTCCATGGCGAGGGACGCGAAGGTCATGGAGGTCTCCCAGAATCACGTGACGCTGAGCCAGAGGTTAGCAGTGTTTAAGTTGGATAGTGAGGATGAGGCTAAGCAGGTCATGCAATTAGTAATGGGTGTTGCACCTCTCAAGAATGAAAAGAGTCACGATGCTTTCTTTATTGAGAGCATGACCGACGGTGCTTTTGAGGTGGAAAAGATGCTCGCTGTTGGCAAATTCTATGATGAGGTCATGATTGTCGCTTATGTAACCCTCAGACCAAAAGCGTAAAGCCCTTTTTTTATGCATGCCCGTTCTTGATGAAGAGAACGGTTGCCCTCACTTTAATCCTTATTATTTTATTAGGTATAACTGCACGGCACAGCCCGGCATAAGCCTTTTAAGCTTGAAAGTCCTATTATAGGGCAGACCCAAAATGGCGAAGACCACTCTATCTCAAATTTCCCCCAAAGTTCAATCCGTTTTTTCCCAGGTCAAGTCCTTTGTAACCACTGCCTTTTCTCAGCCTTCTGTCTTCTTCGCTGAGGGTGGGGCTAGGGTAATCAGGTACTCCGTCCACAGTGACTACATTGAATTCGAATTGACCAAGACCCTAGCCGTGTACAAGCTTTCCGAGGCTGAGCTGAGGGAGCTCGCCATCCTATTAGCCCAGGACGCCCACGAGGTGTTTCCCGGTGTCCACTACGACTACTGGAGGGTATGGGGGACGGACGTAGTGACACATGACGTGAGGCTAACTATTGAACTTGATGACACGGTCGGCGAGGCTGAGGTAAGATTGAACTACATTGTATCGCTAACCTGCGTCAACGCTGGCAACACTAAGGGTTTGTCCAAGGCTGAACTGAAGTCCACCTGGAGCCCAGACTATCCAGAGACCAAGGAATACTGGGAGGTCAAGCGTGCCATTGAGAATTTCCTGTTTGCTGAGGAACCTGCCAAGCTCATGAACGATGTCACGGTGGAAGTATTTGCCATTGATGACAGGAGGCTATTCATCGCCTTGAAGGGTTATGTCGACTCCGTAGAAGTCCCCGAGAAGCAATACCCAGACATTAAGGTCTGGCTAGAACACGCCAATCTCTTTGATGCCAGTACCCCCGAGACCTTGCAGTTTTCCACGGTCGCTGAACCCTTTGACAATGTTATGGAGGAGAGGAGGCTCTACGCCACCTATGACTCTGAGGAGGAAAAGCTGAGGTTCTACGGTCGCATCTTCCTCTCTTTCTGGTGCCCCGACAAGTAATCCTCATTTTTTTATGCATGCCCGTTCTCTAGAGAGAGAATAAGAAACTGACTAAAATCCCGCTTTTCGCAGTCCTAGAGATAAAAAGTCAATGATTTTCTACGCATGCCCGTTCTTGATGAAGAGAATTAGCCTTCAAAGACCGAAGGCGGTGCCTTTTCTATCTGGATGTAGAGGTACACTTTGATGCTGTAGTGTAGCATTCTCACTTTAGAGATTCTGACCACGAGCATCTGCTGAACGGCGATGTCCTCCTCGCCGATTGGCAGTACTAATAATTCATCGTAGAATGTCCATTCCCTCTCAAGGACATTGGCGGATGATACTACAAACCCGTGCTCATGGAGGAATTCCTCGAGGCGTTTGACCTCATCGTGGTAAAGTAGGTAAGATGCAATCAAGTCTTTGATTAGTACCCCTTCTTTTCTCTTCCTGTAGCTTCCAAGGGAGTTCTGGAGAAAGCTCAAGAGCTCAAGGATGTCCATGGTCTCCGATTTATTGCCCTTTATTAACCACGAGTGCTTTTGGTTTCCATCGCCGACTTTTTCACATGCACCTCTCTTCCGAGCCCCTCGGGGTTCTCGCAAGGGATGCACAAGGGTGTGAGAGCTTTTTGGACGTATTCAAGCCCACGCTAAGCACCTCTGAAGAGGCGTGTACAAGGGATGGATACCTCTGGGTCTCGGGGTTGTGCTTCCGTGTGCCGTTGTATCAGGTTATTGCTGTGCGAAAGATTGAGACTAACATCTCGTGTGACGGGAGGAAGTTATACCTCGTAATCGCCGAGCTAGGGGACGTTAACAGGGACTTATGGGAGCCGGAGGTGGTTGAGGATGAGTGAGGTCATACTTGGCGAATACAGGGACGGAAAGTTTACGCCGAAGATGGCGACAATCAATCTGACTCACGAGGAATGCCACGCCAGGGGATACATCTGGTGGGAGGGCTATTGTTTCCCGATTAAACCTTCCTCGGCTGTGCTCTTCCTCGAAGTTAGGGACGGCATAGTAAAGCTAAGCCCAGTCTAATTCTCTTCATCAAGAACCGGCGTTGAAAAAAGAGGTTATGCCTTTATTCTAGGGAGCTCAACACAGAGTCCATGACTTTCTGCGAGGGCACCGAGGATAGCTAATCCACGGCTTAATCCCCCTTTGCCTTTAGCCTCAAATTCTTTGCCGTTCCAGAGAAGTAGAGTTACCCAGAAAAACCGTTCATCAGGACTCAGGTGCAAAAAAGCCACAGCTTTTTTTGGCTCATGGAAGACCAATACCTTGCCGAGGAAATTAACATAGCTTTGCTCGAGGCGTAGGCACATTTTTGCTCGAGGGAAAGAATTAGCCGGGAGAATAAAAAACCTTCTGGCTTAGCTCTCTACAAAGAGAAGGGGATAGACTCTTTCCCTTTTACCGTCCCATAGCCAGATTCCGGGTCTGCCGTCATTGGAGAACGCCTTGTAGACGGTCACTTCATTGATGCCGTTACTGATCGTTACCATTTTTTCGCCTTTTGTCCATCTACCGAGTGGCTCTTCAGGCACAACGAAGCCCCTGTTGCCCAACTCCATCGGCAGGACGCCAAAAACCACAGGCTCTTCTACAGCAAACCCCACAAAGTAACTGATGTCATTAACCTTCGCCACCAGGACAGCTGAATCATAGCACACTCTCAACGTGGGGGAAACCCCCCTGAACCTCATAGGAATGCACAAAAAAGCCCATGTCTTTCTACCGTCCCATTCAAGCACAGTTTGGCTCTGCATACAATTACTTAGGAGTTCCGGACTAAAAAGCCTATAGCCAGTAGACCATGTCTTTGACCCCGTCCGGGGACTGCACTGTCGCCCACAGCCCTGGCTTCGTGCCGTCCTTTGATTTCGCCTTGTAAAGAATCACTTTGAGGTCACCGTGCTGAAACTCGGTAATTTTCTCGCCCTTTTCCCACCCCTCGGTGTCCCTCGGGTCTAAGAGGATTGCTTCGCTATCGCCGAGGGCGTTGATTACAAAGAATTTACCGAGGGCAAAGCCGGTGTAAAAAACGTCCCACTTGCCCTGTTGTGCCACTTTGACCACGTCGCTAAAACAGGCGTTGAGCGTTAGGTCTTCCTCACTGCAATAAATGGGGAAACAGGCATCGCCGACAGGCTCATTCACGTAAATCACGGACTCGGCGTAAATTTTCGCCAGCTCATCCCGAATTGCCTTCAGAATTGAGAGGAAGATTTCGCCCGAGACTTTGGAGGTTTTGTCCGGGTCGCCCATGAGAGAAAAAGAGGAGAGGAAAGAAAAAAGGACACCTTAAGCCCAGTCGGGCTTGGCATGCAAGAGAACAATCTCTTTGTAGAGAACCACCATGTTGAACCGTGAAGAAATCTCCACATTAGTCTTTACAATGAAGCCATTCCTCACGCTGATGAGAGTCCATAGTTCTACGGGGCTACTGCCTCTTACCGTCGCGTTGTGCTCAACCAAGATGGACTTTAGACTCCTAATCTCTTCATCGGAAAGCCCCCGGAATACCTTGTACCCTGCATGAAGAACGTTGCCTTCGGCGTAGACATCACGCAAATCAAGGGATTCAGAAAAAAGTTCTGCCTTTATTTGCTCGAGCCTTGAGGAGTTCAGGCTTTGCATACAAAGAATTAGGAAAAGGGGGCTAAAAAATCAGATGAGCTCGTTCAGGCGTGCCAAGCCCAAGACATCGCCGACGGGGTCACTAGAGGAGTCCCCCAAAGCCAAAACCAAAGGAGCTGGAGCTGGCTGAGGTTGAGGAGCTTGAGGAAGATGGACTAGAGCCAGAGCTGGATACGCTGTAACTCACTGAGGTGCTGATTTCTATCTTTGGCAACAAGGTGTTGAGTAACGGTGACAATACGCTCAACAGAAGCTCAACCAAGGCTTTCAGTAGTTTCTTGAGGAGACCAAATGGCAACTGGAGGACTGAGCCTAGGACTTGCTCAACAATCCCTATGATGCCCTGCTCTAACGTGCTCTCACTTACTCTAGTGTTAGAGCTTAACACGGACGTGAGGTAGTCATAGACGCTGGAGCTAATCAAACTACTCGCCTCGCTCACTGTGCTGGGAGGAATCCCTACGCTACCGAGGAAGGACGCCACCGTTGACGCCACTGTAGAGGCTACCGTTGAGGCGACCGTGGATACGGTGACCGAGGACTTACTACCTAGCGTAGACGTGACCGTTGACACTACCGAGGACACTTCTGAACTGACGGTACTCACTGCCGTGCTCAAAGACGTATTTATCCCCATCGGGCATACGTAAGCGTTGATTATGAGGTTTAACGCTGTGAGGTAGTCTTGGTAGTAGGAATAAATCGGCGTGAACTTGAGGTTGTCCGGCAGGATTTCATTGGCAAATTCGGGGGCGAAGTACAGCAAGAACACCAGAGCCCTCGCTATCCTCTTAGCCTCATCGTAGGTAATTGTGGTGCATCCGAGCAAGGCTAAGAATAGGGGGTTAAAGGCATCAAAAAACTCATCAGAGATTACGTAGCCCTTGGTCTTTAGCAAATTGAAATAAGCCTCGAGGGCTTCCTGTGGCGTGGGGAATGAGTGCAGGAAAGCCTCGAGTAGGTCGCCACTCGCTTCGGAGAATTGCTCCGGACTTGGCGTGTAATTATTCCTTATGTAAATAATGTAATCTAAATCGCCGGAAATAGTAACCTTGCCCTTTTCCCTTATCACGCCGTATCCTCTGACCTGGTTGGTGCCGACCTCACCGAAGCCGATTGCGAGCACGAAATACTCGCCGGGGTAATCAAACGTCGTGTGCACATTGTTGAACGCGTTCTCTACGTAGAACTGGTAGCCGTCGGGCAAGTTGTACAAACTCCTGTCATCTTTATCGGTCTGCGAGAACACCTTTACCTTAATTGACGCACTACCCATGGGGGCTCACCTTAGGGAGAATTAATTGCTCACGAGCCCACGACCACGGGCTCTTTCCCTGTCATTTTCTTCATAAAGAACTGCAGGAGCGAGACCACGATGATTAACATGCCCAGCCACGGTGCCACGAGGTAAAGAAAGACCGACACGATGAGGAATTCAGTGACCCTCGAGCTCACGCCTCATCTCCCTCAGCTCTTGCCTTATCAAAGTCAATTCCTCCCTCTGCCTCTCCGATTCCTTGAGCAGAGAGAGGTATGTTTCCCAGATTTGCCTCTGAAGTTGCTCCATCCTCGAATCCCTTATCAGCATCGCTATTGCGACTACTGCGTAAAACGCCGTTCCCACGATTAACTCGAGCGACATGCCTCTCCCTCAACTTAAGTGCGAGAAAAAGCAAGAGTGAACCGGCAACAGCGAAGGTGACATCTAGGTACCAGTACCGCAAAAGGAAGCGAGCGATTTTCTCGAGCCAGTCAGCTAGCCTCACACCTTATCCAAAACTAAGACTTTGATGAGCCTCGCGAGCACCGGCAGAGTATAGCCGACGCTCACGCCAAAGAGGAAGAAAAACACCTCATTCATGGTGAGCCCCCTCGAGGAGTTTCAGAATCTCGTGTAGTCTCAGCGATGCACCGATTAGGACACCGACTACAAAGGCAAGCAAATCACTGGTACTTGTTGCCAAGGGAGCCACCTCCGTCCTCATCGTTCTCGGGCTCCATCAGCATTAATTTAATTAGGAAATAGAGCAGGAGCCCGGCGTAGACCGTCATGACGCCGAGCACGACGTCAAACAACGGGTACCACCTCCCTAGCCCTTTTCACGTCCTCGAGCAGGTCAGACGGGTCGTAGTCTACGCTATCTAGATTCAGGAAGTCCTTGAGCCTTGGCTTGCCAAACCATTTCCTGCCGAGGTCAAACACAGCCTGCGAGAGCTTCCTGTAGGCGTCCTCGGGGAATTTGTACACCGTGGCTACGGCGTCCCAAAGTTTTCCGTAATCATACTCCCAGGCAAGGATTTCCCTCTGCGACCTAATCTGAGGGTACCCAGTCGGCAGAGGTACGCCGACCCCGAGGTAATGCAGGTCAGTCGCGTCGTGGTAGAACGCTGGAATACCGTGTAGGTAAGCCTCGAGCAACGGCAGGTGGGGGCTCTCGGCATGCGAGAACGCCAAATACCATTTTACGTCCTTCCAGAGGGCGTCCATCTGCTCGTTTGAGACGTTTGGTCTCGCGAAACCGGGAGGACATAGGTTATGGCAGTGGGCTTTAATCGGAAAGCCCGCCTCTTTGAGCCAATAAGCCAAGAACATGCCCTTCCGGTCATAGTCGGGCTCATTTGCCCCAATGATGAACCACGTCTTCCTCTGCTCTAGCGGGATAAATTCCTCAACCGGCACGACGTGGGGGAAAAAGCCGACCTTGATGAACTTTGAGAGTTTTAGGTAATTGTACACCGAGGGCACGAAGACCTTGGCGTTATACTTTTTCTCTAGCTCGGGAATCTGCAAGATGGGGGTCTTCACCAACACGGAATCGGCGATGATGTAGGTGAACGGGAATCTCTTTCTCGCCTCGGACTTCAGGAAGTCCACCATTGCGTTTAGCGACGTGATGTGCACGTGAATCGCGTCCCTGGGGAACGGTGAGCCCCTGTAGTTGAGCACGTCTTCCACGACCACGGCGTGGTGCCCCATCTGGCTCACGGCGTCAGCGAGGCGTTTACAGAGCCAATAGTAAGAGCCGTTACCTTTCATGTAAGTGGAAAAGACAAAGAACTCCATGGCTTAACCACAAATAAGCCGACTTAAGGTGAGACCATGCCCACTTATCTCGTAGAGGGGACTGCAATAGTCCGTCCCTTATACGTTGATGCCCCAGAAGACGTAGTGGACAAATACGTGGCGATTGAGGATGAGGTCGCACTGAGGCTCGGAAAGTACCCCAAGAGCCCCGAGGGCTTTGTGCTAATCATGGACAAAACTGGGCACGGGCTCATGAGTGCCGTGCCGAAGAGCGTAGTAAAGGCAGTAGAGGAGCTCCCGAAAGGGCTCAAGAAAAAGGCTTACGGCGTAATCATCGCGATTGACGTGCGTGAGGCAAAGCCCGTGACCGAGAAGAAAGAGGAAGAGGAGCTCATTGAGGAGGTTGAGGAGAGCCCCAAGGCGAAGGCAACCATAAGGGACAAATTCCTGCTGGCGAGGTACTCGAGGTTCTTGGTCGTGCTCGGCGAGAGGTTTCAAATCACAGCGTTGCCGACGTCAGCCAAGCTCAAGCCCATGAAAGTCGTGGTAAAGCCCAAGCCCTTGCCAGAGATGAGACAGGACACTGAAGCCCTCAAAGAAATAGAGAGGGAGACCGAAGAGCAATTGGTTAAGGACGCCGTCGCCGAGCTACTCAGGACGGGAAAGGCAAAGGTGGCAGTCATCACAACTGAGGGCAAAGTCACCGAGTTGGAAATCCCGGCGTCTGTGTTGCGGGACATCTGCGGTGAGCCAGAAAAAGTGGCAACGGAGTACCTCAACACCTTTGCGAGCAGGATGATTAAGGCGAAGCTGAGCCCGGACTCACTGAAGGTCTTGCTGGCAATTGTCCGTGAATTCTGTAGGGCAATCAAGCAGGTGAAATCCACGCCATCGCTCGCGACGCCGACAAAGCCGACTACGCCACCGAAGCCTGCCACACCCACGTCGTCACAGAGACCAACTCCACACTCAATTATCCCCTACCTGAAGCCCAGCTTTGGAATAACCCCGGAGCCCTTCAGGAGGATGGTGGCAGAGCACCTGAGGAAGCTCTTGGGAGGTGAACAGAAGTGAGTGCCCTCGCCTCCGTAGTCCTCGGTACCGAGAAAAAGGCAAAGGAAAAGGCGAAAAAGGCGGTCGCTGTCCTTGAGAGACCTCTCGCAGAGGTCGTAAGAGCCACAGGTCATGGTGCCGAAACGTTTGCCCAAAGGTTAGAGACCGTGATTAGACCCCACGAGGCAGTAGTAGAACAGACCCCTGCCGTCTCTGTCCAGGAGACCCCGAGCGTGGTTGTGACCCCAGTCGCGAGGGTTGTTAGGAGACCGAGGCTCGCGGAAATGCTACAGACTGAGAAAAAAGCGACACGGAGACCGAGGCTCGTGGTGAGACCTCTAGCCGAAGTCGTGCCAGTTCCCCTCACCGAGCAGGTGGTCTCCCGGAGACCACTTTTACGTCCCAGGGTAGTCCGTCCTAGACCACTCATTTCGGAGATTGAAAGTACCGAGAACATCGCGGAGTCCTCTGAGTACATGTTTGCCCCAACGCTCTCGAGAGTTCTCAACCGTGCCAGGAGTATAAGGTTTGCCCCGTCGCTTGCAAGGGCTTTCAGCCGTGCCAGTACCGTGACCTACGCTCCCGAAATCACTGAGGTCTATCAGCCGAGCGTCTCTCAGTCGAGAACGTCGGTGGTAAGCCGTGTCTATAATCCTAATAATAATTATAGCGAAGCATTCACCGCGTCCGGCTCAGGTAACGCCAACCCAGTCCTCAATTACGTGTTGGAGTACAACCCCGAAAGGAACATCCCCCTGCTCTTCCTGCCACCGGCATACCCGAGCGTCCAAGGCGAAAATTTCTCGCCGGAGACAGAAATCACTATTGAGCCACGCACTGCCATAGTCATCGCTCAAAACCAGAGACCTGTTGTCAAAAGCGACGTCTTCGCCAAGCAGTTCATCGCCAAGCTCCTAGAGCTAGGCTAGCTTTTTCCCTCCATTAAGACATGGCACTGGAGATTATCCTGGTCTCGGTTGTGGCGATTCTGCTCTACCTCATCGTGGTGAAATACCCCCAGTTTGCCGACTTCCTCATTATCGTGCTCCTGTCGTTCAACCTCTACTTCCTGCTCAAGGGTACTGGGCTTATCCACGAGCTAGCGACCATCAAAAAGGTGACCCCTATTGGCAGGAGGGAGTAACCAGTGTCCACTCTGTACTCTCTCCGTAGAGACCCTCTGCTGTAACCCGGCGTGCAAGTACTTCAACTTCCTCAACTTTGCGTGTGTCCTCAACGGCTACGTCAGTATTGTTAAACAGGGGCTCGGCTTTGTGCTCGTGAACTTGCCGTGGTTCCTGCTGTTCTTGCCAGCGTTTGCCGTCTCCGCAATCACCTACCTGCTCTACATCCTCTCGTGCCCCGTGCAGATACTGCTTTCCATCTTTGCCCCTTCGCTGGAGCCCTTCGCCATCCCCATTGCGACCACGTTCTACCTCGGACTGACCAAAATCAAGCCGTTGAACCTCTTCAGCAAGAGGAGAACATGAGGTGAGAGTATGCTGAGCCGGGTTTCCACTGCTTTGTCGACGTTTCAGAGCACTTACAACAGCCTACTGCAGAAGCTGGACACCATTGAGTGCCTCTGCGACATCATCCCCCCAATACCGTCGCTGTCCTTCCTCGTGGTCAACCTCTGGTTCTACGTCTTGATGGCTGTCAGCGTGGTGGTGAGGTTTCCGGTCTGCCTCCTGCTGGGCTCCCTCCAGTCCTTTGAGTGCCCCCAGTGCGTCCTGTATAACCTCTTTCCCTTCCTCTCAATCCTCAACCTCTTCGTGCCGGCGTCCAACAACTGCTTACTCTTCGGCTGTGCGTGCCCCTCTACGGCTACGGGCTGTTATGGCGTGACCGGCACTAACGTCAGCACCAGTGGCATCCTCTCGTTCTTTTACTGCAACGGAAAGCCTTGCCCCCAGAGCTACCTCAACTACTTGTTCTGCATCCTCGGCTACGTCTTCCTAGCCCCCTTCAGTCCGTTCATAGATTTCATCAACTTCGGGCTCAGCATCATCTTCGGTAAGACCATCACCTTCAGTTTCAACTGTCCACCGCCGAGCGACTTGCCGTGCTACTCGAGCTGAGGTGGGAACGTGAGCACCTCAACGTCGTGCTCATCCTACACGTGCCCGGTCTATGGGAACTTGCCATACGCCAACCTCAAGGGCTTACCCCCGTTCCCCATCTGCTGTTTCGGTCAGTTTGGAACATCGTGCCAGCCCATCAAACCAATCAACCTCGAAAAAGAGGAGCTCTGCATCTGCGACATCTTGCCCATGCCCGAGGGCTTTGACCTGAGCTACTTGCTCGTGAACCTGCCAGTCTACCTTGCCCTGCTCATCTCTGCCGTGCCACGTTGGCTCGCTTGCCTCATCTACGACGTCGGCATCGCCACGAGGGGGATAGTCCTTTCAATTGATGAACTCATCTCCGGGCTGTTGGATTTATTCCTCGCCCTGTTCATCGGCTTTGCTGAGGGGGCTTCCGTCGGGGGATGCTATGTCCTTGCCCAAATCGCCAACTTCCTCTTCCACACCAACATCCAGCTACCACCAATTGGAAACCATTGCCCCTTCTGCTACACGCTCAACCAGGGTATACAGAATACGCTCGAGGAAATCGGCTTTGCCCTAGGCGTGCCCCTGGGGCTCATTAACGTCCTCATCAGCTTCCTGTTGGACTCCGTTGCCCTCATCCTCTGTTACCTCTCTAACCTCACCATCAACTTCGGCATCTGTATCTGGCTCTTTAGCTTCCAGTTCAGCCTATCGCCTTTCAGTTTCCTCTCGGCAATTACGCCGTTTAACTGCGGATGTATCCTCGGTCAGCTTGGAGTGTGCCCAGTTATCAACTTGGTCTACGGTTGCAGTACCTCGGCAAACTGCGAGGTCACTAACTCAAACTGCTCGTGCCTCGCCATACAGAGCTCCGGAAATCAGCAAGAACTTGCATGCCAGAGCTCGCTGAACTCCTGTGTCTCAACCGTGTCCCAGTGGGCTAGCACTCAATTGTCTGAATGCAAGCAGAACTACGCCGAAGCCCTGAGCTCCTGTAGCACTTCCCTCTCAACGTGCCTGAGCAACGCGTCAACGTGCTACAGCACTTCCATCAACAACTGCAAGACCAACTATAACAACTGTATGAGCCAGGCGTCAACGTGTCTGCAGAAGTGCCTCGCAAAAGCGTCAACCTCACTGCAGGAGTGCCTATCCAATGCGTCAACGTGCCTCAAGAACTGCCAGAACAACTGCTATACCCTCTACAGTAGCGACCCGACGGCACTGGCGAATTGTTATGCCCAGTGCCAGCAGAACTACGCGACCTCTGTACAGCAGTGTGAGAGCCAGTATGCGACATCCGAGAGCGAGTGCCAGAACAACTACGCCAGCTCAACCCAGCAGTGCCAGTCCACCTACAACTCATGCGTGACCTCAGCCCAGCAGTGTCTCACCAGTGCCGAGGCGTGTTGTCAGAACGCTTACGCTACGTGTGTCTCATTGGCTTCAACGTCAGAGAGTGCGTGCGAGTCCACGGTGAGCTCCATAGCTAACTCAAACCTGAACTGTTGTAACTCGCAGTACAGTAAGTGTGAGAACGGCGAGAACTACGACTTCTGCAACTGCTACAGTGGCGAGACCAACGTAGCCCAAAACTACGCCGGGTACAACTACAACTGTACCGGAAAATTCAACTGTGGGGGATGAGGGGCTTAATTTATCCCCTAAGGTGTGAGTGAGTATGGCAGTAGCCCTCGTGCTCATTATAGCGTTGGTGGCATTCCTCTATTTTGCACAGCCCGGCTCAACGTATGAATTCACGGCGTTTGGCAAGCAGTTCACCATCACTGTGAGCCAAGCGAGCACGTCGTGAGGTGGGAGGCATGGGTCTCGAGTATCTCATAGGCGGTGCCATTCTCGGGTTTGGTATCCTCTTTGCCACAAAAGAGCTCTTTGACCTTTACTACATGAGGGAGGAGATGAAGGCGAGGCTAGACTACCTGCACAAGCTCGAGATGCACTCTTACGCTCACGAAATAGATGACGCCAGATACCAGAGTAAAGACCTAGACGTCCAAAAGAGGCATCTTTATTAGTCTGGATAAGGTGAGCCGGTATGTCCGCGACCGACCCCATAATCCAACTCGTGGACTACTTCATTGAGTTTGGCATCGGAGCAGGGGTAATTTTTGGAGCAGTGACCGTGCTCGGCGACATCTTCAGCAGGAAGGCTAAGAAAGATGAGTACATTCATGCCCTAGAGTCCATGGAAAGGATACACGCGTCCAAAAAGGTAGCTGAGAACGCCAAGGAAGAGAAAGAGCAGAAGTGACCTGAATGAACGGCAAGTTAGTTTTTTCAATTATTTTTTCCGTGGTCTTTCTACTCGTGGCTTATTACCTAATTAAAAAATACGTGATAAGGAAAGCCGTCGCGACGGTTGCCCAGTAGTCAGAGGAATTCGCTCTCATTTTCTGAGCCCAGCTCCTGAGAACTCGCCTCTTTTTTGCCCGAGAACAAGCTCCCTAGGCTAGAGATTAGCTGGGACACAAGTCCCATGAGCTCTTTTGACGTCTCTGGGTTCTTGAGGTACTCAATTATGAGGTCGGTCAGCGTCGGGGTCTCAACGGACTTGATTGCCTGAGCCGTGAGTCTCACATTCTGATAGGCTGACCTCAACGCCATGAGCTGGGTATTAATCCACATGGGGATTTTCATCGCCAACAAGTCAATCAAGGCGAGGACTTGCTGACCCGAGAGGTATTTCAGCGTGTAGGTCTCAATCATTTCCTTTGCGAGCCTGATTACGGCTTCCTCTTCCTTGAGGTTGTTCTGCTGTGCGTAGGTCTTGATGAACTCAATCTCATTGTTTGTAAAATACTTCTCAAGCTTCATCCTCCTCTCCCTCGGTGCTCGCTCCAGTCTCAGACTCGGAAGTGCTTGCCGAGGTGCTCACTGAGGTGCCCGTAGAGGGCTCTTCTACGCCGAGGAGGTCGTGCAAGAACTCTTTTACCGACGCATTGGGCTTGAGCTTGTTGTAAGCCTTAATGACGGCATACATGATAATCTTGAGGTCATCAAGGTCGTAGACTGGTGACGTCCTCATCGGTGGGGCTTTCTTGGAAACAATCAGCGTGACCACGGCTATGTCATCCTCGAGCTTCACTGGCAAGGTAGCGACCCTGTGGATTGACTTCAGGTATGCCTCGGCGTCCTTGATTTGCTTGCCCATGGCTGACTTGATTGGTGCGGGGATTTTGCTCAAGAGCCCCAGGAGCTGAGAAATCTGTCCCTCAACGTTCTCCGGCATGGCTTAATCAAAAAGAAAACAACGGCTAGCCCACGGGGATGAACAAGTCCCTCACGAAGTGAACAAAGGTGTAGAGGATAATCTTGACCCCGTGCATACACGCCACAAGGACTTTCCACACGATACGCATGAACGACGTAGCAATTGTGCTGATGAGGTCAGCTATTGCCGACACAACTTAAAGAGCCCAATAAGCTGAGGAAAGATGCTCGGCTACGTAATCGCCTCGGCGTTCTTTACGCTCTTAGACGCCGTGCTGGGAGACATAGTCGCCAACAAGTATGGTGTCACGCAGTATAACGCTCTAATCATCGCCGGCATTGCCTTTATCACGTGGATTTTGGTGGGATACCCCGACCTGCTGATAATCATCGTGCTAGTGCTCTTCGGCGTGGCTAAACTGATTGGTAACTATGGATTCCTCATTAACCCGACCCTAATCGGAGGAGGTGCATCATAATGTTTGCCTATTCCATCTCAGACATAATCGCCATCCTCGGGCTATTCATTGTGGCTAACCTCGTAGCCTACGCTATTTACAACGGGCTCAACATCAAGTACCACCCGGCATACATCGCCCTCGGCGTGATGGTCGCTCTGCTCCTGCTCATGTACCTCTTCGGCGTCAGCATCCCCGGCTACGGCGAATTCGTGCTGGCAGTGGGCATAGTCATCGCGATAAACTCCGTGCTGAAGTACTTCGGGTTGGCGAGCTACTGAGGTGAGGACATGAACACGGTCAAACTCTTGCTCAGCCTCGGCATCGTGGCAGTACTCGCCGTCGTGGCATACGCCTACCTCTACAGCAAGATGCCCTCGAGCTACAACATCTTCCAGTACTTGGCGGGCAACTGCCAGGGATAACCATGTCCGGCGTAATCCTCAACATCATTAACTTCGCAATAAAGCTCATCAACATGGTAATCAAAATCACGGTATTCCTTATTGAAAAGATAGGGTTCAGGTTTGCCGAGGGCATCGGTCTCTTGCTAGAGAGTTTCATTAAGTCGGGCACTGACCTCGTGCGGGGGCACCTCGTGAGGTGAGAGCATGCTGATTACAGCCCACGCCGAAATCCTTTACTTCCTCATCGCGTTCATCGTGGTCTTCCTCATTTCGGACATCTACATGCTCTACTTGTTGACCACGGGGCAAGCCTAATTTAAGCCTCTTAAGGTGAGCCCAAATGATAGACCACACGCACCTGCTCTATGTAACGCTCGCCATCGGGGCTATCCTAGTAATACTTTACGCCACTGGAAACCTCAACAACACTAGCAACGTGGTCGTGGTCATGTTATTCGCCATCACTACATTGGCGTTGGTGCTCGCCATGGAGAGACCAAAGACTGTGAGGGTACCCACTGCCACTGCCAGTGCTAACGTCGGTGGTACCCCTGCCTTCGCCGAGGTAATTGTATAAAAGCCCGGGTAAGGTGAGCCCACATGTCCAACAAGAGGAAAAAGCTCCCTGTTTTGGCATTCCCCAACACCTATGAATGGCAGACCAAGTGGCTAGCCCACTCAATCCTAGCGACTCCCAAGTGGCAGATTAACTCGCTAGAGGGAGCCGTTGAGTTCAACAACTGGATAACCATCCTTGAGGGCAAGCTGAACGGACTACAGTTGCCAGCCAGGACTGACCCCGAGACCAACTGGATAAGGTCGGCAGTAGTCGGCGTTGCCGTGTCCGAGGCGTCCCAGACCTACGAAAACACCAAGGTAAAGTTGCCCTTGGCTGACAGGGCTAACTTCCTGAAGCAGATACTGAGCGAGCCATTGGTACAGCCACTCGTAGCCACGCTGACCCAGTCCCCCATGACCAAGGCGTTTGCCCAGGAAGTGCCACCTGCTAACATGAAGGCAATGCCTTCCAAGCAAGCAATAGCGTCTGTAATACCTGCTTAAATCCGGGACTAAGGTGAGCCCGTATGGCTAGGCACAGGAAGAGTAAGGCTAATAGGGTAAGCGTAAGACCCGACGCCACGCTGAGGTATGTCCTCGGCGTCCTACAGGGGGCTGACAACTACATCCTCGGCGTAATGTCGGGAGCGTCGCTCTACAACGCGTGGGTTGACATTGAGAGCAAGTTGCAGGGCAAAAGGCTACCTGCCTACATAGAGGACTCCACTAGGAAAGCCGTGACCAACCCCGAGGTGCTGAAGACCATAAAGGAAAAGTTTGAGATACTGAAAGACCCCAACGCACCGAAGGAAAAGAGGGATGAGGCAATCGCCACCATACAGAACTTGTTGCCCAACTACGCCAGGGTCGCCAAGGTGGATGAGCTCATGATAGAGGCTGGCAGGGAGTATAGGAAGGAGTACCCAGAGCTGTACCAGAACAAGAACATTGACGTCGCCCTAGCCGAGCTCGAGAACTTCGCCGGAGCCAAAGGCAGGATTGTAGACAGGGTCGGAAACGTGATGAGTAAGCTCGTGTACAGCTTTTAACCTGAGGTAAGGTGATAGACCATGGCGGTGGACGTAATCGGGACTGGAGGCGTCCTGATAGACTTCGTGACTGCCATAATTGCGTCCTTTATAGCGTTCTCGCTGGGCAACATAGACGCAATCGTGTTAATCGCAGTTGGAGCAATAATGACCCTGATGAGGACTCATCCGATGGTACAGCTACTCGGTGCCCTAATAGTGTCCTTCGGCGTCGGCAAGTTCATCCAGAGGCAGACCGAGGCTATAATTTCCTCGTAAGGTGATGGGCATGAGTGCGACCGTAGTAGTCCCAAATAACCCCGTGACCCTAGACGTCAGCGTGCTAGTGAGTGCAGTCATCGCCGGTGTCCTCGCCGGCATCATCTTCAAGACAACCAACTACGCACCGTTATACGCCATCCTAATCGGGTTTGCCCTGTACTACCTGAGCCCCAAGACCGGGAGGTACGGCTTCCTACAGTTGACCGGGCTGACCCTAATAGGCTACGGCGTCTACGCCTACATGAAGCAGTACCTGACCGTAAGACAGACCTCGTAATTTTTTCCCCTTCCTTTTTTAACATGTTAAGGTGTGACGGTTTCACTAAACATCGTTGATGCCGGTATTGATGTGTTATTTTCCGCACTTTTGACATACCTAGCGTTCTCAGCAAATTGTACATTATTGATTTTGTTGGCAATAGTTTCGGCTATGATGACGGCGTTTATTCCCCATCCGATGGTACAGTTGCTTGGTGCCCTAACTACTTCGCTGATAATTGCCAGAATTGTCAAAAATGATGGTCAAATTTGTAAAGAATGCTGTAGCGACATTGTAAAAGATGTAGTATGTAAGTCATGCTGTCCCAGCCAAGACCCTCAGGGTATCAAATGTTACCAGACCATGCTTAGCCTGTGTGGTTTGGACTGCTTTAAGCTAACATCACCCAGTCATCTTTATGTAGTTAGTCAAGGATGAGCATTTTTCTTTCCGTTTAAGTCATGCCCGATAAGGCTGAGTGTAACGGGAGGGACTACTCGGTCATTGTGGAAGTAAACGGAAAGACCTATTTGAGGGCGGACTTTGACGGCATAACCGACCTCAACGCCATTGTCCTCATGCCGGTACTGCAGATGGTCAAAGAGTTATTCCCAGAAGCCAAGATAGTCTGGAAGCGTTGCACCGATGAACCCCTCTTCGCGTTTCCATTGTACCACTTGATGACCTCCGGCTACAGACCCACGCCACAGAGGTTTATGTGACCAGTAAGGTGAGGGATAATGGTCGGCATAAAGACAGTGCTCGCAGTTGTGGGGGGCATCATCGCGGGCATGGTCATCCTCTCGGTGGCGTCGGCGTTCATCCTCAGTAAGCGTGGCGGATGTCCCCTTGCCCGGGGCAACAACTTTAAGTTGAGCCGGAGCAATACCTCAGAGTCCGAGGAGTACCTATGAGCAGGACAAAGCACAACATCAAGAGGGCAATTCACCTCGCCTTTGAGGGGCAAGTCCTCGGAGCCATTCTCATGAACCACTACTGTGAACACGCACCGAGCAAGAAAGTAAAGGTGTGGTACTGCACTTTTTTGCTCTTCCATCCCGAGCTCGCCGAGTATGCCCCGTGCTGTTGGTCGCTCAAGTTCAAGGACTACTACACCTACCTCCCGAAGCACCTCCCGTATGACCGAGTGAGGGAGTTGTATGCCAGGCTCCGGGAGTACATCAAGAGGGCTAAGGGAGAGTAAGCGACCCAGTGTCGCCGAA
>JBBINF010000269.1:0-2020 GCA_037444045.1 Sulfolobales archaeon | reverse complement strand
CCTACGTAACGTTCCTTCGTCTCACCATCAACGTTCTCAAGCTCGTGCACGGAATAGCGCCCTTTGATTCGCCTTATAATATAGTCGCCATACTTATAACGCGTTTTTCCTTTAGACATTTTTGCGCCCCGTGTTACGTTTACTAAAACGTACTCATAATCACCGTTAACACGTAAAAAGTTATTGCATCACGAGCTATTTCTGAAAATTAACGGTAAAAACTCTCTAGCACTAATACTAATCTGCTTAGCGTTACATTCATTAACAATTTTAGGGAAGTATACTGGAGACTTAAGAGGACAAACCCTTCAATAGAAGGAAGTCAGCCCAGTAGTTTAACGTATAATACATTATATGTACTGTATTTGTGTTGGATCTTCCTAGTGTGGTTTCCTGCAGTTGTTATTAAGAAGCCAAATTTATACGAGAAGGCTTATGGCTCACAGATTTAAAAATAAATTATGAAGTTCAACTTTAGGGGAAAGCAACTCTCGCTCAACAGGTTAGTTCTAAAGATAACGTCTATAATACTTCAAATTATACTCTTGATTGGCCTCGCGGCAGTAATATGGTACACCGTGGAGTCCATGATCTTAGGGCTCTTTCAAAACTTACTAGCCCTAGCCTTCGTGGCTCTCGAGAATGCCCTCCTAGTGGTGGTGTTCATAGAGGTATACTTGAGCGTTGTGGACTTCTTCGAGGGCAGGGGAAGAAGCCTACTCTACGTCCTCGACGCCACTGTCTCGTTTCTGGCAAGGGAGATAATAATTTACGTATTAACTGAATCGGCTAGCTTCATCGACGTACTGGAGCTCTCAGGGGCTGTAGGTATTGTAGCGGCGAGTAGATTTGCACTCTATAGAAAAAGGTTAAGAAGACCTAAAAAGCACAACTGACTCGTACTCGGGATCTATTTTAACGTTTATTATGTTTAGCTTGTTCAGATCCCTGGACTTAAGTGCATCCTTCAGCTGGGCGTAAGTCTCCACAGTTATTGCACCCAATGACTCCAGTTCCTTATCTATGTTAAACCTCTTGTTGGTCTTACCAATAGTGGGCATGTCGGACTTTGAGGACTCTAAGTACGTAGAGCCCTCGTCGTTGAATATAACTATGGTCCCCCTAGAGCTTTTCCTCCTGCTGATTATAGCACTTAAGTTCCTGTACGCACTCTCGACGTCAACTATACCTAGCGAATTGGAGTTTGACTGTAATACTCCAACAACCCCTATTCCCTTCTCTATGATGGTCTCGCTGGTGAACCAAATCGGCCCGTTTACCGGAAGTCTGATGGAGTCAAACGTGACTGCTGAGAGGTCAACGAACACCTTGTCGAACTCAAACTGCTGTAGAAGCCTTACTACGTCGTAAGGCCATATTCCGCCGTGACCCCTTAAGGTTGGCGTCTTCTTGTTCACCATAATTGTCTTGATAGCCTCGTCGCTCCGCTGTAGGTTTTTCTGCTTAAGTAAAGCTAAGAGCTCCTTTAGAAATAGGCCAGCGTCTGCTACTATGGGCTGTTGTGGCATTATCACCTTTCCTATGTCCTCTCCGTCTATGTTGTTGTGCATCACAAAGCCCTTGAACTTCATTGACCAGCCTCCAGTAGACAGTTGCGTCAGCCTAGAGCCTACTATGAGGATTGCGTCTGCCTCGCTCAGCAGCTTATTTGCAACGTCAGTCCCAAAGACTCCTATTCCCTCTCCCGCAAATAGCGGATGAGAGGAGGGTATCGCCCCCTTAGCCCTAATTGTGGTTATCACTGGTGCCTTTAAGAGCTCTGCCAATTCCACTAACTCCTTCGTTGCACCACTGGAGATAACCCCATACCCTGCTATAATCACAGGAGACTTGGAATTGGCAAGTACTTCAGCTACCTTAGCTACAGTGGTTTTATCTGGGGTCTTCTTTTCTGGCTTCTGCTCTGCAGGAGATAAGGGGTACGCCTTGAGCTTAAACAAGTCCTAAGCTATCTCTACGTATGCAGGCCTAGGTCTATTGCTCAGGGCCTCCTTGTAGC
>JBBINF010000268.1:0-2031 GCA_037444045.1 Sulfolobales archaeon | reverse complement strand
ATCGGTGCTATCCTAGACATATTTTCTACGTATAAGCTCCCAGGCTTTACCCTAAGCAACGTCGTTACTGGCCTCCTAACGTCTTCTGCTTTGATCACGGCTATACTTGGGCAACTTGTGTTTGGCTTCCTGGCTGACAGACTGGGTAGGAAGGCAGTTTACGGCGTAGAGGCGAGTTTGCTCACCCTAGGTGCGTTCCTTTCAGCCCTGTCCCCTAACGTGTACTGGCTAATAGCCTTCCGTTCAATAATGGGCTTTGGGATTGGAGGGGACTACCCAGTTTCCGCCACGATCATGAGCGAGTACGCCAACGTAAAGGACAGGGGTAAGCTCATAGCTTTGGTCTTCGCGAACCAGGGTTTAGGGAGCTTAGTGGCAGTAGCTGTTGGGGCGATCTCAGCTTACAGCTTACCTCCGGACATAGCCTGGAGGGTAATGGCAGCTATAGGAGCAATACCTGCAGCTACCGTAATATACTTGAGGAGGAAAGTCCCAGAGACCCCTAGGTATGCAGCCCTAGCCAAGGGGAACATAGAGGAGGCTAAGAAGGCTGCGTCCTTCCTTGGGGCAAAGCTGGAAGTTAAGAACGTTGTCGCCAAAGACCTAGGAATTGGAGGCTTCCTCAAGAAGTACGGGCTTGTACTGATAGGTACTGCAGTCCCCTGGTTCATCCTCGATATAGCGTTCTACGGTACTGGTATATACTCCGGGCCAATAGTCTCCTCAATCCTAGGGAAGCCCTCTTCGGTGGGCTTTGAGATAGTGGAGCAGGGAGTCCCGTTCATGGTAGGGTTCTTCGGCTACTTCACCGCAGTGGCGTTGATGGATAGGCTAGGGAGGAAGTGGATACAGATACAAGGATTTGCAGCCATGGCAGTAATTTACGCTGTGGTCTCCGCTATAATGATCACCTCTGGGACAAAAGTTGAGGGGTTCTTGATACCGACCTCATTGGCCTTTGCCCTCTACTCCTTGTCGTTCTTCTTCATAGACTTTGGGCCAAACACCACCACCTTTGTGTTGCCAGCTGAGCTGTACCCGACTAAGTACAGGACTACTGGTCACGGTATCTCAGCGGCCTCTGGAAAACTTGGGGCAGCAATAACTACTTACTTGTTCCCCACCCTGCTGAGCGTCTACGGAGTGAAGCCAATTCTAGAGTCGCTAGTAGTGCTGAGCCTAATAGGGGCTCTGGTGACGGTGTTCTTCGTAAAGGAGCCAAAGCTGAAGAGCCTCGAGGAAGTCTCAGAGGAAGAGATTGAAGTAAAGACCACGGCCTAAACCTTTTTACTTTCCTCTTTGCGTTTTACCCATGGACGTTGACTTTGGAGTGTTTTTGGCATCCCTAGGTATAAGCCTCCTAGAGCTGTCAGAAGCTGGGGCAGTGGCAGTAATCTACAAGGGGATATACAAGAGCAACTTGGCTTACGTGTACGCAATAGCTGGAGTCCTACTGGTCTTGGTTCCTACTTTCGCCCTGGGCAGGTTTCTGAGGTACTTGCCTTTAGACTACGTGTTAGTGGTTTCAGGGGCAATACTCCTCTACTTTGGCTATAAGCTCCTGAGGAGTGCTAGGAGGTCAATTAAGGGGGTGAAGAGGCAGGGGGGTGAGGAGAGAGAAGGTCTACTGGTGGTGTTCTCAGTGGCGGCAACTGAGGGCTTCGAGGCTGCCCTAGTCGTCATCTCCCTAATACCTCAGAGCTTTTCCTCGGCGCTCTTGGGGACAATAACTGCGTCCTTCATAGTAGTGGCCTTGACTTACGCACTTAAGGCTAGGGTAATGAAGATCAGGGTACCACAGCTCAAGTTAGTCCTCTCAGCTCTCCTCTTTAGCCTAGGTACGCTGTGGCTGGGGGAAGTAGCCCTTGGGATAGACGAGCTCTACCTACCCGTGTTCTTCGTGGGATACTTGGCCCTAAACTACGCAATAGTGAAGGCCTAGGAGAACCCGCTTATTACCACTGAGACCAGGATAAGAAACGCCCCTACCCACTGCAGTGGGTTAAGGCCTTGCCCAAAGATTATCAAGGC
>JBBINF010000267.1:0-2031 GCA_037444045.1 Sulfolobales archaeon | reverse complement strand
TGGTTGTGTATACCGCAACGCTCTCCACCTCTGCGTCCCTTATGTCGTATGGCCCGGTGATCATCATTGGGATTATTGCAGATTGGACTCCACCGGTTATGGTGACGTATGCACCGAAGTCCAGGACTAGCCTTCCCCTTATCCCGAGGACCTTCCCGTCATTCTTTACCGCGACCTCCCCCTTGAACTCGTTGTGCCTGGCGTTTGACGCCAACATCTCCTCGCTCCTAGTGGCAGTCCACCTCACTGGCCTACCCAGCTTTATTGACGCAGCTATTACCGCGAGTTCCTCTGGCAACAAGTTGACCTTACTGCCGAAGGCCCCGCCCACATCGGGCGTTATCACCCTTACCTTGCTTTCCGGGAGGCCGAAGATCCTCGCTATCTCGCCCTTCATGTAATGGGGCGTCTGGGTGGAGTACCAAACGGTTAGGGTGCCCGCCTCGTACCTCGCTATTATCCCCAGGGCTCCATTGGGTTTGGGATGAGCCTCTCGTTTATTGCCTCCACTTGAATGACCTTGTCCGCCTCCTTGAAAGCCCTCTCCACGTCCCCTGCCTTCAGCGGTATGTTGTAGGCGACGTTGGTCTTGAGCTCCTCGTGTATGATCACCCTGTCCTTTAGGGCATCCTCCATGGTGAGCACTGGCTCCAGCGGGTCGTAGTCGACCACCACCTTGTCCGCCCCGTCCCTCGCTGAGTACTTGTCCACAGCCAACACCACGGCCACTGGCTCCCCCACGTACCTTACCTTGTCTGGGAAGGCCTTCCTCTCCACGTACTTGAAGGACTGCAGGTTCAAGTAGGTAGTCCAAGGCCTCACCCCTCCCCTCAGCATTGGGTTCACGTCCTTCGCGGTAAGGACAGCCACTACCCCGGGGACCTTCAACGCGTCCGTTGCGTCTATCCCCTTTATCCTCGCGTGGGCGTATGGGCTCCTAACGAAGGCAGCGTAGAGGGCAGGTACTTTAATGTCGTCGACGTAGGTGGACTTGCCAGTGACGAACTTCTCGTCGTAGAGCCTCTTTACCCTCTGGCCAACGTAGCTCATTGCCTCATCCTCCCCGCCGCGTCCTTGACCGCGTTTACTATGTTCTGGTAGCCCGTGCACCTGCATATGTTGCCGTGGAGGCCGTCCCTTATCTCCTCCTCGCTGGGGTTAGGGTTCTCCTTTAAGAGGGAGTAGGTCTGCATTATCATCCCCGGGGTGCAGAAGCCGCACTGGAGGGCGAAGTTGTCCACGAACGCCTGCTGTATTGGGTGGAGCCTCGAGTTGTGGGCCAAGCCCTCTATGGTCAGCACGTCCCCTCCGTTTGCCTGGACTGCTAGAAGGGTACAGGACTTCACTGACCTACCGTTTAGTACCACAGTGCACGCACCGCAGGTGGTAGTGTCGCAACCGACCTTAGTACCGGTGAGGCCTAGCTCGTCCCTGAGAAAGTCCACCAGTAGCGTCCTGGGGCTCACGTACCTCTCGTACCACACACCGTTCACCCTAACCCTTACCTTTACCTTTTCTCCCTTGTTTACGAGTGTTCCCATTAGCCTATCACCTCCATTAACGCTCTACGCGTTACGTTCTTCATTACCTCCCTCCTATAGGAGGAGGAACCCCTCGAGTCGGAGGGCGGGTTAACGCCCTCGACTACTTTCTCCGCGATCTCCTCTATTGACCCCTTCAAGTCCCTCCCCATGAAAGACTTCTCCACCTCTAAGGGCCTATAGGGTGTCTGGGATACCCCAGCGTAACCCAGCCTTAAGTCCTCTATTGCCCCGTCCTTTAGCTTTACGGCCACTGCAACCGACACGAGGGGGTAGTCGCCAGCCCTCCTCACCACCTTGACGTAGTTGAACTTGTAGCCCTCAAGCACTGGGAACTTGAGGGCTGAGACTACCTCCCCCCTTGACAGGGCAGTAGTAAAGGGGCCCTTGAAGAAGTCCCTCACCTTTATCGCCCTACTGCCAGAGGCCGAGGTGGCCACTACCTCTGCGTCTAGGGCCAACGCTGTAGCGCATAGGTCTGAGGCCGGGT
>JBBINF010000266.1:0-2033 GCA_037444045.1 Sulfolobales archaeon | reverse complement strand
TTGGCGTTCATTTGTGAAGTTTTTAGGTAACGAATTATAAAATTATCTTTAACATTGTTAAATCGAACCGTGATTACCGGTTGAGAATTTCCACGCAATTCCGGGATGTGACTGACCACAAAGTCCCCCACTTTAGCAACTCGTTAAGCAAAGCTTTTATATCGGAAAATAGATATCTATATTCAGATATGATGGGATGGGAAATGCACTGGATGCACGGGCACGGGATGCACCCAAGGCACAGGAGAGGGCTGAGGTTCCTAATACTCTCCTCGCTGAGGGAAGGGGCAAAGAACGGCGTGGAGATAATGAGGGACATAGAGAAGCTGGGCATGGGATGGGTACCGTCCCCTGGATCTCTGTACCCAATGCTAGCGAAAATGACCGAAGAGGGCCTAATAAGGAAGAGGGAAGACGGGAAATACGAGCTGACAGACCAAGGGAGGGCGTGGATAGACTCAATAACTGGTAGGCTGGGCTGGGTACCTGCGGGCGAAGAGGGCGTAGAGGGACAAATGGAGTACTTAGTACAGTACTTGGAGGATCTGAAGAAGAGCGAGCCGGAGAGGTTTGAGAAGATGAGGGAAAAGATAAAAGAGCTGACGAGGAGATTAGAGGAGTTGGTGTCTAAATGAAGGTCGCGGTGCCTGTGACTAACGGCTACGTGGACGGGCCTGGGGAAGGAGAGAAGGTAAGGATATACGAGGTAAACGGAAAGGAGTTCAAGCTAGTGGAGGAATACGACAACCCCGCACTGACTGCCATGTACGTAAGGGGAGTGCACATGCTCAAGTCAGCCCTCGAGAAGGGGGCCACTGCCTTCATATTGGTGGAGATAGGCCCTCCGGGGATCAGGTTCCTCCAAGGAAAGGCTAAGGTGTTCCTAGCGGAGCCCGGGACTCCCGCTGACGAAGCAGTGAAGATGCTGACCGAGGGCAAGCTGAACGAGACAGATAAGCCCACCCACGGAGAGCACCACGAGCATCACCACATGCATTAACCCTTTTTCCTTCTGCTGTTTTTCTAGTTATATTTCCTAAGAAGAGAAGTACATTTACAAACGCTTAAATATACAACAATGTTATCTATTCCCTATGGCAAGGCACTTGTCTTTCCTAGAGGCCCTACTCATCATAGTCCCGCTGACTATCGCAATAAGGGGTTCTAACAACATGCTAGTTACTACAATACCGCTAGTAGCTAGGTACCAGTTCTCCTTTAACAACGCTGAAGTCGGCTTGATCTCCACGGCGGTGGCCCTGGCCACCTTTATCTCCAGTGGGGTGCTAAACTCTAGGCTACCTTCTCCCACTAGGAGGAAGGCCTTTATTGCGTCCACTGCAGTGTACGCCGTGGTGCTCCCCCTTTTCTACCTTTCTAACGCAGTTCTCCTCTGGATACTGTCAGCGGCTGCGGGGTTAGCACTGGGGTTGATGATGCCCAACGTCATAAACGCTGCTGGTCTCTTAGAGGACAGGAAGGCGAGGGAAAGGCTGCTCTCCATATACACTTTGGCCTTAAGCGTTAGCCTTGTGGTGGGGCCAGCAATAGAGTCGCTCATCCTTAAGTTCTTTCCCCTTAGGTACGTCTTTCCCATGTTTGAGCCCTTTGCCCTCCTCGCGTTAGGCCTCTCCTTCTTCCTGGAGTTCCCAGACGAACCAGTGGGGCCAAGAAGGGAGGTCAAGGTGTTGTCAAACCCGGGCTTCAAGGTGGCGGTGCTGAACATTCTGTCGTACAACGTGCCCTTCGCCACTATAACTGCCTTCGCGGGGGTATACGCTAAGGAGGCCTTTGGACTGAGCTACTCGGAGGTGACTGCCTACTTCTCTGCCTTCTTCGTCACCTCCTTCTTAGCGAGGCTATACTTGTCCTTTAGGCCAGCGGAGAGGGTCTCCAACTTTGTGAACTTTTCGGTCAGCTTAACTACAATAGGGCTTGTTATGGCTACCTTGAGCAACAACCCCATGCTGTTCCTTATTGCCCTCCTAGTACTTGGTATCCCGCACGGGTTGACCTACCCCCTCTCCATTGTC
>JBBINF010000265.1:0-2034 GCA_037444045.1 Sulfolobales archaeon | reverse complement strand
CAGATAACCGGCTCAGAGGATTGCCGGCGGAGAACTGCCCGACAAACCCCCGAGGGGTGGGTTAGGGGTGGGTCTGCCCGTCACTTACTTACTTTATAACACTGCATTAGCATTAGGAGGATTAGGATAGAATTAACAAGGAACCCTCAACCAAAGACCTACCACCATTCACCACGTGGAGAATGCACCTAGTGACCGTCACTCATGATAATAAGGGGAGAACTGCGGTGCTCTGAGGCACACTAATCCACGATATATAAATAGGATATTCTATCCTATTTAAAAAGCTGCAAGTCAATCCAAACGATATAGTAATATATGGGGTGCCCCCTAACTCAGAAAATGGCCTCGTACTGGCTACGGTTTCGTGCCACGGTCTCGCGAATTCCCGTTTTATAAAATACACCACGGTCGTAAGGGTTAAGAGATGCAAACATTAAGGCGAACTCGTACGTCCAGGCCCGAAAAGTTTTTGATATTTGTAAAAGAATCGTAATATATTTATCCATAACTAACCCGTACTTTTGTCCTCGGCTATGACACACCGTTATGTGATTGTAGAGATGTCCCCGAATAAATAAAAATGCATGTACCGCGGCATATACTAACCTCTATTCTTTACTTTTAGCTTAGCTATGTATTCTCAGGTGGGTTGACTGTGTGGGAGGAAGTTTTAGGAAGGGGGCTTACGGGCTTTATAAAGCCGTTTTAAATATCGTGACTATCAACTCCTCATATCGTGCTTTCGCGAAACCCTTCAGCGCGCTCTAGGGGTGTAGTTTTTAGAGATCGTGGGAGGTGCCACGGTCTTGTGCCACGGTTCTGTGCCACGGTTTTTACGAGGCTTACCGTAAACTTCTTCTGCACAGTGTGCCACGGGGCTGTGGCACGGTAGTTTACGATGGGTCGTTACGATCTTACCGTAGTATAACAGTAGACTGTAAAAGCTCTCGTAGGCCTCTCACTCTGGTGAAAAATACAGATTTAATTGTTTGAAGTTAGGAAAAACTGTGTGCTATTACTCGTTATCTGCTTGGTTGTTGTTCTTGGTGATTCTATGGCCTAGGAGTATGAACAGGGCCTCCCTTTCAATGCATACACTGAGCTCCCTCTTCCTCCCCACGGTGATACGCTTCAGCCTCAGGGCCTCCCTCCCACCCGATACGCTACCTGGGAGGTCCTCATTATGGACAACATCCCTGCATCTGTAGCCACGTAGCCCATACTCATTAGCAATTACCTTCAAGGCCACACACAATTGCTCTGCCAGCGACCTGGCGCCGGTAAACCCCTTATTCCTCAGTAGGGAGTCAGGTAGGCAGAGGTAGGTTTTGCGGTCATTGCCACTTCCCTCCCACTCAACCCTCATGCCCTCAGCAATAACCACTTCTTTCTCAATCGCCTCCTTAATCGCGCTGTATATGTCACAATCACCACTGCATGTGTAGCCTAGGGCACGTAGCATCTCGATCGGCCTCCTCATCATTTCCTGGAAGACAGAGATGAACCTCCCAACCTCATCAGCCTCCTCAACCACCTCCTCCTTACCCCTCTTGTCCCAAGCGTACTCCCCGTAGTTAGGTTCACCAAGCCCCAGCTTCTGCATCACGTACCTCAGATATTCCTGACCAGCGTATATGTCGTCAGGGTGTGTCAGTATGGGCTTAACCTTCTCCCACTCCTCCACCGCTGTCTTCAGGTAAGCACGGAAGAAGGCCCTAAACCCAGCCTTAACCTCGGGCCTGGCTAACCACTTCTCAAACTCCAAAGCCCTCTCAGGCGTTATTGTTAGGCTACTCGGGTGTGAAAATTCAACAATCCTGTCAGCTACGCCAGGGTCGTCCAGTGTACTCCACACGTTTGCATTGATGAGTAGGCCAGAGTAGGCAGGGTAATTAATGAGTGTATCCCTGCCAGTCTGGGCGTGGGAGTAGGCAGTGAACTCGGTAATCGCGTTCTTGAACGTGTCGGCCACGGCAGGGATAACCGTCAGCGTCTTACCCTCGTTGATGGTGACTGGGAAGGTCGTGAACT
>JBBINF010000264.1:0-2039 GCA_037444045.1 Sulfolobales archaeon | reverse complement strand
CGACAACCTCAGGGTTTTGAGGTACTTGGCTAAGGTAACTGTAAACCCCGCAATAACCCACGGCATCTCGGAGTACGTGGGTAGCCTACAGCCCGGGAGGGTAGCAGACGTGGTGCTCTGGGACCCCAGGTTCTTCCCAGTGAAGCCCTACATGGTGATAAAGGGAGGGGCAATAGCGTGGGCAATTATGGGCGACACAAACGCCTCAGTGGCCTACGCCCAGCCGCTACGCTATAAGCCGATGTTCGGATACTACGCCTCCCACTTGACCTCCTTCTTCTTCGTCAGCCAAGTTAGCGTGGACAGGGCCTCCAAGTTCCTGAGGAGGAGGGTGTTACCAGTTAAGGGTACTAGGAAATTGGGGAAGAAGGACATGAAGTACAACGACGCCCTGCCGAAGATAGAGGTAGACCCAGACACCTACGAGGTGAAGGTGAACGGGGTAGTGCCAAAGGTGCCCCCTTCAGAGAGGCTACCGCTGACCCAGCTCTACTTCATGTTCTAGGGGGTGGCCCTTACGGCGAAGAGGCTTGGCAAGGAGGGCGAAATGAAAAAGGAGCTGGAGGAGGCAAGGTCTAGGGGTAAGCTGCTTGAGGTGGAACTGGGGAGGGAGGAGATAGAGAGGAGGAGGTTCTCCCTGAACTTGGACGGGAAGGAGGTGAAGGTAAACCTGCTCGGGCAGGGCCTAGAGGACGGCGACGTAGTACAGGTGGGGGAGTACCTAGTGGTAATTAGGCAAAGGGAGGAGGAAGTTGTGGCCATCCCGTTGGAGGACCCAGTCCTAGAGTTTAAGGCGGGGTTCGTTGTGGGGAACCTCCACTTGAGGGCAATGCAGGTGGACAAGGTGGTTTACGTGTCCGCTTCAGAGTACGGAGTGCCCTTCCTATTGGAGAGGCTAAAGGAGTTGAACCCAAGGGTAGAGAGGGTGAAGTTCAGGCCAAACCTTGAGGCCTTCCAAGTGGTGGTAAACGTTGAACCCAAGGGTGCTACAGCTGTTTGACAGCTCCCTCCCCATAGGCTCCTTTAACTACTCCTCAGGGGTGGAGGAGGCGTTCTACAGGGGGTACGACGTGGGGGAGTTCATAGAGCTTCAGTTCAAGAACGTAGTGCTGAGGGGTGACGCGGTAATAGTGAAGCTCTCCTACAGGGACCCACATGGGGCAGACGAGCTGGCCTACGCCTCGAAGCTGACCAGGGAGTTGAGGGAGATGAGCGTCAACCTAGGGAGGTCACTAGCTAAGCTAGACTTGTGCTACAGCCCCTTCCTTGACGAGGTAAAGGAGGGGAGGACTTACGGGACTTACCCGGCAGTTGCGGGGAGGGTCTGCCTGTGCTTGGGGATAGAGGAGGGGGACTGCGCCATTGGGGTTGCTTACAGCGAGCTAGCCACAATGGCCTTTGCGGCGGTGAGGCTTGGGGCCATGAGCTTCTACGACGCCCAAAGGCTAATAGGGAGACTACTGGAGGAGGCTGAAGTGGGGGAGGAGTTCGAGCCCTCCTTCCCCCTCTTAGACGTACTCTCTAGGCTCCACGAGAAAAGGGAACCGAAGGTGTTCATGTCGTGATAAGGGTAGGAGTACTTGGGACTGTGGGGGCGGGGAAGACCACCCTAATAGAGTTCTTGGCGAGGGAGCTAGTGAAGAGGGGGGTCAAGGTAGGGGTAATAACTAACGACGTCGTCTCCAACTACGACGCTTTGAGGATATACTCAGACCTAGTGGAGAAGGAGGGGATATTACCAAAGGAGAACGTCATAGGCGTGGTCACAGGCGGTTGCCCCCACACGGCGGTGAGGGAAGACCCTTCCCTTAACCTTAGGTTCCTAGAGGAGCTGGAGAGGAGGGCTAGGCCGGACTTGGTCTTCATAGAGAGCGGGGGCGACAACGTAATGAGCACCTTCAGCCCCCTATTGGCGGACTACACCATCTTCGTCCTAGACACCTCAGCAGGGGACAAGTACCCCGGGAAGGGAGGGCTGGGGATAGAGAGGAGCGACCTACTGGTGGTAAACAAGGTAGACCTAGCCCCATACGTCAACG
>JBBINF010000263.1:0-2051 GCA_037444045.1 Sulfolobales archaeon | reverse complement strand
CGTTGAGGAGGCCCTTAACTGCCTCTAGCTTTTGGTTGTCGTCCAAGGTAAACAGGGTGTTGAGAACCTTCATTATGGTGTCGTTCCTCTGCGTGTAGGGCATCTTTGCTATTTGTATGGGGTCTAGGGATGACATAAAATATTATACATTACAGAAAATTTAAACTAATCTGTTGTGGAGCTCCTCCACCAAGAAGGTCTTAATTACAAAAATAATATTGATTGGAGGAATGGGGAAAAGTCTTATTTGCCTCTTATTTGTTCTACTTCAACTGCTTCCATGGATGACTCTTCGAGTGGCTTACCCTTTGTCTCTGGAACAAACAGAAAGGTTATTACTACCAACGCTATAGCTCCCAGGAAGCCGACGGCGAAGCCCTCGCCGTAGGTTTGGAAAAGCGCTGGGAAGACGAAAGAGGTCAAAGCTGCCCCTGTCCTACCTGAGGCTACAGTGAGGGACTGTACGACTCCCCTCACTTTAGTCGGGGCCAGCTCAACGCCTAGCATCCCCGATGCACTGATCGAGCCCGGTCCTGCTTGTGAGGCGAAGTTATACATTCCGTAAAGGGCAAAGGCTATCAGTGGGACAAAAGACGCCCCTGCAAGGTGTTCGTACGCCGTGAAGGAGAATAAGGCAACCGCCATACCTATGAATCCCACCACTTGTAGTGGCCTCCTCCCTACCCTGTCTATTAACGCTAAGGCTACTAGTCCCCCTGGCACTATGAACACCCCCTCGTTCAAGAGCTGGAATACGCCAGAGTTGATGCCAAGGCTCTTTGCTATCAACGAGGGCCCAAAGAGTATGCCGGAGTACGCTACTATGTCGAAAAGGAACCAGAGCACACAAGCAACTAAGAAGGTCTTCCAGAACTTGGCAAAGTACTCGGAGAAGGTCTTAACGTCCTTGGTATTGCCCCCCACTTGTACGTCTTTCCCAGTGACCTGCTTCACGACTTCCCTTAACTTCTCTACGTCCCCCTTGATCCTGGCTAAGTACCTTGGGGTCTCCGGGATCTTTCTCCTCAAGTAGACTACGGAGACCGCGGGTATCGCACCGGCAGCTAGGACGACCCTCCACACCACGTCAGGGGACACCCCAGCGTAGCTTAGTCCCAGGTATATTAGGGCTGCGGTTGTGGCTCCAAAGCCCCAGAAAAGCCCAAAGCCCAACGCTATTATCTTTCCCCTGTCCTTAGCGTTCGAGTGCTCTGCCATAATCATTGGCGACAACACGTAGTCTGCACCCACGCCAATGCCCAGGAGGAACCTCACGAGCACTAGCTCTAACGGGGTTGCCACAAAGGCTTGGAGTACAGCCCCAATGGTCATTAGGGCTACGTCGATCCCGTAGAAAGTCTTCCTACCTCTGTTCGAGAGCACCCCAAAGACAATTGCGCCCAAGGCAGCACCAATGAGAGCAGAGCCAGATATAAGAGAAGTGTAGAGCGTGTAGTCCGGGCTCTTAGTGGTTAGCCCCATGCTGGCTAGCACAGTCAAGAGTACTATGCCTATTGAGGATAGATCGTAGCCGTCGGTGAACACCCCCATCCCTGTGGTTATCAGCGACTTTACGTGGAACCAACTGAAGTCCTTTTGGTCTAAAGGCCTGAACACCGATTTTATGTCCATTTTTCCTCGTTTTACCTCTAGAGTGGAAGGAAATTATAAATATTCTCAACGATTAGATATATATTACTATATAGTTAACTGAGAAAATATAGATATTTAGCGTTAGATATAGGCTAATGCGTTCGTTTAGCGACGATGGACGAAGTAACGGGTCGAGTAGGCCTAGAATAATGTATTCGCAAAACTCTCCTGTAACCACACGATGTAGGCCCTTAATGCAGTTTAAGCCCTTTGGGGTTGTTTGAAATTTGGACTAACTAGCTAAAATGCTAAAAACCAAGGTGGCAAAGTCCCTAAATTCCACATTTCTACCAATCTGTGTATTTTATCTCTATATATTTTATCCTCTTGCGACGACATCTCGTATTATGTGTTATTTTAGAAATTTTTCATATATAAATATTATTATCATCATCATC
>JBBINF010000262.1:0-2058 GCA_037444045.1 Sulfolobales archaeon | reverse complement strand
TCCCACCGTTGAACGTCACGGGGGTAGAGTTGACGGTGAACGTAACGCCGGAGAGCATCTGGTCGACCGTCTGCTCGTAGCTCTGCACATAGGCGTTGGGGTCTATCTGGTCTATAAAGTAGGTTATGGGGACGTAGGATATGTTTTGCGTGTAAACATGTAAGGGTGGGGGGTTCACAAAGTATATGCTGTAGTTGTATATCGCACTGGCGTCTATGATCGTGTTAGGTGAAATGAGCACGTTACTGTCAAGCGTGTATATGGGCGAGTGGTAAAAGCTCACGAAACCAATCGGGGCTTGCCCGTTATAGACGTCGTATACCACTCCAGGGTCTATAGTTAGGCTAGCTTGCGTGGTAGGCCCTCCTATGAAATTGGCTAGGGGCACGTTCTGGAATATCTGTTGGAACTCTTGGACTATAGTAGTAGTCGTTTGCACGACCCCATTAGTGGGGGTGTTCAGATAGGTCGCTGGGGCAAAGTAGCTGTACGCTATCCTAAACAGCTCCCCTGAGATGTTCGCCAACACCCAGAGAGCCTGGATATAACTGGAGTTAGTCACGTAGGTTATGTTTAGGGTCTCCCCGTTCTGGATCAGATAGGCTTGACTGTTGATCTCTACCCCTTCGTTTTGGCTTAATAGGTTTATTACTTGTCCTTGAATGGAAATAGGCTTAACGTAACTCCCCTCTACGCTGATGTAGCCCACTTGGTCGGGGGACGTCGTGGCGACCCCTTTACCGTTTATATAGGGCTGGTAGGAGCCCATGACGAGGAGGGGTACTACAATTAGGTCACCAGTATAGTTTGGTACGTTCACGTTTACTAACACGCTTTCAGACACGTTCAACTTGGGCAACTCCCCATAAGACGGTACAATGTAGTTGACGACCGGCGGTGAGCTACTGATCTGTATCACGCCAGCCAGCTTCAATGCAGTCTCTAACGGATTTACTTGGTTATACGTCACACTCGTAAGGGAACCAAAATAGCCGACAAACACTGCGCCTATGGCTAATACTATAATAATAAGCAGTAACAATGCTACTGTATCTTCCATAATTTATCAAATAAAACTACGATTTACCACAATATATTTTTTCCGTAAACATGAGGTTCATACTGTCATATTTCTCACACTGTCATATTTCAGTTTATTGTATAGCTCTGCTGCGAATCATACTGGAGTGTAAGAGTTTTAACCGGAGGCCTAAGGGCGAGGTTCTATAGGGTTCGCGAGTTCGCGTAAGGCCAGCAAATTTTTACATAGTTAGGAAAGACGACCCCTCTGAAGGGTGAGGATCCGCTTAAGTGCAGTCCAAGAGTACTGCGTTCGTAGTGGGTATTTTTACCACAAAATCTTTAACCAATGGCTCAGCTTAAACTAGGTTACCCACACCTTCTCTCCTCACACCCTGAGACCGGCGTCGGGGAGGGACAACTCCCACTACCTTTCTTTGGCTCTTCTCATGATTACCTATTGCCTTGAAAGGTTAGAATTCCCCCTGTCATGGCTTAAAAATCCTGGAATAGACCTCTCATGGGTAAACCCTCAACTAACTTAAGCATTAACGTCCTTAAGTACATCCTATAAGTTTCCGCTTACTCCAACATTATGATCGCGACAAACGAAAGTCAGGCATATCCCTAAAATCCCCTTAACCTACCCCTTAACCTATTAACCTCTTTTATCCACCGACGCCGATCCCACATCGACTCTGGTCTAGCAACGGCATTAGCATTATATATGGAACAGTTTACAGAAAATTTTTATAGAAGATAGGCTATAATACATACCAGGATGCCGAGTACCTCCGTCTCTGAGCTCATCATAGTTATTGCCGTCGTGCTTATTGGACTGGTGATGTTCGGGCTTACGCAGGCCCTCGTAGTTCCTCAGTATGCCTTTACTTCCGCCCTCCAGGTAGCCAAGTCTTTAGCCTCTACAGTCTATATTGACCTAAGTCCCCCTGAGTCCTCGCCTAACGGAGACGTGTTCTTATCTTACATATACTCCCCGTCCTTCTCAGGCAACTATTCAGTTGTCGTGTTCACCGT
>JBBINF010000261.1:0-2060 GCA_037444045.1 Sulfolobales archaeon | reverse complement strand
AGACCTCGTTGCCCACTAGCAGTATTGACACCCCGAGGACCTTGGCCCGGTCTATGTTCAACCGCTTCTTGGAGGCGTCCTCGGCAATGGCAAAGAGGTACACTAGCAGGAAGAGCATTAGGGCCATGTTGATTGCAAAGGCTATCCCCAGAGTGGTGTTGCTGGGGGAGTAGAGGTATATTGAGGCCCCCAAGAACATGGTCAGCATCATGGCCAGGGAGAAGTAGAGGAAGAAGAGCCCCACGAAGGTCCTTACCCTAGTGGTGAAGTAGAGTATGACGAGGATTATTGCCACCATGGCGGAGGCGACTAAGGAGAGGAGGAGTAATGAGGCCATGTTAAGTAAATCGTAGCGTGACCTTAAAATTCTTCTCATAAACTGGAGAGGTAAAATAATAAAATAAAATAATTACGAATTTTAGACCAATTCTATGCTACCCTTGTCCTTTTATGGCAGCTCCCAGCTTGATTATAGTCTAATTATAACAAGGTATATAGTATAAGCAAACTACGCACACGCACACACGCCTTACTTTGTAACCCCCTTTGCCCTTACAAAATGAGGAAGAGGACTCGCCCTTTAAGGCAGGGACAGCACTAGACCCGCACGACCCTAGTCCACGCAGCAGCTCATCTTTTGCACGTCCCTCTTGAAGGCCATTGCCGAGAGCTTGAACGCCTCCGCCATTGTGGGGAAAACGTGGACCGTGTCCACCACGTCGTCTATGGTCGCCCTAAGCTTAATCGCCAGGGCTGCCTCGTTTATCACCTCAGCGGCGTACTTCCCAAACATCTGCACGCCTAGGACCCTCTTGGTCTCGGCGTCAATTACGGTCTTTATTAGCCCAAAGTCCTCCCTCAGTATCCTGGCCTTCGACACGTTGCCCATCCTCACAACCCTCGCGTCCGCCTTGTAGGACTTGCTAGCCTCTAGGAGGGTGAGCCCTACCCTCGCGGCGTTAGGCTCTATGAACACCGCTTGTGGCACGGAGAGCCTGTCTATTTTCTTGTGGGCGTCTGTCAACGCGTTCTCAGTTGCGACTGCCCCCTCCTTTCCAGCCAACGCCTCGAGCATCTGGTCACCTATTACGTCCCCCGCGGCGAACACGTTGGGGTTAGTGGTCCTGAGCTCCTCGTCCACCATTACCCCGCCGCGCTCGTTGAGCATTACCCCGGCTGCCTCCAAGTTTAGGTCGGTGTTTGGCTTCCTCCCAGTCGCGACCAAGACCTCGTCAGCTTCCACCTCTCCCTTGTCTGTCACGACCACTTTACCCTCGCCCTTCGCCTTGACCTCGAGCACCTTGACGCTAGTGAATATTGGAATCTCGTCCACCTTCTCTAGGTACTCCTGCACCGCCAAGGAGACCTCGGGTTCCCAGTCCGGCAAAATTACCCTGCTCCTCTGTAGGACTACGACGTCTACCCCGAGCCCCTTGTACATCTGGGCGAACTCCAGTGCCTGTGCCCTACCGCCTATAATAGTAAGTGAGGAGACCTCCCTAGGTGGGCTAAGTGCTTCCACGTTTGTCCAAAAGCCAGCCTCCCTCAGCCCCTTGACCTCTGGGACATGGGGGGAGGACCCAGTGGCTATGACGAACTTCTTACCCTCTATTACCTCCCCGTTTACCTTCACCGCGTTCGGGGAGACGAAGTGGGCCTTCCCCTCTACGTACTTTACGTCGTAGGAGTTCAACACGTCCTCGTACTTCTCCTTCCTTAGTGTTGAAACGATCTCGTCCTTGTCCTTAACTGCCTCCTTTAGGTCAACCTGTCTACCGAGCGACCTTAGGTATGCCAACCTCAGGAGCCTCTTGGACGGTACGCAGCCCACGTTAACACACGTGCCCCCCAGGGAACCTTGGCCTATCATTACTGGCCTTACTCCGAGCTCGTTTGCCCTTATCAGCGCAGCAAAGGCGGCCGCGCCGTTGCCTATTATCACCAAGTCCTCAGTCATGGGCCCTCCTCAGCACCTCAGCAGCTGCAGTGGCTCCCCCCACCGGTGTAGGCGTCAGCGCAGTGGCTACAGCAGAAGTAGTGCTTTACCCCGTCTATCTCCC
>JBBINF010000260.1:0-2069 GCA_037444045.1 Sulfolobales archaeon | reverse complement strand
CCGCGTATCTGCCTGGGTCGAGGATCACTTCCATACTTATTGTGGTGCCACACTGTGACTCAGCAATAGGAGGTTTAGGAGGGTTGAGCGCATCATCAACCCTATAGATCTCATTTATGAAAATGGTGTTTGTTGAGTCTGTATAAGTGTGGGTTTCGGTGATGGTTACCGTGTTCACGGTTTTACGGTTTTGCGTGCTTACACAGGCTCGGTCTCTCCGAGACCGTTTTAATGCCCCACCACCCTGCGTAACTAAGCACGTGTCTCCACCACATGGAGACCACCGCCCACTACGCCCACATACACCCCTCAACTCCCTTTCAATTCTTCTTTAGGTGGTACGAGCGTAGCCATGAACACGCAATCTTCCAATTCTTTTGCAGATTCTTCGTCCGCAGGAGGTATTTCATTGATGGCAGAGAGTACGTGTTCTTCCAATTCTTTTGTAGATTCTACTACTACGTGTTTTATAGGATCGTTGTTTCCCACGTAATGCCCTTCCAATTCTTTTGTAGATTCTTCTGCAAGTTTGTAAAGAGGCTTTATATTTTTAAGCATTTCCTCCGTGGGCTTCTACAGCATTTTAGATTAGCTCTTCGGTGGGGGTTGGTTTTGGGCGGTGTTCTGCATGGTGTTTGTTGTGTTGGGGGTTTGGTTGGGGGTGGGGTTTTGGTTTTTTGGTGTTGGGTGGTGTGTTTGGTTGTTTGGGGGTGATTCCTTCTACTCCCTTTAGGGAGTTTCCTGAAATTGCTAAGACTGTTTTTCAACATTAGGTCTATATCCGATTTCCTTCTACTCCCTTTAGGGAGTTGCTCGAGAGGGCCGTGATTGATTACGACTGGTACGACCCCCAGTGCCTTCTACTCCCTTTAGGGAGTTTCCATCATCTGGGGCAACGACGGCAACACCGCGATTAGGGTCTACCTTCTACTCCCTTTGGGGAGTTTCTTTCTCGTTGGTTTTTAACTATTTATAAGGTTTTCCTCCCTGTTTTCTTGTTTTGCCTGGATTTCGTTGGAACATCTATGCTTCTTGTTCAATTCCTCGTTATAGATGTTCTGACGATTTAAAAACGAGAAAACACGAGCAGAGACACCCACAAAGCCTACAAACTAACACCAACAAACCCACGCGGGCATAGAATTAGTAAAGAGCGGATGGGGCCCCAGCCGGGACTTGAACCTGAGTCCACGAGGCTTGGGGTTAGGGTTACTGTGGTTGAGATTAAGGATTACATATGGAATACTTTCGTTGATGAGAGGGTCTCGAGGTTCATTCAGCAGTACCTCGAGGGGAGAGGCGTGAGTTTCATCCTGGGTGAGGGGGTGAGGGAGTTCCAGGGTGATGATAGGGTTAGGGCCGGCGTAACCAGCGGTGGTAGGAGGGTTGAGGCTGACCTGGTCCTCATTGCCGTGGGCATAACACCGAACGTAGACATAGCCCAGAGGAGTGGTATTGAGGTCAGCAATGGGATAGTCGTTAACGAGTACCTGGAGACCAGCGTAAGGGACGTGTATGCGGCTGGCGATGTGGCTAATGTGTACTACCCAATCGAGGGTAGGAGGGTGAGGATAGAGCACTGGAATAACGCGGAGTACACTGGTAAATTAGTTGCTAGGAACATGGCTGGCGCCCGTGAGAAGTACGGCTCCTTATCCACAGTGTGGTCGGACATATTCGAGCTACATATAGAGGTTGCCGGTGGTACCATGAACTACGAAGACTACGTCATCAGGGGCAGGTTCAGTCTAGAAAACCCCAACTTCGTGGTGATGTACCTAAGGTCAGACTCGGTGAGGGGTTATTTCGCGGTTAACCGTGAGTATGAGGAGTTGGAGGTTATGAATGAGTTAATTAGTAAGGGTGTCAATGTTTCTGGTAAGCGGGCGTTACTATTCGACGAGGCTTCAATCTGAAGGACCTACTGCGGTCCTAGATTATGTCTAGGGAGTAATTGAAGCGTCATCAATAATCATAGCTTAACAACCACTCGTTACCTAGGTACACGTTCTTTAAGCCTGCCCTGCGTGCGGCGTTTATTGCCTTCACCGCGTGGTTTATGCTGGTTG
>JBBINF010000259.1:0-2083 GCA_037444045.1 Sulfolobales archaeon | reverse complement strand
CGTGGTCAGCTTGATAGGTCTAGGGGCTGTCATATACGTGGCCTCAAAGGTGTATAACCTGAGGAGAGGTATCGACATAGACCTTAATTACAGGGAGATCCCACCCGAGTAGTCTAAACACTTTTTCTTTTAGGACTTAAGCTTTCTACCTATGGACCTCTTGGGGATCCCATATATGAAGGAAAAGGGGAATGGGTCACTTTCTCATAACTAGGCGTTCTACCTCACCACAGCTACAGCCCTAGCAGGTGCGCCGTCTCCACCCTTGATTAGCAGGGGGAAGCACAGGAAGTCCACGTACTTTCCTATTATCTTGTCCAGGTTAGTCAAGTTCTCCACTATTATTATCCCCCTGGACAGAAGCTCTCTGTGAACCTCCATGGAACCAACACTCATTGAGTCGACCCCAACTACCCTAGCCTTCACCCTTTTAGCCTGCTCCAAGGTCAGTCCATTACCCCCTGTGTAGATCAACAGGACGTCCACGTCTACATCCAGTGAGTCAATATCTTCTAGCTTTGTTACGTAAGCCCTTCCCGAGAACTGCTCCACTGGTACCTGGTCTAATGTCTTCCCGTCCTTAAACACGTGGGCTGGAACATCAACGTGGGTGCCTGTGTGTGAACCTAGGGTCAACTTACTTATTATGTATCCTTGGTTCTCCAGTCTCTGAACCTTTACCTCAGGGTCTCCTGGGTAAACGCGCATCCCTTCTTCTATTGGAACCGTGAGGTCAACTATCAATTTGACCAACCTTAGGACTCTTCCCTGTCGAGGTTTTTAACTCCATTTATTATCTCTTCTACGCACTCATCCCTGTACTTCAAGAATACCTTTCCTCCCTTTACTTTTACCGTAGTAGATGTCCTCTCGAAACCAGCGTGCGTTACCATCCTTAGTTTATCGAACTCACACCCGGTCTCTTCTTCTACGCTCTTTCTCCTAATCCAGTCTGAGACCTTCATTTCCCCGATCTTGAGCAAGTAGTCCAGAGACACTTCGCCCTCTTTCTCTAGGAGCGAAGAAAGGACCTTTATCCTCTCGAGCTCGGCGTCTATTATTACCCTTCTCCCTTCGTCCATGAGCTCCGATACCTTGAGTATCGTGTCTATGTCGAACTCTTCCGCCTCTGCTATCTTCTTGTAGTTCTGGATGAAGTGGTAGCCCATATAGTAAAACATGGAATTCTCGTGGGCCTCTAGGCCAGCCTCAGTCAAGTACAGTTTCTCGTTTTTTGTGACCTTTATGGACTCCCTGATCTTCTTCTCTAGCTCCTCGTCCTTGACAAAGTTCCCCAGATCAGCCTCCCTTAATAAGTAGAGGAGGGCCAAGGGCATGCCGTACTGTATCGCCTTCCCTATGCCGTAGATTTCGGACTTGCCAGTGGCGCTAATCCCCTTCTCCCCAGCCTGCTTAACCAACTTTATCTCTTGAGTAAAGAATTTGGCCAAGTCGACTTTCCTCACCACTTCCCTCTTAGTGGCGTATATCTTTACCTCCTCGTTCTCGACAAAGCAGGGCGGGGAGGAAACTTCCAGGAGCTCTACCTCCTTTTCTGTGGAGGCGACAAAGTCGTAGACTGCAAGTTCTGCAGCCCTAGAGGAGGCTGACGACTCCACAGACGAAGCAAGGGAGACGTCTAGAACTACTAGGTCTGGCCTCTCTTCCATGAGCGTCCTGTAGAGGTTGAAGTAAAGGAAGAGCTCGTAGTTGTTGATCCCCAGCCTGTGGTCGTGTACGACCCCGTTTGAGATGAACACGCCAGAACTGGGCAGTACGAATGTCTTCGAGTCCCCAAAAAACTCCCTTGCCTTTTCCTTTATCTGGGCCTCCAATAAGGAGTAGTCTGAAGGGGGATCCTTCAGTACAAAGGAGAGGGTTGAGGAAAGGAATATTACCTTTGAGACCTCAAACTTCTCGTCTTTTAGAAATTCCTCTTCAGAGAGGAATGAAGCGTTTTCCCTGACGATAACGCTCAGACTGTTTCCCATCTCGTCAACCGGATGGAACGGGATCTTATTGTTTGGGGGAAGCTTGCTGACCACAGCTACGATTAGGGCTTTCACACCTCTCATTAAGACAT
>JBBINF010000258.1:493-2084 GCA_037444045.1 Sulfolobales archaeon | reverse complement strand
TACAAGGGGGAGGTCTGCGACACCGCAGTGGTATTTGCGTCTTCCTTTGTCCTAAACTTAACTGAGAAGGTGCTGAAGGGGCTGAGGGCGGACCACCTAGTCCTCACTGGGGTGTCCTCTTTCGAGGCTCCCCAGACGTTAAAGAAGTACGGGTTTGAGGTAGTGGGTAAGGTAGTCCCTACGGACAATTACAGGGTATTTAGGATAGTGTGCGAAGGGGGAGGGGCTAGGCAACTGAACAAGTACGTCAGGAGGGGCTTCAGAAGACTTTAGGCTTCACCTCGTCCAAGGAGTTAAAACAAGTACCGTCGTACTCGAACCTGCAGTTTGTTTTACCTAAGTAGAGCCTATAGTCAAGGTCGTTGGACTTCTCGTTAGTCTTTACCCTCTCGTTGAGGACTACTAGGCTTAGGGCTATCCTTGAGATTACCCTGATGTCCTTTGAGCCGGAAAAGGCGCAACCCATGGCTGTCTTCGCGAACTCCTTAGCCTCCTCGTTTTCCGTCACCGCCCACAGCCTCGCAAAGAAAAGGGAGGCCTCGGCGTTGGCCAAGGGCTCCAAAAACGCGTGGGACGTTATCCTGTCCCTGGCCATCACGTCCCTGAAGCCCTTCTCGGCCTTTAAGTTCTGCTTTATGAAGGAGAAAACCTTCTCCGCGTCCTTTAAGTACTTCTCTTCTCCCGTCCTGTTGTAGAGCGTTATAAGCGTGTTCCCGACAACGCTCTCGTCCACTAGGTAGCCATACCCCTCCCTCTTAGTGCTCCTATACACCAGCCCACTCTCGTCAAGGAACTTGTAAAGCTCAGGGGGCTCAAGGAGGTTGTAGGAGGCGAAAAATGCCGTAGTGAAGACGTACTTGGTCTCTACTTTGGGCTTTTCGCCGTAAAGGACGAACCTGGCTAAGTCGTTTTCCGGGTTTAGAGTGACAAGTGCCTTCTGGTACTCCTTGTGAACTGTGGACACGAGCTTCACAAGCTCGGCACCCCTGAAGTCAATTACCTCTCCTGCCATTGCCCTGTTCAACACGTCGTAGATCACGTCAAAGGAAGGCTCTTCGGGCTCCGGAGCAAAAGTGGGTATCTCCTCCCCAACGTACCCTTGGGCGAACCTCTCGTAAACTTTTCTTAAGCTGCTGTCCACAAACTCCGCGTCGTTGGACTCTATGATCCCCAGCATTTTGGCCTCAGGGGAGACCACGGCTATTGAGGGTACTAGTCCCCTAGTGAGCCTTATGAAGTAATCGCTCCTCTCTATAGCGTCGACTTCAAAGGCGTAGAACCTCTTGATCACGTTGAGCTTCTTAACCTCCTCAAATAACTGCTTGCATACCTCGCAGTCCTCGGTGTAGAACAGCAACGCTATTGGCTTGTTGTAGAACTTTGCGTCGGAGAGAACTTTGTCTGTGAGCATATCTACCGTAAAATATTTTTAGTATATAATTCCTACTCTACACCATGAGCCGTGCACCTACAAAGTGGACCTGCGATATATGTAAGAACACGATATACTGGGACGAGCTCTTCACTTTTACGTCTAAAAAGACTGTAGTCCACTATACGTGCTTCAGAGACAAGGCAGTGAAGACGTCTA
>JBBINF010000258.1:0-462 GCA_037444045.1 Sulfolobales archaeon | reverse complement strand
TCCTCGACTCGCTTGAGGACGAGCTAAAGCTGATTACGGTATATAAGCAAAGGATGTCCGCCGTAAACAACGAGGAAGCCAAAAAATACATGGAACAAGCAGAGAAGGACGCAGAGAAGAACGCTGCTCTGTTTACTAGGCTCGTAGAGAAGCTAAGTGGTGTTCTAGACTAGTAGAGTATATAGTATAGTATTTTTAGGATAATATCGTGCTTGAGAACTCATATATCCTCTATTTTGTATAAAGTAGTTTAAGTAAGAAGCTATGTATGTTTACCTTGTTTCGTACACAAAGGACGGTGAAAGGGTAGTAGCAATAGCCTCCAAGATGAGCAGGAGCAGGAAAGGCTGGAGGCACCACGAAGAGACCATGACCGACGACGAGGTCGAGGTGTGGATAAGGGACGCCATTGTCCACGGGTACTGGTCTGTCCTTGAGCACAGCGTCTACACCTTTTCCATT
>JBBINF010000257.1:0-2090 GCA_037444045.1 Sulfolobales archaeon | reverse complement strand
ACCTAAAGTATACTATCGAGAGAGTAGTAGTAAAATGCGGGTTAGAAATACGCCACCCTCTTTAATTTAACGTTGTTAAACCCACTTTCACTTTATTAGCCTTAGTCTCTGGCCTATGGCCCTAAAGCTGGAGTAACTCACCTCACCCCAGCCTATTTCCCTCTCTAGACTAACCTCCTCCAGCGGTTTGCCCACTTCCTCCACGAAGACCCTTAGCCCTGCCCTCCTGAAGATCACGTAGGAGGGGTAGCAGGTTGAACCGTGGGGTGCAACAACTGCATCTGGCCTCATCGACACGCACTGCTTAGCCACCTTTGGCCTCTCGTGGCTTATCACCTCTACCTTCCCTATGACTTCCCTCTTCTCCAAGTCGTATAGCACTAGGAACTTGGCCTTTGGGAACTCCTGTAGCCTTAAATCCCCGTTCACAGTTAACGGTTGTGGCGGAGGCTAATAAGAAAACGTTAAAAAGAGTATTCCACGTTTAACATGAATGGCCCAAGAGAAGAAGATAAGCGTAGCGTACGCCACTGCAGTGAGCTTAGGCGCTATAATAGGCTCGGGTATATTCGTCCTTAGCGGTACAGTAATAGCCTTGGCTGGGTCCTTTTCCTTGCTTGCCTTCGCCTTCGTCGGCTTTATCTCGTTGATAATAGCCTTTGAGCTCGGCGAGCTCACAAGCATTTACCCAGAGCTAAGGGGTTCCTCCTACTCCTTTGCCTACGAGGCCTTTGGGAGCAACTTGGGCTTCGTCACAGGGGTCTTGATGTACTTCAGCTACGCGACCAGCGTCCCGGCAATAGCCTTGGGGTTTGGGTCCTACTTGAGCTCCCTCTTGGGCTTCGGCTCCCCACTGCTTTACGCCATAGCGCTGATCGTAGTCCTCCACGTTGTAAACCTATTGGGGGTGCAGAAGGCGGCGGAGGCAGACTTCTACCTCGTGACAATTAAGGTTGCAGTCCTAGTCTACTTCGTGGTCTTTGCGTTAGTAGTAAGTAAGGTGAACTTGTCCCACTTCACCGTACCAAAGGACGTGGGCTACGGGTTCCTCGAGTCAATGCAGGGGATAATCTTCGCGTACTCTGGGTTCCAGAGCGTCTCGACCATAGCCCCAGACGTCAAGGGGGGTGGAAAGGGTGCAGCGAGGGCAATTGTGTACTCCGTGTTGATCAGCTTTGTGCTATACGTCCTCGTCACCGTATCGCTGATGTCCTTGGCCCCTGCCTCTTCCTTTACTGAGGCAGCCGACCCACTGTCCTTTGCCTTGAGCTACGCCCACGCCCCGGACTACGTCTACTTGGTGATAGACCTCGGCGCGTTGATGGCGACCACCTCCGCCACCTTGGCAACTATACTTACCTCCGCCAACGTTATCTACCAGATAAGCGCTGACGGCCTCCTACCCAAGTTCTTCGCCAAGTACGACAAGAAGAGGGACGTCCCGGTGACAGGGGTGTTGGTGACGTTGGCGGTCTCAATAGTGACCCTATTCGCGGGGAACGTCTACGTAATAGCGTCCATAAGCAACTTCGGCCTCCTGTTCACTTACTTGATGACGTCCTTGGCAATCTTCAAGCTGAGGAGGCAGGGGGTGGTGGGGAGCTTTAAGACCCCAGGATACCCCTACCTCCCGTTCATATCACTAGTGGGCCTCCTAATAGTCTTCGTGGGTATGCCCAGGGAAGCCCTCTTGATAGGCCTTATCACTACCTTAATCCTATTAATGGTCTACGCAATAGTTAGGGAAGGGAAGAGGGAGTTCCCCGAGAAGGTGAGGCTCTTTGAGGAGGTGGAGAAGCTCCTAAAGGGGAAGGACACTTCATGAACTCTCTGTCGCTATCAAGGGTAGTCCCCCATACCGTAAGAGGGGGATGGAGAAAGACTAGCGTAAGACCCCCTTGTGCTCACTCCGCCCCTTTCTTCACCTTGTAGCCGTACTCCTTCATCAGTGTTTCTTCCCCGTAGCTGACCCACTTGTAGTACTTCACTACCTTTCCGCCCGTCTTGGCCTCAGCCCACTTCTGCACTGCGTACTCGAGGACGTTTGACAAAGGCCACGCCATCACGAAGGCCATGGTTGTGCTTAACCA
>JBBINF010000256.1:0-2090 GCA_037444045.1 Sulfolobales archaeon | reverse complement strand
CGAATTCGTGCACACCCACCTTGTACTCATCGTCGAAGAGCAGGTCTGCCACCTCGTCAATTTTGTTGTATATTTCCCTCGGTATCATTGTGAACAATATGTCGTCGTAGTTCTCGATATACGCAACATCCGACTCCGCGCTGTTCAGCACGTGGGCAGTCCTCAGGTCCTTCGGCACCGCGTCAGGCAGTAGCTCATTGACGAAGTAGATAACGTCCTCCATAGATGCATGCTTCTGCAACGTGTTGATTAGTTCATAAATGCTGTTGAAGACCATCCTGCCACCTCTCTCGTTCGCTAGGACCTTGAGGGCGATGTACGGCACGTTGTCCTTGAGGTACTTCGGCACACGCACCTCCTTATCATCAACGAAAATCCTCATTGACCTACCCCTCGAAACAACCTCAATTGCCATACAAGGTCCCCGATGCCACCCACTAATCCTCCACCTCCGCACCTATCAACCTCAGTGCGTTGTATGTCCTCATCGCGATTTCATGTGTGTCACCAATGTCACTCAGCACATCCCCAACTGCCTTACCGAGAGCCTCTGTGATCCACGGGTTCGCCTTGACCAGCATGACTGCCTTCGCAACGTCGATTAGGTAGTCTGCGTAGGTGTGCTGGTTGTGTTCGTCACGTGCGATGGGGAATGCGATGTCCTTGATGCGGATTATGAGGAACCTGCCAATTACGTAGCCACTGCCACTCCTAAGCTCGTACTCATCGACCCAAGGCACAACGTGGTCAATGACTGCCTCGTCGTACGACACCCTGCAGTTTTCCTTATCGATTATTGGCAGGAGGACCTTCTCATGCCCCATCTCCCTGGCGTACTTCCTGAACGCTACGACTATGTCGTGCCACCTCCTAATGATCCCACGCACGGAGTCGCTCCTTACCAGCGGTAGCTCAATCGGCAAAACAACCCACTCCCACAGCCTCTCGCAGTCTATTTCCAGCTCGGTCATGGGCGGTCCCCGAGAAAACGCATCAGGAAGTGATGCTTGCCCCAACTGCGCCGAGCGCCTCGAGCATCCTCCTAAGCGCGTCCGCAACCCGCACTGCCTCCTGGACTGCGTCTTCGCCGAACGCCTCATCACCAAACACATCCCTCACCGTCCTTGGCAGGGCGTCGGTGATCCACGGGTTCTTAGCCACAAGCAGTGACAGAAGCATGAAGTTGCGCAACGAGCTCTTTGCCGTAACCTCGGTTTCGATTGAAGCGTCATCCCAAAGGTAGTAAGCGATTGGCATGTGTATCTTGCTTGGCGATTCAATTATGAGCTCCACCACGTTGCCAACGGCGTGGTAGTTAACCCACAGCTCCTCCTCACCAACGTCAAGCTCTAGATCCTCCACGCTGTGCCTCTCGATAGCCACCTTGCACGGCGCCTGCATCTTCGGCACAAGGACATCGCTTGCGCCAGCGTCGTGCGCAGTGTCTATGAACACGCCAGTCAGCGCCTGGCTCCATGGGTCTGCGATCCTCCTGCTCAGCACGGTGATCCTTGGCAGGGTGATCGGTAGCTTAATGACCCTGCCAAGCAATGCCTCGCACTGGTGCAGAGCATTGAGTGGGTCTGCCATGGAGGCAATGCGGTCCGCGGCGCTGACATACGCCTGAACAATGGGGTCAAAACCACCCTGCATGGAGGGTCCCCGAGATGTTTTACTTTTCCTCCGCGCCTAATAACCTTAGCGTGTTGTAGAAGTCGGCGACCATGCTATACGTGTCTAGGGCATTCTTGAAGACCCTATCTAGCGTCTTCTTCACTGCGTCAACAACCCACGGGTTCTTTGCAATAAACAGCGCAGTGAGTAGCACTGACTGTACCTTGTCCCTGTACTCAAGTTCCTTGTTCTCGAACCCGTACCAGGCAATTATGAATTTCGCAACGTCGACTTTAAACACAATGAACCAAACATTGTGGTAAGCATTATCCGAAAACAAACTAACACTGAGGTTGTCAACATTGGCGCTACTGAACGACAGCTCGCAATCGCTGATTCTAGGCACCACGGCTTCGCTGACCCCCATCTCCTTAACCACGGAAATGAACGTATTGGCAATCTCCTTAGCCTTATTC
>JBBINF010000255.1:0-2092 GCA_037444045.1 Sulfolobales archaeon | reverse complement strand
GAGAATATCAGGTAGAGGAGGGCGGCTATCCTAGCCATCTTGTCGCTGTAGAGGGGCTTGTTCGCTAAAGTAGGTATCAAGTAGTACATTGAGGCTATTGCTGGCATCCACACTATGTACACTATGGAGTGCCACAGTATACCAAACGAAATCTGGTTGGCGATCACGTTTAGCCCAGTGACCCCAAAGTAGGCCAGGATGTCCCAAGTGTTCGCAGCGAGCTCGCCGCTCCAACCTATCCCGGTCATGAGCGCGGTCATTAGCGCAAACACCGCAAATATTGGCAGTTTCTCCTTGGTAGTCCTGCTGACTAGGTAGTAGTGGTACACTAGCCATATCACAAATATGTAGACGCCAATGTCCATTAACTCCCAGCCGAAGAACCACAAGGGGCTCATTACGAACTGCGAGTAGCCCGGTAGCCCAAACGGGCTGAGGTAGTACCAGCTACTAGCCCCAAAGTAGTTGTCGTTGAACACTGGGTAGGCGACTATTGGGCCCTCTATGAGCATGAATGAGACGTTGAACAGGACGAAACCCAGGTTAAGGAGCCACTTAGCCCTTGGCTGGAAGTTCAGGAGCCTGTACGACAGGAATATAAAGACCGCGAACTCCAGCTGCACTGCAAACCCGAAGAGGTCCCTCATTGCGTGGAGGCCTATCCCAGCGTAGTACTCCTGGGAAGTCATGACCAAGGAGGCTGAAGTTGCCCACACTGCCTCTTGTATCCTCGCCATCAAGGCGTCTATTATCCCCAGGATCCCCCATACCAAGCTCAGCACTATCATCGCCATTGTTATCCTAGAGACCCAGTCCTTGTCCAGCTGGAACAACGCGTTAACGAGGTTTACGAGCCCTTTTGTAACAGACTTCATGAGTTACCGTTAACGGGGTAGAGATTTATTCTTTTCTATCATATTAAATATATACTGTTATGAAGACTTACCCTGATAATATTTAAAGATTTGGGGGAAACTAGGTTTATTGGGGAAAATGGAAAAAGTATAGAAAACAATTCGCGAAATTTGCCGAAGTGTCGGAAAAGTTTCTTTAACCCATCTCCCAATATAAAAAATTAGGGCAGTGGGACATGATAGACGAGAACAGGGTTAGGGAGATAGTCAGGGAGGAGCTGGAGGGCTACTTCGTCAAGGCCCTTAGGGAAGCAGTCAGCGAGCTCAGCTTGGTCTCCCAAGACCTAAGGCACAGGGAGGCGGAGCACGACGCAAAGCTCGACCAAGCCCTAAAGGAGCTCTCTGAGCTCAAGGAGTTCGCCAAGAACTTGGCTAAGGTATCTGAGGAGAACACGAGGGCAATCGTTGAACTCAGGAAGCAGACGGAGGAGAACACAAAGGCCATAGTAGAGTTACGGAAGGCAGTGGAGGGGCTGGTAATCGCAGTGAAGTCGCTCAACCAGAGGGTAGGGGGACTTGAGAACACCTTTGGATTGATAATGGAGGACACAATAAGGGAGAGCTTGCCCCGGTGGTTCAAGGAACAGGGGGTAGACGTGGGAGAGGTGACTGGGAAGGAGATCCAACTAGAGGGGAAGCTAATGGAGTTCGACGTCTACGTCGAGTATGGCAACAGGGTGTACCTGGGCGAGGTAAAGGTCACCCTGAGGGAGAGGGACGTGAAGAAGTTCTACGCGAAGGTGGGGCTAGCCAAGGTGGCCCTTAAGGACAAGGAGGTCGTGCCCATACTCATCTACAGGGTAAGGGCAAAGGGGCAGAACCCAGTTGAGCTCGCCAAGGCCTACGGGATCGAGGTACTAAAGTACGTCAAGGGAGGGGCCTTTAGGCAGGTGTGAGAATAAACACCCCTTTATAATCCCTTGGACGTAATATAGTTTGTGGAGGTACTTTTAACCGGGTTGAACAAGGAAGGCAAAGTCGTGCTGAAGGTCTTCTTGACTGAGGGAGGGCTCTTGGAGGTGCAAAAGGGCGAGGGCTTCCTCTCCATATCCTTTAACGGCACTAGGTGCGTGGAGGTAGGAGGAGAGGCCACGTTAAACGGCGAAAGGGTTGAGGGCAGCTGCGTGGAGCTGTTGAGGGGGAAGGTAAAGTGCTTGGAAAAGGCGCTCCAGGGGTTT
>JBBINF010000254.1:1433-2098 GCA_037444045.1 Sulfolobales archaeon | reverse complement strand
TTTCTTAGTCCAGACACTGCCGTACAGTCTATACAGTGACGATGCGCTAGTAGCTATGGTGGTTCTATCTGGGGCTGTGCTGGTAGCGGGAGGCACACTATTGGGACTATGGAACTAAAGGGATAGTGTATGAGGGCCTTGGACAAGTACCTAATACTAGGGATCGCACTGATCTTAGCTAGCGTAAACCCTCTGTCACAACTACTATACGGCCAGCTTGAGATAGCTAAGTTCACTTTTGACATGCTGCTGGTGTGGGGGGCTGGACTAATAGGAATACACTTCTACGAATACCTCTACAAGAGAGGAGGCAAGGTGGTCACGTCGTTCCTTTCGCTCAACCACGCGACGAAGGGGATACTGTTTGTGTGGGTCATCGCCGGGCTGTTGATAACTTACTGGTACTTACCAGGGCCTTTTGACTACAGCGTCGTAAGTATGGAAGGTAGGGCATTGGCAATAATTAGCCTAATAGTAGCTGGAATATTCGGAGGGCTAGGTTGGGAGGCTATGAGCAACGCGTGGAAAAGCGCCACCCTGTTCTCCATGTTCAGCATGATGGCCGCCGTTGCAGAGATATTCTTGGAAATGGCCGGTTACTACTCTGTAAACTTCTACCCAGTCTTCTCCACAAGTCAACTAGTCGAGGCGTCTTATGGACTATT
>JBBINF010000254.1:0-1423 GCA_037444045.1 Sulfolobales archaeon | reverse complement strand
TCGCCATGGCAGCATTCCCCTCAACGTACTACATGGTAAAGATCCTGAGAGACCTAGATTTGTTCTAATTTTAAGAGATTTTTTAATACATTGTTATTTAAGTAAAGTTCTAATCCATCATTATTTAAGTAAAGTTTTTATACTATACTTACTAAGTAAAATATCGGTGAGGTGTCATCGCCCTCTTAGAATCAGAGGCCATGTTATGGGAAATAGGCTTCCTATTAATGGCTCTGATCTACCCTATATGGTACATCCTCCTCATAGTCCTTGCCGATAAGGACCCCCAAGTGGAAATAGAGAAGCTGTTGAGGGACGAAGCCGCATAGGTGGAATGTAATGGACCTTGTTGATTTTTTTAAATTCAAAAGATATAAACTTTTATTTTCCCTAATATTTGTGGGGTATTTCTTCCTATTTCAGATCGTCGCTAGGCTTTTCATATTCACAAACATAAGTTTTCCCCCAGGGGTTTACGCGGTCGTCTCAACTTCAACCCCTGTCCCCCCGCAAGAGATGCCCTTTCCGTTGTGGGGACCTTACCTCTCGATTACTACGCCGCATTTTACTTGGGCTATGACGCCGCTATCCATAGGGATATCGGTAGTACTGTCCCTCCTAGTCGCCCTAAATATAACCCTCTACGTCATATACTACGTCCTCATGAGGTTTAGGGCAGCCCAGTCCCTTGTTGCCAGCTTAGGGTTAGTAGCGACTTCCCTGTCCTGCTCGTGTGAGTTCTTCACGGCGTTGATAGGGTCTGCTGCGGCAAACCTACCACTAGTGGTCTCAACTGTGTTTATGGAAAGGGTGTTCGAAATCCTAGTGGTTTTGTCCATGGCCCTGCTGTACCTCTCCACTTACGTCTTGTACTCAGAGGTCAAGGGTAAGGAAGTACTACGAGGTATGAGCGGAGGGTATGGGACTTATTTGGTTGTCGCAGCGTCCATCCTGGTGTCGTTGGTCTTACCAGCGCAAGTCTACCTGTCTTTCATAAGGTTAGTCCTAGGGGTCATAGCGGGGGTCGGGATTTCGTCGATTATTAAGAGGAGATGGAAGCCGGGGATCTTCATTTCCTTTGCCCTAGTCATCGCGATGCTGGGCACCTTCAATTTCCTCTACAGGATCCCTGAAGTCCTAGTGCCCTTGTCTGTGGTCACAGGGTTATTGGCAAGCATGGGCTTTTCGACGTTGAAGAGCTGGGCCAGGCTGGGGATATTACACGTAGTTGCCTGGACTCTAATAATGCCGGGGCCCATATCCCTCCTCTTAGGGCAGCCAATTCCCTTCTTCAACTTCCCTCCGGCCCAGCTTATCTACCTGTGGGTGACCACTTGGATCGTGGGGACGCCCATAGCATGGTACGCTGGGGTCTACTACCTCCAGTACTTAAGGAGTACGACTGCGATAAGGGAAGTCACCA
>JBBINF010000253.1:0-2112 GCA_037444045.1 Sulfolobales archaeon | reverse complement strand
AAAACAAAACTTATTTTTTCTTAATACCTCTTAGTATTTTAGTAGATCAATGAGCTTATCTATATTCTTCGCAAGAGTTTACACGGGTAGGGTAAGACCAGATGTAGCGTTAGTAGATACGGAACTGATGGAATCTTTTAAACTCCTTCCAGGGGATGCAATCATCATTATAGGCGATAGACAGATCCCGTTTTACGTTGAAGAGAATAAGGATAAAAAGGGCGGTATAGTCATAAACGAGGATACGTTAAAGGTATTGAGGGTTAAAGAGGGAGAGAGAGTAGCGGTTAGAAAAGTGGAGCCAATTGACTTAAAAGAGGTTACCTTATCCCCTCCATCATCCCAGAGGACGTACGACGTGAGAAGGCTTAACCTACAGTTGAGGGGTAAGTTGGTCACAAGGGGATTAACGCTACAGACTAAAGATGGTGAGTTCTTGGTGGTTTCTATGTCACCACAAGCGGAGGTGGGGAGGATAACATCTGAAACCAACATAGTTATAGCACCGGAGTCAATAAGGATAGCTAGACTTAACGTCCCTTATGTGACCTTTGACCAAGTTGGTGGTCTGAATAAGCAGATACAGGTATTGAAGGATATAGTGGATGCAGCCCTACTTAAACCTGAGGTGTTAAAAGCTCTAGGATTAAGGCCTCCTAAGGGAATACTTCTTTATGGTCCTCCAGGAACGGGGAAGACTCTGATAGCCAAAGCCCTTGCAAACGCAGCTATGGCTAACTTCTTCTACATAAGTGGGCCTGAGATAGGCTCTAAGTATTACGGTGAAAGCGAGAAGAGGTTAAGGGAGATCTTTGACCAGGCAGAAAAGAACGCCCCATCAATAATATTTATAGATGAGATAGACGCGATTACCCCTAACAGGGATTTGACCACTTCAGAGGCTGATAGGAGGATTGTAGCCCAGTTGTTAACCCTAATGGATGGGTTATCTTCGGGTAGTGGAGTGCTAGTCATAGGTGCAACAAATAGAATAAACGCTGTAGACCCCGCACTTAGAAGACCTGGGAGGTTTGATAGAGAGGTCGAGATACCTGTTCCAGATAGGGATGGGAGGTTAGAGATACTTAAGATTCATACTAGGAGGATTCCTCTAGACCCCTCTGTAAACCTAGAATACTTGGCTGATATCACCATTGGGTTTACGGGTGCGGACTTAGAGGCTTTAGTTAGAGAGGCTACAATGAGGGCTTTCAGTAGGGCTAATGGAGATCTAGATAAGCTCAAGGTAACTCAAGAGGACTTCTTAGAGGCGTTGAAGTCCATAGAGCCCTCTGCGTTAAGGGAGTTCAGAATAGAGGTACCAAACACCACTTGGGATGATATAGTAGGTCTAGACGAAGTTAAACTAGAGCTAAAGGAGGTCATCGAGTGGCCTTTAACTAGACCAGACCTTTACGAGGAGATGCACTTTGAGCCCCCCACAGGGATCTTACTTTATGGACCTCCAGGTACAGGAAAGACGATGTTAGCTAGGGCTGTGGCCCACGAAAGCAAGGCAAACTTCATAGTAGTTAACGGTCCTGAGCTTATGAGCATGTGGGTAGGGGAGACTGAGAGGAAGATAAGGGAGGTGTTCAAGAGGGCAAGACAGGCAGCCCCTACAATTGTCTTCTTTGATGAAATTGATTCCTTAACCGTGGCAAGGGGTGCTGACCCAAACAGGGTAACTGACAGGGTAGTTAGCCAACTGCTGACAGAAATGGATGGGATAAGCAAAAGGAAGGAAAAGGTTATAGTTTTGGCAGCGACGAATAGGCCTGACATAGTCGATCCAGCCTTATTGAGGCCAGGTAGGTTTGAGAAGTTAATCTATGTTCCACCTCCAGACGAAAAGGGGAGATATACCCTCTTTTCAAGGCTTTTAGAGAAGACTCCACATGAGGATAATATAAACATCGAACAGTTAGTAAGGATGACCGTAAACTACACTCCCGCTGAGATAAAGGGGGCGGTAAGCAAGGCTACATTGCTCTCCATAAGAAGGGCTATAATATCCTCACAGAAACCTAGGCTAACGATGGAGGATCTCATAGAGGGTATAAGAAGTATAAAGCCGATAGTTACTGATGCTCTCCTCCGCTATTATTAAAA
>JBBINF010000252.1:0-2115 GCA_037444045.1 Sulfolobales archaeon | reverse complement strand
CCCCACTTTGCCCTAAATATGTTGAGGGCTATGATTAACCCGAAGAACAGGGCGCCTATTAAGTAGAATATGGCCCTCTGGGAAAGCGTTGGGTTGCCGTAGGGGTTAACGAACACGTTGCTGGCCAGGCTTAGGAGGGCGTTAGAGTGGTCGACCCCTCCTATAGTGCAGAGCACCGCGTTAACTGAGGACACCGAGAAGAAGGCGACTAAGGCGAAGTAGGCGAGGCTCTCCACCATGAGGGCGAGCGCCATTGTAGCCCCTATACCGCCTCCAAGGGATCTGGAGACCCACACGTAGTCCCCTCCAGTCCTGGCTATCCTCCTGTTCATTGTGGTGTATACAATCAGCTGTGGGATTGCAAGGATCAGCCCAATTAACGACGCTATCCACAGCACTCCCCCTGGACCGCCTATAGTGGGGTTGTTCTGTGAGTTGACGTATGGAGAGATGGACTCGAACAGCGCGACCCCAGCGGACATGTTCCCGATGTTCAGCATCACTGCGTCCAGTAAGTTCACTTGCTTAATTAAACCGGAGCTTTCCCTTACGAAGATAGTCCTTTTTGACACACCAGAACATAATTGGCGAAGTATTTAAGATTTACGTGAGCAAGTAATATCGATGAAGTATTCTTCACGCGAGTCTTTACTTAGTTAAGTAAAAAAGACGGCGTTGCACTCTCGGGAATAAGGATAGCTTCACCATTTATTGACGTTATTAGAGGTTAGTTTGAATTAGCAGTAGCCTTACAAAATGAGGATAAGCCTCGCCCTTCAAGGCGTGGGTGTGGAAAGTATATAAACGTCTTTAAACCCCTTTCCTCCACCCCTTCATTATGGGCAGAGGGGCAAAGAAGGGTGGGGACGAGATCAGAGTTAAAACGCAATGAAGGTTTTCCCACTGCCTCTGCTCTCTAATCTCAAGCTACAAAAAGGGACTGTGTTTCGTCCTCCAATAGTTGAGCGCCACAGTTCAGGGATAGGCTTTATCTCATGTAGCACCGTCGGCTCCAGTACTTAGAGTGGCAGGCTAAGAAACACGGGCCAAAAGTCGTCCGCGTTGATCCCCGTTCTACTTCATGTCCAAAGCGCAGAAAAGAGATGGAGGACGCAGGGTACAAGTATTTTTGTTAGTCTTCGTTATGAGGACTATTGCGACGTTATTCTGGTTGTGAGCCTCTATGGGGAAGTCTCTGACCCTCAGATGAGAGATGTAGTCCTAAATCGATGGGGGAAACTCTCTCTTTATGGTGGAAAAGAAGTCAGTTTTTATCATAAAGTTTAATAAATTCGATAATTAAAAGATTATATATGCCAATATGCCCTGCTTGTAGATATAGGGCTGGAAGTTGGAGAGATATAGCTGTTCACCTCTATGATTTTGCTAACATAAGGAGTGAGGCAAGACACGTGATGTGGTTGAACAGGAACCTGGGTTATAAATCCTTAGATCTAGAGACCGTTAGCATTAGGCTCGAAGAGTTATTCTCGATGCCAGAGGGTTTAGCGTCTTGGATAAGGAAGAGATTTATTGAGAGGTTTTATGGTGATAAGCCCCATCCCTTTATTATAGCGATGCAGAATCCAACTAGGGGTGTTCTATTGGGGTATGTCTTGGAGCATCAACATTTCCTCAAGAACTGGGTTCAGGTCCTCTCTTCTATAGTTTTTAGGACAGATAAGGATGATGTTATCAACTATGAGTTGGAGAACATAGCTGTGGAATACATAGGATATAAGGGGATGCCTTCACATTATGAACTGCTCATCAGGATGGGGGAAAGTTTAGGGCTAAGTAGAGAGAAGATATTATCCACACCTCCTCTACCCTCAACACTTTCTTCAACAATGAAATGGAAAAGGATTGCAGAGACCAGGGACTGGATAGAGACAATGGCTGCAATGCATAGTTTAGAGCTTGTAGCTGACAGGACCTTGACGAAGTATGGAGCTAGGATGTACTACTTCAACCCTGAAATATTGAACTCAGATAAATATCCTAAAGAAGTAAAGGACTTCCTGAGGGAGGGCTATGAGGCTGATGTAGGACATGCTGGAGAGGCTTTAAAGTTAGTTGAAAAGTATGGCAAAGATAAGGCTGAGGATATCCAAG
>JBBINF010000251.1:0-2142 GCA_037444045.1 Sulfolobales archaeon | reverse complement strand
AATCCGTCTCAACGAGATAACACAGTTAATCGACCGTATGCTCCTTTTAGGTCCTCCAGGAATAGGTAAGACAGAACGCATAATACAACTAGCCCGCCAGGAAGCCAAAGAAATTGGGAGGGAGTTCGTGGATTTAAGGAGGGTAAGCACAAAGGATTTGGACAGGATAATTGAGGAACCCAATAGGTACTACACGTTCTACAGGATAGTAGTATCGCATGTCATGCCAGAAGATTTGAGCGTACCAAGGATGTTTGATAGGTTTGTTGAGTTCATCCCACCAAAGGTACTTTATGCCCTAACACTGCCCGAAATTAGAGGCGTTCTATTCCTCGACGAAGTAACAAATGTGCACAGACCTGACCAATTATCGTCTCTATTGTCATTCGTCTATGAGAAAGAAATATCATGGTCAATAAAGCTAAGTGATGGAGTGAAAATAGTCATGGCAGGAAACCCACCTAGGCATAGCTCAATAGCAAACATGCTACCTGACCCTCTCATAACCAGAAGCACAGTGATTTACGTTTCACCACCAACTCCTGAGGAATGGGTTGACTATATGTACATGCAACATGGAAACAATTGGGAAAGGTTAATTGGGACGTTTTTGCTACACTATAAGCAGTTTATGTATTTTGATGGCAGTGGCAGTGATAAGAGCGAAAGCGATAATGAGCTAGTGGGCACAGGGGAAAGGCTCGTCAATTACGCTACGCCAAGGAATTGGACCAATTTGGCACTGACACTGTACAATCTCAAGCAGAAGGGAGTTAGTTATTCAACGCAGTTTGTTAGGTCTATCGTGGTTGGCACGGTAGGACCTTACGTGGCGAACCATCTATTGCCTATTTTGGTCAAGGATATAAACATTGAGAGAGCGTTTAGGAATTGATAGATAATCCATCCGTAGTCAACGTGTGGGATATCACGACAAAGATCGTAGTAGCCTCATTCCTCTTTGAGAAGTTACCTGAGTTAAGGAGCGATAAGGTAGAAGAAGTACTTAAGGATTTGCTAGAGGCAAACAGAGAATTCGTGCTGATAGCATTTTTGTCAATACCTAGGGAGAAAAGAATTGAATGGGCTACTAGGTATCCATTTTTGCTCAATAAGCTGGCGAAGAACGAATTAATGGGTGATATTGTTAGAGCGATACAGAGCTTAAAGCTTTCATACGCGTAATCGCCTACCTTTCGGGGACCTGGCATGAGTAGTGTGAATAATGAATTGATCGCAAAGGCAAAGAACGTGATAAAGAATATAATACACGGCTTAATTATTGAGGAACCATTTTGGGGTCTGTGGCTGGCAAGGACGTGGGTTTATGCCGACCCTAGGGAGAAATGGATTTCGACAGACGGATTGCGGATTTTCATTAACCCAGAGGTTTTTGCCGAAGGCAATTTCAACGCAGAGCGGTTCATTAAGGAGCTTATCCACGTTTTAGCCCACATAATGCTTAAGCATGTTCCTAGGGGAATGGCTAAGGTAAGTAATGAGCAGGATGCCATTATTTGGCACTTTGCGTCAGATGCAGTGTTGAACAGGGAGGTGTTTAACGACTTATCGCTTTTAGACACTATCTCAAAAAGAACGGGCACCAATATTGAGGAACTGAAGAAAATGCGCGTAGAAGAAATCTTCGAGTTACTCAGGAATAGCAATTTCACAATGAATATGCTTAATCAACAAATGCAAATGCCCAACCACATGAGGCTTGGGCAGAAACAGCAGGGTGTTGGGCAGGGTCAACCATCGAACCAACCACAGCAATTGCCACAAACCCAGCAGGGCAATAATCAGCAGGGCAGTCAAAACCAACAAGGGCAGGGACAGCAAAACCAGCAATCACCACAGGGACAGCAGGGTCAGGGTCAATCACCACAGCAAAGGCATGGTGGAAGACAGAGTCAGAATGGTCAGCAGGGTAATCAAAGCCAGGGTAATCAAGGGCAAAACCAAGGTGGTTCATGCCCAAGGCAAAGCCAAGGTCAGAGTCAAGGTGGTGGGCAACAAAGTCAGCAAGGTAGTGGTAATACGCAGGGTAGTCAGCAGGGTCAATCAGGAAACCAAGGTGGGCAGGACAATCAGCAATCGCAGACACAGCAATCACCATCGCAGGGCAGGCAGGGTGTTGGT
>JBBINF010000250.1:0-2142 GCA_037444045.1 Sulfolobales archaeon | reverse complement strand
CCGCAGCAACAACCACAGCAGTCCAGCCAACCGCAGAGGCCCCAAGTGAACAAGGTCAAGTGCTGGAAGTGTGGGGCAGAAAACGAGGAGGGTGCAAAGTTCTGCTATAACTGCGGAGCTTCGCTCCAGCCCATAAAGTGTCCTTCGTGCGGTGCAATAAACCAGCCCGGGGCAAAGTTCTGCTATAACTGTGGGGCAAAGCTACTGGAACCTCAGACCTCAAAGCAGTAGCCCAACCCGTTTTTTAGGACGTCAGGGGAGAAACCAAACAGGGCGACTTTTCTCTCTTTGTACCCGACGTAGATGCCAAGGAGCATTCTGACTACCAGCTTGTGGGCGTCCCTCTGCCCAGCTATCCTATCCAACTCCTGGCAGTCCAAGGTCAGGAAGTACTTAAACATCGTGTCCACGCGGGTTAGGTTCTTTAAGTTAACCGCAATCCTGCAGAATGTCACTACCCTCCTAAACGCCTCGTCGCTTATCGTTTTTTTGTGGACCCTGAGAACCACGTCGTTTATAACGTCCCCTACAGTGACGTATGGGCCTACCCTTAAGTCCGGCGATGGGAGGGACTCGACTTCACTGGAGATTATCATTAACTCCAGTCCGTCGGAGTTGAAGGCCTCAGAGAACGTCTCCCTCAAGTTCCGCTCGAAAGACGACTTGGAGCTGTTTGCCCAAACCAATGCAGCTATAACGTACTTTACCTCGGCCTGGAGAATTGTGGAGGACCTTGCCCTCTCCAGTACCTTGCTCACTTCTCTCTTAACGTCCTCTGGGCTAAACACCACAGATATAATTTGGAATAAGGGGATATAAACAAGGGTTTAAATCAGCTTCACTGCCCATTTCACCTTTCAAGACTCGGCAAACTCATCATCAACTCCTTGTCGAATCCTAGGTTAAAAAGTCAGACGCTGGCGAACTCCTCACATATCAGTAGCATAGTCGTTCATCACAGGAGAAAGGAGGCGAAGTAGCCCCTCCTCTTCAACGTCGACAACACAAGCTCCCTCTGCTTAACCTTTTCCGCTAATGGGCAATTAAAGCATTCTTTAACTTCCTCCGACCCCTCGTATACCCTAGAGTACCAGAAGGATATGGGGTCTACAACCGATATGGTGTTGTCGCTCGACCCCTTCACCATGGGCAAGCCCACCGGTCCCATGGAGTGTAGCTCTATTACGTCCTTGAGTACCTCCCTTCCGTTGCTCTTTGAGAGCAATAGGTTCACGAAGCCACTCATTACCTTGTCGTAGTCCTCGAACTTCAAGCTCCCCTCCTTGGCTGCTAAGGTAAAGGAGGAGAACACGTAGTCGTTGACGGTGAACTTGCCCTCCCTGTGGGCAGACACCATGTCGATACTCTGAAGCTCGACGACCTCTTTTCCCTTTATGAAGAAGCCGAAGTACAGACCCTCGACCCTATGTGGAAAGGAGAGGAACTCCACTTCCTCTGTCCTCGCCCCGCCCTTTGGTGTGACCGACAGGAACTTCCCTATCCCCTTGTCCATCTCAACGTTCATGAACCTCCCCTTACCCTTAGCCTCGCGGTAGACGTAGGCAGCCGTGAAGAAGGTGAAAGACCCCTCGGTTGTAAGGGGGTTACCCAGCCTAGGGTCGAGCTTTAAAGTGGCCAATACCGGGTAGAGGGACTTTACGTCTAAGCTCACCGGCGTCTTAGTCCCGTCTACCCTAACTGGGGTCTTGACCGTGAAGTCCACTTCCACGGTACCCCCCACTTCTGGGACGAAAGAGAAGAGCTTCCCGTTATCGCTCAGTAGGGGGATTAAGTAATAAGCGTTGGGCAGTGACTTCAGCTCCCTCAACTTGTCCTCTACCCTTACCTCCTCCCTCTTCCTCTCGCTCCTCCTCTCCTCCCTCTTCTTGGGGACGCAGTCCGGGAACGCGGCGGCGTTAGACAGCTTTAGTTCTACTACTTCCTTCCCTGTTGATTCCTTAACCTCGTCTAGGAACTCCAGGATCGCCTTGTGGTAGGTGGTCTTGTCGAACTCCTTTCTGAAGTGTAATACCTCTCCGTTGCCAGTGCAGACGTAGGCTGTAAAGGAGAAGTCTTCCTCCTTTGAGCCTATTATTGGCACGTTGTCCTGAGTAACTAGGACGGCCACCGAGCCCTTCTCCG
>JBBINF010000249.1:0-2149 GCA_037444045.1 Sulfolobales archaeon | reverse complement strand
CAACAGCTGGGACGACAACTCGAAGCCGTCTCTTAGATCCTTGACTACACGTGACGCGTAAAGGGCAAACGCCGTGTTAATCCTTATGAAATCCCTTACTTCCTTGTCTTTACCGTAAATTGCCCTTAAGGACCTCACTGCGGAGTCTTTACTGCCGTCAACTGTGAGCTTTTCTAGTGGTACTTTCTCCTTTAAGAACTCCGAGTAGTCGACTGTATAGCTCTCCACTTTACCCCCTTCAACTTCGTACACGAGGGTTTTCCCACAGGGACTAACCTCGTCGAGCCCCGGCTCACCGTGAACTAACAGCATCTTATCGTAGCCTAACTTGACCCCAGCTAGGGCTATCCTCTCCATAAACGAGGGGGAGAAAACGCCCGTCACTTGCCTCTTTACCCTTGCCGGGTTAGTTAGGGGACCTAGTATGTTAAAAATGGTCCTTATCCCAAGGGTTCTCCTGACGTTTGCCACGTTTTTCATTGCAGGGTGATAGAGCTGGGCGAAAAGGAAAACGAAGTTGTGCTTCCTCAGTAGCTTCTCAGCCGACTCCGGGGGCACTGAAATATTGTAACCAAAGGCCTCCAACACGTCAGCACTGCCGCTCTTACTACTGGCAGCCCTATTGCCGTGCTTTGCTACCGGGTAAACTTGGCTTACTACTATAGCGGAAATCGTGCTTACGTTAACGGTTCCAGCCCCATCCCCTCCGGTGCCTGCAGTGTCTAAGGCGTCGAACGGGCCAACCTTGAGCGCGTGCTCCCTCATCGACTTAGCGAACCCCACTATCTCGTCTACCGTCTCCCCCTTAGTCTTTAAGGAGGCCAAGAACGCAGAAGTCACTATCTCGTTAAGGTTGCCCTCAAACATTAAGTCAGCGAGCTCCCTGGCCTCTTCCTCGGTGAGGTTAGTCCTCTCTGTCACCTTGACTAGAAGATCCCTAAAACTCGTCCAAGACACCCCTGAAGTACTTGACCAACGAGATTGCCGATTCCACGCCTTTTTTCTCTATTTCCTCTATGTACGCTGTACCTATTGCAATGCCGTCAGCCCCTGCCCTTAAAGCCTTTCTCATGTCCTCCACGTCAGACAGTCCAAACCCCACTACCAACTTGTTCTCTACCAAAGTCCTCACCCTTGTTATTAACGAATCGACGCTAACTGGTATGGGGACGCCGGTTGTGGGCCTCACGCCGTAGTATAGGAAGAGGTCCGAGTTCCTAGACAGTTCGTGGATCATGACATCTGGGACAGAGGGCGAGGTAAAGATTACGGCCTTTAGTCCATGTCCCCTTATTTCCTTTACGTACTTTTCGTACTCGTCTACGAAGTCAATTATTAAGTCGGGGAAAAGGACGCCGTCTACCCCTTCCTCCTTTAGCTTATTGAGGAACTCGTCAAACTTACCCAACCAGTCCTCTAGGTAGGTCAGCACGACAATCGGTAAATTGGTCCTCTTCCTCGTCTCCCTGAGCAGTTCCCAAGTTTCGGTCTCGCTTAGGTTCACGGCCTTGTAGCTCCTCCTAATTACTGGGCCGTCGTACTTGGCAAACTTAGGCTTTATGCCCACTTCTAAGATATCGCTCCCCTGAGAAACAGCACCGTCTATGAACTTAAGGTAGTCTTCCTTATTGGGATACCCTAACGTCATATAGGAAACCAGCATCTTCCTCATTTCAAAGACCTTTTCATCATCGACTCGTAGTTTGGCAAGTCGAGTAATCCATGGCCGCTTAAGTTAAACACTATGACCCTCTTTTCGTTTGCTCTCTTAGCATCTAAAGCCTCGTCTATTACTGCCTTTATAGCGTGGGCTGACTCTGGGGCCGGGACAATTCCCTGAGCCCTCATAAACAACTTAGCCGCCTCAAATATCTCGGGTTCGCTGTACTCCCTCCACTCGACTACCTTCTCCTTTATAAGCAGGCTCAGCGAGGGCGCAGCCCCGTGGTACCTCAGACCCCCAGCGTAGATGGGCGGGGGCACGTAGTCCTTGCCTAGCGTTATCATCTTCACTTGCGGCAATAGACCAGCCGTGTCCGGGAAGTCGTAGACGTAGTCTCCCTTGCTGAACTTGGATATCTCGTATGACCCCACTGCTATGAACTTCTTTCCCTTCTTGGCCCCGTAGAACGGGAACGCGAAGCCTCCG
>JBBINF010000248.1:0-2156 GCA_037444045.1 Sulfolobales archaeon | reverse complement strand
TTTCGTCCCCACTCTCCCGCACATCTGTTCACATTAAAGGGACACAGAAAGAGTGGTGAGACTTCCCTCATTTCGCAATAATCAGAATTGTTAGAATTTTTTAACTCTTACTCACGTGACCTGAAAGGAAAAAATTACCTTTATCTCCTTCTTAGTAAGAATGCCACTAATGCAACAACCACTATTACTGCAACGATCGCTCCTCCTATAAGTAGGGTATTTGAGGAGCTCGTTGTTGAGGTGGTTGACGTAGGTGTGGTAACTGAGGAGGTACTTGAAGGAGTCACGGTCGAGGTGGAACTCGTTGAGGTTGTAGATGAAGTTGTTGACGTAGACGTCGTGCTTGTGGAGGTTGTAGTAGTGCTGGTGGAAGAGGTGGTAGAGGTTGAGGTGGTTGTGGTGGTCGTGGAGGTCGTGGTTGTGGTGGAAGTGATGGTCGTCGTAGAACTGGTTGTGGTAGAGGAGGTCGAAGTAGTAGTAGGCGTTGAGGTTGTTGTAGTTGAGGTTGACGAAACAGTCGTTATCGACGAAGAGGCGGGCAGGACTAGCTGTTGTACTTCAATGACAGTTATAACACCGTTCACCTCTTCATTGCTCACCATCTCGAAAAGGTAACCATTAACAATTAATGCGTCAGCCTTATCTACGTTACTACTTAAGGTAGTGTTCTGGTATACCATTGCTCCGCTACTGTTCAAGACTATTACTGCTAGGGTCGATGTCGAGGTCAAAAAGCCGGAGACTGCGAAATAGCCGTCGTAATAGCTCACGCTCACCAAATTATACCCATAGTACATTGCGGTATAGGTCTCGAATTTCCCATTTGTTAAGTTGAACACTACTAGTGTGGAGCCGGTACTGCCAGCTGGCTCTCCGACCACTTGGTAGACCGAGTTGCCTAGGACAGCGGTTGACCCCTCGAGGATTAGCCCGTTGATGTTGGCAGAAGCCACTACCTTTCCGTCCTGGACGTCTATCACGAAAGTGGAAGAGGAGTTGGAGACCACTAGGTAGTTCCCCTGCAAGGACGACCCCTGGTAATCGTTTACGTTAATCGACCAAGACCCCACCATTGATATTGTAGCAGAGGAGAGTTCATTTCCTTGCCCAGTGGCGACTTGGAGTATTGACGGTAGGGAGCTGGAGTTGACCACAATGAGGTGGCCGTTGTAGTAGTAAACGTAGCCTACGTAACCTTGGAAGGTGTATTTGGCTGAAGAGGTATCAACTACGCTATATCCCTCTGGTTCGTAGGTGACGTAGACCAACCCAGTGGGCGATGGGTAGGCAAAGGTGTAGCTCCCGAAGTTGGTGGAGGAAACCACTGAGGTACCGCTAAGCAGAGTTACTGTGGTCTTGGTGTCGTTAATGAGTTGAGCTAAAGTGGAGAAATACGAGGGGACGTAGAAAGCGTTTACAACCGCGTAAGAGCCATTTGTCACCACGTTTGTCAGGACTTCGTAATTTGTACTTGGGGAGGTGAAAGATTGCAGCTGGGAGACTGAAGAGGGTGTCACGTAATAGACGTAGGATGCTGAGTAAGTGGAGGAAGAGGTCACTAGTAGTACTCCTCCAGCGTAGGGGATGGCTTCGTAAAGCTGACCAGTCGCTGAGAGCGTATTAACTGCCTTAAAGGAGAGGTCACCTGCTGCAGCTATAGCGACTAAAGCTACTGAAAGGAATGCTATTGCCATAAACCTACTGAACTTCCTCATGGTGAGGATTATTGAGTAAATAGGTTTTTAAGACTTATCGCACCGAGTTCACTCGTCGGATCTGATGGAATAGTCAATTATTTTCAGCTTTGACGCCAATGAAATTTTAAGAGTATTACAAGGAATTCATTAGAAATTGTCGACCTTTGGGGTTTTCACGAGAGCAATTTCCCCTAAACGACATGGCCAGTCTTAATTTAAGCATTACGGGAAAACACCCTAGGGCATTACCACTAGATGTAAGCTATTACAGCGTATTTAGCTCAAACGGGCACATAAAAACACCTTAAAGTTAAAATGCCAGACCAACCGTTGCTTAGGAGAGCTCTCCAGAACAAGGTAAACCGACGCCGTGGTCAGCAGTTTCGGTGACAGAATTAAGTTTATATTAACCCCATATCAGTGTTCTAACAATAATGCCAGATGTGGGCATGTATCCCG
>JBBINF010000247.1:0-2159 GCA_037444045.1 Sulfolobales archaeon | reverse complement strand
AACCCTCGTAAAGGTAGTTCGGGTCGTTGAACTCATGAAGGTAAGCGTAAGTGTAATATTTATAGCCATTCCACTTAGGGAACACGCTACAGTTCAGCTCTATCGTTTTGTACGCATAGTCATATTTGTTACCCATCTTGATCCTACTCCTGGACTCCACGAACCACCTCACCCTGCTTGGGACTTCGTTTACCTCTACAAATCCCTCTCCCTCGAAGAAGACGTTTGTATCTACCTTAGACAGGACTTTGGACAACTCAACATCTAGCTCGAAGTCTGGTTTTAATCCCCAACCGTAAAGTGTGGCCTCATATTCATCAATTGCTGACCTTATGCACTCTAGGCTTACCTCGTCTGGCGGTCTCTCCACTACCTTATAATACCCTTTTTTTACAATCTCTATCCTCTCCACCACAGCCCTCTCCCTTATATCTATTGAGCCCGGCTGGTAGTACTCTATCATCTCCCTAAAGGAGATATTATCAACGCTCTTAGGTTTGCCCGTTTCTAAGAGGATAACCTGCACCTTCTTGCTCTCGACTTCGTAGAACTTGAGCTTTATGAACTTCTCTAGTATCATTTTTGGATCTTTAAGCTGGAATTGTTCCAACAATCTCTCTTCCTCCTTGGTGGTTTGTAGGTTTAGGGCTTTCTTAACTACCCCTGAGTAGAGTAGAACATAGGCGGAGCTTGGGTTAAACACAGCAGCCTCTGGGGGTAAATTGGACCAAGCTAAGAGGGACTGAACCCCTGATAGTAGCCTGGGGTCGAATCCCATAGGGATTATTATGCTCTCAGCGTATCTTAACCTCCAGTCCCTCCCCACCCTTCCCTCCCTCTGTACGAAGTCCCTCACAAGCCTTGGGATTCCCACGTGTATGACCCTCTTGGCAGAGCCTATGTTTATCCCTTGGAGTAGTGTCTTTACGGTACCTACCATAGAGATGCTCCCATTCCTCAGCCCTTCCTCTATCTTTAACCTCTCCTTTTTCTTCCTCTGCGAGTGGTGTATCGGGATGCCTAGGGATGTTCCAAAGGATTCAGCATCATGTATTGTGAGAAAGAAGACTAGTGTAGTCTCTTTGCAGTTCCTGAACGCCCTAAGTAAGTCCTCTACCTCAGCCTTGTCCTTTATGAAGGCATCGTAAAGGTCGGACTTCAGGTTACTTAAGCCCAATTCTGCAGCCTGACTATATACATTAAAGGCGTTCTTAACGAAGTCGTCAACGTTGTTAATACCTAATTTAGAGGACAGGGTCTCGTAATGTCTTGCGAAGATGTCATATAATTTGACTTTCTTTCCTATAACGACATAAATCCTCCTCTCTACGCTGAATCCCTTCCCGTTTACTACTACTGCATTGCCCAAGAAGTTTGCTAAATCCTGTGGGTTAGAGAGGGTACCGCTTATTACCACCACCTGCGCTGAGGGGAAGAGGAGCTTTATCAAGTTCACGAGAAGGGAGAGGGAGTGGCTCTCGTAGAAGTCAACCTCATCTAGTACTATTAGGTCGAACTGGGGTAGGGATCTCCCTTCCTTCAGTTGGGATAGGAGCATCTCGGGGTTCGTTATGGTGACCATCGCACTGCCGAAGCTATTTGATACCTTCTTTGAGTGCTTAGTGTCACCGTCATACCTTACAACATCCCCATACACTAATTCCCCTTCCTCTTGGACGTTATAACCATAGCACCTATAGTATTTAGCTATCCTGTGGCTCTGGTCGTTTGCTAAAGCCTTAGTTGGGTAGAGTGCTAGTACCCTCTTCTTTCTGGATAAAGCGTAAAGCAACCACGCCTCAGTCTTACCACTACCTGTTGAGGCAGTTAGGACAACGTTCTTACCCTGGTCTAGAGCGTTGAATGTATCTAGCTGATGCTTATACAGCTTGAAGTTGATGAAATCCTCACTGCACTGAGATGGGGCACCAGCTTTGTCCTTAAAGGTAACGTTCTCTGTTACTGCTGGGACGCCTGGGATGATGTACTCAATAAAGGATAGCCTTAATCTATCAAGGACAGAGGGAGCGCCACAATTCGACATTGTTTTAAAGATTTTACTTGGTAAAATAAAAAACTTTCCCTATGTAGACTATTCCAAGCGAAGTAGTTATAACTTGATGAATGGGTTAACGTCAGATGGGTAAAAAGAGAAGAGA
>JBBINF010000246.1:1128-2160 GCA_037444045.1 Sulfolobales archaeon | reverse complement strand
TCTCGACCTTAACTCTTAACTCGTATGCACCCGAGAGATTCAGGAGTTTTTTCACGTAGTCGGTTCTCACATCCCACCTCTCGCTGTTCAATGGTATGACATTCCCAACTTCCTCTATAGTCTTTTGAAGGTCAAAGTTGGAAGTATCCAAAACCTCAACGCCATTCAGCCTCAGCACATAACCGTTCCCATCTCCCTTGATGTTCAGTTCCTTCACGTGGTAGGCTATGTTCGCTATGAAGGTGGGCATAGAGTTGAGCTCCGAGTTAAAGGCGGGGTTTAATTTCTCCAGGAGGTCGGGAATTAGTTGTACCGCTCCTCCTGATATTACTTCCCCCCTTTCCGCCGCTCTAGGGGTAAACGGGTAGTAGAACCTGTGCCACGCCCCAAAGGAGAATAAGTAGTTCACCAGTGCGTACTTGTTTGGGTTCTCGCGGAACAGGAGGGTCAAGTAAGCTGCAACCACGTTAGCACCTGAGGTGGGGACTAGGTATACCTTGTTACACTCGCCCACCTTACTTTCCACCAGCTTCTTGAATTCCGGGTAGGATTTGACGTCATCTAGGCAGACCCTCTCGATCCCAGCTTGCTTATTGAGCTCGTCAATTAGCTTCCTTAGGGACTCCCCCTCCCTTAGGTACCTCTCGGTGAACTTCGCCTCAAGAATAATTACTTTCCTCGGGTTGAAGAGCTCGTAAGTCCTAACTATTGAGGAGTACGCACTCTCCACTATCTTGTCAGACCTATTTATTGGGATGACTGCACAGATGGACGGCGTGGTCTATCCCCAGAGAACACTTTTTTCCTCAGCTCTTCCCAATTATCATACGCAAGGGATATCTTGAGCTTTTGCCCCTCCATAGAAGCCCTTACCTTAACGTGTTCCTTGAGTAGGCCTCCATGGGCTATAAAGTTCCTCTTGAGTTTTTCGTCTTTAGAGCTGGGGTTTTTGTTGTCGGTGTTGTTAGAGTCGGAGTTCTCTTGTTCGTTTTTTGTCTCTTGGGAGAAGTCATCGCGAAGATCGACGTAGAG
>JBBINF010000246.1:0-1118 GCA_037444045.1 Sulfolobales archaeon | reverse complement strand
CTCTCCTTCCTTCATCTTGTCCCTTTCGAGAGCCTCTTTGACTCTACTGAAGAGCACACTGAGCTCGTGTTTGATGAGAAGTTCAGAACTCTCAGAGATTTGCTTGTACACCCGTTCGCTTAGCTTAGTTATAAGGTCATGGTCGACCCACCTTCCACAATTATTATTAAGATTAAGAATGTTCCTCACTACCTTTACTACCGAGTACAAGTAGGCGTCGCCGTCCTTCCTTATTTCCTGATTCTCTACGTTGTAATCCACCTCTAGCGTCTTGTCCTTCTTTGGCGTTAGCTTAATTTGGCCATATATGGATCCCAAGCGGATATCTTTGTTGCCGCAATTATTGTTGTCGCTGTCTTGCTTGTTATCGTTATAGTCCTTGATGGAGTAGACTAGGGCTAATGGCGAGTTGAGGACAAGGGATTTGTAGACGACCTTTAACCACTTGTCCTTGATCGAGTTTTGCGTTAAGGTCTTGAGCTTCGGTCCAGACTCGGTAATTACCTTAGCCAACCTGTACCCTTGTTCCTGCACTGGGACGCTGCTGTAGTACTCCACGTTAATCTGGTTACCCCTTTCCATTTGCACTAGGGAGGCGAAGTCCCTAGCCATGGTCATGGAAAGGGCAGAGAAGTAGTTTATTCCGTGGGTGGTGTCAACGATTATTTTCTCTATTGAATACAACGAGTGAAAGGCTTTCTCTAGGAGGCCTATTAGCCCCACCGCGTAGATGAAGTACCCCTTCGCTTTACTGATGAAGGTTTCGTACTCAAATTTGGAGGAGTCTTTAACGCCTCTAATGGAAGTGGTCATATTTGAGGGAAGCACTATGACCTCAGCCCCATCGATCCCGACTTTTTTCGCTATGCAATCTACGTATCTCGTAGTCCGATCCACGAGGTCTTTGTAGCCGTTTAGCCCTTTTCGCAGCCAAATTGCCTCCCCTTGTTCAAGCTCAGAAGGGTCGACGTAGGCCTTCACATTGTTTCCACACTCCCTAGCCACGTCGTTTATGCCACCCTTTTTGCTGGTGAACAGTGCGGAATCCTGGACTAAGATAAAGGCCTTGTCGAACCCTTTTTTGTCCTTCAGGGGTTTTAAGGACGTTATGTTCTTCC
>JBBINF010000245.1:0-2166 GCA_037444045.1 Sulfolobales archaeon | reverse complement strand
CCTCCTAACTATGTCTGGCACTATCCCCTCAAGGGGGTTCCTGCCCATGAACACGACGAACTTGGAGTTTGGGTAGTCTGGGTCTACGCTCCTTGGTCCCTCAGCCCCAAGCACCAGCTGTGAAGCTACTGTCCTAGGGCCGTGGCACACCGACTCGTGGCCTATCAAGTTTGGAGTGCCGTAGAGGTGGGCGAAGCGCTCCAAGAGCTCCTTGCCGTAGTCGTGGAAGGTAATAGCAAGGTACTCTGGGTGGCCCTCGTCCAAGAGCTCCTTGAGCCTCTTAGCCACCTCGTCCATCGCCCTGTCCCAGCTGGTTGGGACTAGGGATCCCCCTTCTCTTATCATGGGGGACTTAAGCCTATCCGGGTGGGTCAACAGGTAGGGCCCCGCTGCCCCCCTGCCGCAGATGCCGGGCTGTGGGTGGTCCCTGTTGGCTGAGACCCTAACCGTCTTTCCCTCTACCGTCACGATGATCCCACAAGCGTTCTTGCACATGTAGCACCTAGCAAAAGCCATAGCTATTATTTCTTGTCCACTGGTATAAGCGTTTGTCTTTACTAGCTTTATGGGGGTACTCCCCGACTTCCTCTTAGGCCCCTAGGTATAAGCTTATGGGACTACGGCTTCAAGGCCTAAGGTGGGAGAGCTATTGACGATCCTCTTAATCAGCTAGGAAAGCAAGGAAAAAGGGAGGCCCGTTAGACTTAGCGCCAACCTCTGGCTAATCTGCCCTATCAGAACGGCAAGTTGTACCTATTCCTTAGGTAGTTGAGCTTGTTGTACGGGTCGTACACTTTAGTTATTGTCATGTAGCCTCCGTCGTTTAAGAAGACCACGAAGTCCCCGACTGAGTAGATCACAACGCTAGGCCTGAAAATCGCTAACGAGAAGTAGGATACCGAGCGCTCGTTAATGACCGTTATGTTCCTGATACTGCTCCACGGTATCACAAGTTGTAACTTGGCCTTGTTTGTCAAGTAGAGGAAAGCCGCCAGTCCCCACATCACTAGTGTAGCGATGGCGTAATCTAACGGGTTTGCGCCGGCATAATATCCATTCTGTGCGGTAAATAGAGCGCCAATCCCTGAAAAGACCCCGAAGAGGATGAGCATATAGAACGCCGTTAGCCTCAAGACTATTGAAGCCTTGTTCTTGATGGCGTATATGCCGTACTCACCGGCTGCGTAAGAGTTGCTCAGTAAGTCGTAGCCCAACTTCCTGAGGCTGACCACCTTGTAGGGAGTACCGAAATTGGTAGGTAATCCCGGCGAGGCCATATATCCCATGAAGGACGCCGCCACAATCAATACGGGCAAAAAGCTCGTGAAAGTCCCGACCAACATTAGGTAGCCGCTGTCCTCGAGCCCATCGATCTGGTACTCCTTGCCTGCGTCCACGAGGCCCAAGGAGGTTATCGCCATCCCAGCCACGTAAATCGCAATCCACGCACCCAATGAGTAGAGCCACGTAAGTTGCGCTGAGGTATTAGAGGGGGAGGCAGAGGATCCTGCAACTACAAACATCCAGTGCAAGCTATAGACGAAGGCCCCGATGCTTGCCATGGTAATCACAGGCCCTACCTTCCACTCCCCCTCAGCCCTCTAAGCAGGTTGACCATGGGTAGTGCCAACAGGACGTAAGCTATTATACCTACAAACGTGAACAGTCCAAAGCCAAGGAACAGTCCAGCGTTACTCATTACGGGGTCGTTGGGGGCGGAAAGCTGGTTAAGGGACTCGTGTTTGAGAAGTATGTCCAGTAGTCCGGGGAGTACTGGCGCTAGGAACATCAAAAGGAACGCGTCGGCGATGGTGAGCAGTATGTAGAGTATGCCCAATTGGAAGAGCCCCCTCTTTATGCGGTTAACTCTGAGGTCAGTCGACGCCATTCCATGAAATATTTTTACTCAAGGTATATAAATGCTGGTCATCAATAGAGTTGAACGCTTTTTGAGGTGGGCAAACCGCTACTGGGAAAAATGAGTAGAATTGGGAAGGTCTGCCTGCAACTTACAGGAGTGGAGGGCATTTCCTACCATCGCCCTTTTTGCTAGGGCGTCTAAAGCCTTAAGGCTCGCCCAGAAGGCGAGTTGGTCGTTTTGGTTCAAGTTTAAGTTTTCCTCGCCAATTCAAGCTCTAAACTGATGAGACCCTGTGGTACTGCCCG
>JBBINF010000244.1:0-2179 GCA_037444045.1 Sulfolobales archaeon | reverse complement strand
CCACCCAATTTGCGGTAAAGCTCGCCACTACGAAAGCTTCACTCCCTTGAAATTACTGGGTCTTCTTAACCTCCTCCATTCCCAGTGCTAGCTCCCTGCCCTTCCTCATCTGCGATAACGGGGTCTCCCCAAACACCTTGACTACCTGCTCTAGGGACAACCCCTTGGTCTCAGGCAACAGGAAGTACAGCGAGACTAGGGCTATAGCGTCTAGGGCGGTGAACACGAACATCGACCCCGCAAGCCCTATAGAGGACAACATCACCGGGAACACCTCTATTATTGCGAAGTTCGCCAACCAGTCTATCAACGCTATTATGGCAGCCATCCTACCCCTTACTTCCGTCTTAAAGTACTCAGCCTGGATCAGCCACCCAGTCCCTCCAACGCCGTAAGCGAAGAATATTATGAAACCTGCAAACGCTATTAACGCCCCTATCAGTACCCCCTTCATTACGAGTATTCCGCCTATTAGGTCAAAGGCCAGCATGCCAGCGTAACCGGAGAGCCCCAACTTCCTTCTCCCTACATTATCGATGTACCTAAAGGCGATATACGTCGCCGCCACGTTTATCACGGCTAGTATAGAGGCAGCAAGCACTGCGTCTATCTCCGTGTAGACTGGGTTGCTCGAGGTGGGGAAGAGGTGGAGCCCCAGGATTATCGTGGGCCCGTAGTAGAACGGCACGTTTATCCCAGTTATTTGCTGGAACACTATCCACAGGCCCACTACCAGTAACGCCCTCCTAGTGGGTGGGTCTAATTTGGCGGAGGCCTCCGACCTGACCTCCTGGACTGCCCTCTGTATTAGGGAATCGTCGACTACCACCCCGAACTTGGCCAGATCCCTCTTCAGCCTCTCAGTTTTCCCAGATAAGAGCAACCACCTGGGGGACTCGGGCATCATAGTCCTGAACACAAGGCCTATGACTGCTGGTATCGCCGCTAGCCCCAGTATCAACCTCCAGCCCAGGGTATAGGCCAACGTTGGAGCTACCAGGAGCACGGCGGACCCCACGAAGTACGAGCCCAAAATTCCAACGGTTATCATCCACTGCTGCATTATGGCCAACGAGCCCCTCCTGTCCTTTGGGGCGTACTCCGTTATGTAGGCAGTGGCCACTGCCGAGTCGGCTCCTATGGCTATCCCTATTATCGTCCTCATGGCGAGGAGCATTACCCCGTTTACTGTCAAGGCGGAGAGGATAGCGGCCCCCGTGTAAATTGCGGCGTCAGCTATCAAAAGGGACTTCCTGCCGTACCTGTCAGTGTAAAAATAGGCTATTATTGCTCCTATTGCTGCCCCAAGAGAGGCGCTCGCTATCTCGTAGCCGAAGGCGAGGCCCGTGAAGTGGTAGGGGACGAACACTGAGGCTATGCCAATTACCTCCGTGTCGTAGCCGAACAGGAACCCGCCTATTGCGGCGAGCACAGTGATTATCCAGTAGAACCTTGTCACCCTCCTCGTGTCCATTTGGTCTAGGATTTGCTGTAACGCGGACTGTGAGGACATTTTCCATCACATATATACCTTTGTATTGGTTGTTTATAAAAGTTCTTACAAATATAAGTCCATAATAGCAAGTTTATACTTATTATGAAAAATTCTAAATAAACCTGAGGAATGGGAGAGGCCTCCTTAAGGCGATATGAGTGGCTCGAGGGCCCAAAAGAGGCGACGCGTTTTGATCCAACTAACGGGGTCGTAGGGGTCGACGACTGGGAGTGACGGCTTGTAACAGTTGACGGAAGCCACCTTTCTTCCCGTTTTGCCCGTGATTTCCCCTAGGTACCCGTATTTTCAGCGTTGCTATCGCGGAACGCGGTGCGTCTCAAGAGCGTGGAGACCTTAAGCCCTTATGGTAAACCGTTTATACAGCCAACATCCCTTAATAGCTATGATTAGGTCGCTGGTATCTGGCCTTGTTGCTGGCCTCTTAGACGTGTTATTTTACGTCAACGACATGGGCGTGTTCGCGACGATTTCGTACAACGTCCTCAAAGTATACTCGATACCGTTAGGGGTCTCCCTCCACCTAATTGCCTCAACCATAGTCTTTGCCGTCGCCGTGCTCATAATAGAAAAGAGCGGGGTGAGGGGTGAGGGCTTCGCCTCCCACTTAGTGCTGGGGATAATGGTGGGATCCTCAGCCCTATCTCTCTTCAGCCTGCCAGTCCA
>JBBINF010000243.1:0-2189 GCA_037444045.1 Sulfolobales archaeon | reverse complement strand
TGAGGTTAATGATACCGAACTAGCCATTAAATTCGCTGAGACAGCAGAGAGGGATCTCGAAGCCGCCAAACTGCTTCTAAAAAATAATCATTGCGCCCAGGCCATATTCATGCTCCAGCAATCCCTAGAGAAGCTAATTAAGGCAATACTACTGAGGATCGGTATCGTAGAGCAGGAGGAACTCGGGGAGGAACTAAAACATAAAGTCCTCAAGAGGGATAGAGAACTCGTATATAGGTCCCTGGGACAAGCCATAAGCCTATTAGGCCCAGTGATCATCTGCATGTCCAATACTGAGAACGTGGACCACGAATTGCTGAACGAATTCTCCAAAACAGCCAACGATATACTCAACAGCGTGTTCGGCACAGTCAACGCACTCGAGTCACTAATCGCGAGCTACGAACAATACAGCAAAGAACTGGAGAATCTAGCATTAGAACCTACGAAAGAGCCCATGGACAAGGATGACAAGAGATTACAATTCCTCAACCTAATCAACGACATCCGTAGCAAGATACCGTACCCACTCGTAGGCTCCATCACAGAGAAGGCACTGAGACTTATCAACAACCTAAAAGACCTTCAGAAATGCCTTGATAAATCAAGCATCACGCAACTCGAACAAATCAGCGACACAATATCCGTACACCCCACACTCCTAAACGCACTCTTCCTACTACTACCGATCCACGCACCCTACGAACTAATAACCTCAAAGATCAGGTACCCACACAGGTATAAGGGAAGCATCATAAACCCACAGGACAGGTGCGAAAAATCCATCATTAAATGGTGGACAGAAACCAGCATAAACATACTAAACGACCTAATCAACCCCCTCAAAAACTGCCTCAAAGAACACGTAGAAAACGAAGCACTAAGAAAATGCCAAGAAGCCATAAAACAAGGCCTAGATAAACTAAGCCAAGCCACAACACGCCACCGCACACAGCATTAACATCAATCACGAAGCCACGGACAGAAAAATTTATAAGGAAGCTAATAATAACCAAAATCTTTGTGATGCCTATGACGCTCCCTCTCTCAATGCGTAGCATAATAATACGCTGCGCAGACGCCCCAGACGCCGACAATATATTAAGAAGGGCAATAGCAAAAAAGATAGAAAATGGCGGCGAATGCTTCTACCACGTATTGCTACCGCAGTAATGCGGCGCCGCAGGCGGGCGGAGGGGCGGTCGAACCGCCCCTCCGCCCTCGCCGTCCTTTCTCGCACTTTCTCCTTAAGACCACTCCATGCGCACCCACGATCTACGATACCATGCGCAGAGAAACCACGGCTAAGCTAATTTTAATTAGGAACAAAAAGCCCCCATGAAAGAACCCCCACGCCTCCACATCCCTCTCCTCACCAGCCCTACAGCACAGCCCAAAGAACCCCAACAAACACATCGAAGGAAACAACCGCATACCTAACCCACCCCGAGACCCCTGACACACAGCCACCACGTCCCCCACCACAACGTAGACCTCCCCTCAGCCTTCAAGCCAACTCCCAATCACTACAGCACCGAAGCACCTCGCCAGACTCTCGATGTCAGAGAGAGTACCACCTAACACTACAAGCTTCCATTAAGAACCACAACTCCATCTACAACTGAGGTGACCACAAACCCCCACCCTCCACCTTAATCCCTTTCAATTCCTTCGCAGAACTTACCCAAGGAAACAACTAACGTAACGACCCCTCAGCCCCCAACAAAACAAACATAACAACAGACAGTTAACCATAATCCACACCAACCACCACTAGACCTAAAACCCAACCACAAACCTAACACAAAGCCGACCCCCACATCACGACCACAGCATCAACAACACACCCACTAACCACCACAAAACAAAACACCTTAAAGCATCATGTTGATGATTGCGAGAGTAACAAGTATTATTATGAAGAATATCAACGTCATAAGTGCCAATAAGTGCTCTGCCTCGTCAATTTTATGACGAATCATAGCAATGAACATACGCATTTTTAAACTTTCCATTATTTTACTTTATTTTGCTTTTTATGGGGAAATGCCTCTACTTTAGGTAGTTTAGTATGTTGCTTTTGTCTGTGGGTGTTGTTCCGAGTAATTGCCTCGTTAGCTCATCTATCTCCTCGAGGAGGTCGCTGAGCTCCTCCCTGACCCTGTCCCTCAGTCTGCCGACCTCGTTGG
>JBBINF010000242.1:0-2200 GCA_037444045.1 Sulfolobales archaeon | reverse complement strand
GAGGACCTGCCCCGCCTTCATCTTCTTTAGCTTCTTGCTCGCCATCATCTCCGGTACTGGGCAGGACTCGCCCCTCACGTCTAGGACTTCGTCCGGTTGCCTCAACTTTAAATCCTCGCTCATTTGGGACACCTAAGTAAACTAGAGGAGGCAGGTTATTTAAAATTTGGTGGTTTAAAAACCTTTAATTTAATTGTTGTGAAAAGTACTAAAATTATTTTACCACGGTGTAGATGGCCCTGTCGCCCTGCCTTTCGACGCGTACGTCTGCCTGGAAGTACTCTAGGACCCTCTTTACGTCCTGCTCCTGGGAGCTGTTGGCCTCCACCACTATCTCGAGGACGTCGCCCTCCCTCATCTTCTTCAGCCTTGAGTAGACCATGAGCTGGGGGACTGAGCAGCAGAGGCCCACCAGGTCTAAAGTGGTCTTGCCCATTGTGAAAAAGTGTAAGGGTAAGTTAAAAAACATTATCTTAAGTTAAAAAACATTATCTAATGTTAATATAAGCTGACCGGTAGCCCGTCTCCGCAGAAGAGGGCTGACGGCCGGCATGCAGTGCATTTATCAATCCCACGCTGGGCCACGCTGGGACAACAGCCCTAGTTTGACGGGCCCAGACGGAGACTTGATCTTAAACATTTCACAAATATGGAAAAAAGGGTTAATAAATAAGTTAGGCTTTTATTCGAGAGATATTTAACATAGCGTATGAACTACAAGCTACTCCTCTTGGTAGGGTTTGTCGTAATAATAGCCGTGGGTTTCGGGTCCGCCTACTTAATGCTAAGGCCGCCCTCCTCTACCACAACTACGCCAGTCGCGACTACCACCACGCCCGTCGCCACTACGCAGACGTCTTCATCGCCGCCAGTTAACGACTTCTACTTCCTCGTGCTCACTCAGAAGGGCATCGGCATGGTAGTGAACCCGTTCTCTACCTCCTCTTCCTTCCTGGGCTTCCAGCACGTCATCAACGTGTCGACTAGCGTGCCCACGCAGGTCTACTACTGGGAGGAGATGCCCTACAACTCCATGGTAAGCCTAGGGCAGGTTGTGCTAATGCCCCTCAACAACGGCACCGTGTACGCCTTCAACACCTCCAGCATGAAGGTGGTCAAGTCGTTCACCGTGGGGAGCTCCATAGGCTTCATCGGCGTAGCCTACTCCCCCGACATGAAGTACGTGGCCATAGCCGACGGCCCCTCTGGAGTGGTTGAAGTGATCAACGCCAACACCCTGCAAGTGGTGTGGAGCGAGAAGTTCGTGTCCCCCACTGGTAGGACTTACTACCCGTGCGACATAAGGTGGGACCCAGCTGACCCCAGCATAATACTGGTGCCCATGAGGTTCAACAACAGCGTGGACGAGATAAACGCCACCACTGGCCAAGTGATAAAGGTGTTGTCGGCCTCCGCAGGCTCCCAGCCCTACATGTTGAGCCCCAACCTCCAGGGCACAATGCTTGCAGTGGAGTACGCGGGCAACAACTCCATAGGCTTCTACTTCCTGCCCAGCTTGTCCTACCTTGGCGTGGTGAAGATGCCGGGCAATCTAGTCCCGCAGAGGGGGACCTTCACGCCTAACGGGGAGTACTACCTGGAGGCGCCGGCGAACGCTAACCAAGTCGTTGTCGTGTCAACTTCCTCGTTCACCGTGGTAAAGAACATAACCCTGCCCCAGACCTCCTCCCCAGGGCTGGCGGAGATAGGCATCACCCCTGGAGGGAGCTACGCCTTCGTGGTGGTCCACGGTAACGTCCAGACCGGGGGTATAATAGTGCTGATATCCCTGTCGTCCCTCAGCGTGGCCTACGAAGTGCCGTTGACCACTGCCCCAGCAATAGTGCTACCCCTGGAGATGCCGGCTGGCAACTACCTGGTGGACAACGTGCTGTTGCCTCCAGTGACAGGGCTACACTGCTGACCGCTGGTGGTGGGAAGATGGGGAGGAGAACCACAGTCAACCCAGTTTTTTACTTCTTCCTGTTCTTCGACGCGACCGTGGTCCTGCCCGTCATAGTAAACGGGCTGAGGGTACTGGGGGTCTGGTACTCCCCCCTCTCCGACACTGGGCAGGCCACGTTCGCCTACCCGTTCCTTGCCTTCTCAGTCACGAGCTTGGCCCTCTCCGCGGTGATTGGCGTAGTCCTCTTCAGGAGGAAGGGGAACAGGTTCATCCTCGTCAGGGGGCCAATGGGAG
>JBBINF010000241.1:0-2203 GCA_037444045.1 Sulfolobales archaeon | reverse complement strand
TCACGGAGTTCAAGAACTACGCAGACATGCTGTTCAAATAGCGATTTAAGCAGGGAGGACTGCCTACCCTCGGGGACCTGGCATGGCAGGGAACGAGGTGGTTATTGACGGGAAGGCACTGAATAATTTAAGCACGCTGGTGAACACGGTAGGAGAAATAACGAGAATCATAAGCGAGTACACAAGGCTCATCTCCACAATCTTTGTCTACCCAATAAAGCTACCCACGTTCGACCCATCAACAGAGCTGTACAGGAAGCTGATCAGCAAGTTCAATGATTTAGCAAGCCAGACGGACTTCGGCGAGGTTGCCGTGGTCAAGCTCAGCGGTGGCTTCGAGGTTGTGAGGGCTCGCCCGCGTGTCGCGCTCAGTGTCGTGACCATGAAGACAGAGAAATCGCGATACTACGGTGAGGAATTCCTAACCCTCGAGGTCCGCATTGGGGAGAAGGACGCCATCTACATACCGCTGGCGGGCAAGTACGGTGGTTCTCCAGTAATTACGATGGAGGAGCTCGCCAGGATAGCGGTGCTTGCGCAGAATGAGGACTTCGTGAAGAAGGTCGTTGAGTTGCTCGGGAGCATAGAGAGGGAGTACGCGGAGATGCTGAACAAAGCCACGACGTTCTTCTCCGCACTGAGGATCCTAGGCATAGAGACAAGCAGGGAGGCGTGAATAAAAACATAGTAATTATTTTAGTGCTGTGTTTTTCTCGGGGACCCAGTATGGAGGTCGTGCTTCTGGACCAGAACCCAATAAGCAGTGACTTGTCCTTCCACGTGGAGAACAGGTGCGAGGTTGGCGACGAGGACGCTTGCCTCCTCGACTCTGTGTGGAAGCTCATCAGCAACCACACGCTCGTCTTCACGCTGGAGGACAGGACAATCGCCGTCCTGCCCAGCGAGCACGCAGACCTCGTTAATGCGGTGTTGCCGAAGCTTAGGGGGCTCGGCTTCGACGTGGATGTCGCGTCTGCGTCGAACGCTGGCATGAACGCGATGCTCGAGAAGATGGAGAGGGTTAAACTGCCGTACTCGAAGAACGTGGTTATGCTCAGGGTCGGCAACCGCGTGCTCCCGTTCCTAACGCCAGGCTTCATATCGCTCAGGAAGGACGGCTCGGTGGGAGGCACAGTATTCGCGCCGTACTGGCTAGTCCCGAGTGCCTGCTATGAGTATGGCGAGGACGAGCAGTACGTCAGGATAAGGGGCGTGGGCACCTTCGGCGTAGACGTGATGAGCCTCCTAACGCCTGCCCCACGCGTCGGCGTAGACAGGGAGTGCAGGCTTAGGCTTCCTGACTTCGTGACGATAAGGGTCGTGGATGCGTACCACACGAACATGTCGATTGTGTACAACGGCATCGTAATCATAAAGAGGAGGGAAGTGGAGGACCTGGTGTGGGCTGGGGAGCTGATAAAGGCAGTGGACAAGTACAAGGCTGGGGAGAGGAAGTACAGGATTGGGCATTACGTGAACACCGCCACACTGTACAGGGTGGGGATTGCGGAGTTCGTCGACATAGCCAGGAAGGTGGCTAGGGAGTCGCCGAGGTCATCAGCGGAGGACATAGCTGGCGTGGCAGAGGCACTGGACTGGCTGAGGGGTAGCGCCAAGGACATGCTGGCTCTCATGGCGCCCAAGTCCTCCTCCTCGGGGGTGGTTGGTATGGAGATCGGCAGTGTTTCCCTGGCAACCAAGGACTACATCAGGATGCTGAGGGGTGTCGTCAAGTCCTCCACCCCACCGAACCCACCAGAGGCGCCCCGCATCGACCTAGGCGATGGCTTCTACCTACAGGAGAGCGAGGCTTACTGGATAGAGAGGGCTCTCAAGAAACTTGTTGGAATGAGGATAAGGGCTCCATATGTGACAATACGAGGCGCATTCATGCATGAGGCAACGATAGAGCGAGTGGTCGTGAGAGACATCGGCATTGATGTGCTGATGAGCGATGGATTGAGGTACAGGCTGAGGACGCACAACCCAACCATCATCGACCTAGTGAACTTCGCGATGCTCCTAGGCGATGACAAGGTCAGGGAGGTCTTTACAAAGGCGCTGGATGAGGCTAGGGAGGAGTCAAGGAGGACGGCGGGCTTCATACAGTCTGTGCTTAACATACTCAAGGACCTCTCGATCGAGTAGGTTTTTCTCCCCAACCATTTGCTCACTATTTTCGGGGGTGGTCGGCATGTCTGGC
>JBBINF010000240.1:0-2204 GCA_037444045.1 Sulfolobales archaeon | reverse complement strand
CCTTCTTCGTCCTTTTGGTCACTCACAACGTGTTTCTCTACTTTATCTCGTTCATAGCCCTCTGGTTGCCAAACTTCTACAGCAACCCACCGCTAGTCATAGCCTTGACTAGGTACTTATTTGCATGGTCCTTCGACAGGATAGCCCCGGAGTGGTTGGCGGACGTGAACGAGAGGCTACACGTCCCCCTAAAGGCGACGGCTGCGATAACTGCCGTGGGGATAGCTGGGGTACTCATGTACGCTTACCTCCCAGCAATAGAGACAGTCGACGTGACTGTGGTGTTTGAGATAGGCTACGCGTTGTTCGCGATCTCCACGGCGTTGATGCCCTTCTTGAAAAAGGATCTATTCGCCAACTCGGTCCCGTTCAAGAGGAAGCTACTGGGGATACCAGTTATAAGCTGGGTGGGGTTTGGTGTCTTCGCCTTCCTCATGTACGTTCTGGGCATAACCTTCAACAACCCAGTCCTTCTCCCAGTCAACGTTCCCACAATAGCCTCGCTCGTGGCGATCTACGGAGGAGGAGCGACCATATACTACGTGGCGAGGAGGGTCAACGCCTCTAAGGGCATAGACATTGGCCTAGTATTTAAAGAGATTCCTCCGGAATAAATTATTCCGCAAATACTTAAAGTAGTTAAGTCAAACCTTTTCTTATGGACTTACGAAGGGAATTAACGCTCTTTAAGTTACTCCTCTTTAGCAGGTTCACGAAGCCCCTCCTCGTGATCTACGCGTTCCTGTTTGTCCTAACGTCTTATGCAGTGCTCCTGTCATCAAGCGCGCAGGGCAGTATCCCGGTCAGCACGGCTATAGAGATCCTCTCAGTCCCAGTAGTACTCTCCTCTCTGTTATCCAGACTGGTATTGACTAAGTCAGACGTGGACTTCCTCTTCACCCTCCCCATCAGCAGGAGGGAAATAGTGCTGGGGCTCTACCTCGTGTCTTTAGTTGCAAACGGGCTTACCTACCTCTACTTTGGGGCTTTTGCGTTTAGCGTTGTAGGCGCTGGGGGCGCCATATTGGTGGCGGCCCTAACCCTTATGACTACCTCGATGTCCGTGGCCCTAGCCCCGCTCAAGTTTAGGTATAGGGGCATGGTCTCCTTGGCTCTGGGGGCGTGGTTTGTATCCCCGGCTTTTGGTTTTCCCTTTTCTCCACTCTCAATGCTGACTGGTTACAGCTACGCCTACGCAATCCTCGCCTCCCTCACCGCGGTCTTCGTCTACTTCTCCTTCGTGAACTTCGACAAGGTGAGGCTGACCTCCGTCCAGGGGCAAACTCAGACCAGGAGAGTAAAGGAGGTCTCTTTCGGATCGAGGAGCCCGTTCCTTGCGGTGCTGAAGAGGAACGTCTCCTTCCTGGAGCTCGGCGTTAGGTATAACTACATGGGTTTTACCGCGTTCAAGACCTTCAGGGTGAACCTAGTGTACCTTGTTGTTCTGTCCGCAGTGGTTTCAGCGGTTTACTACTTCGTGGGAGGTCAGTTTAGGTCTGTTGGGCTCTTTGCGTTACTAGTAGAAATATACCTTGTCTTCATTTTCGCCCAGTCCTCCTTCATGTTCGAACCCCTATGGCTGAGCTTCGGCCTCCTCGACTCATTGAGCTACGCTAGGTACTTACTCTTGAGTAGGCTGATCTCCCTAGAGGCCATTTTCGTGCCTTTAGCGTTGGTAAACGCCCTCTTGGGGGAGTACTTTACGTCATTAGCCGCCTTCGGGATCCCGCTCTCTTACGCGTATATGGCTTCATTGACAGCTAGGATAAGGCCAGTGCAGATAAGGGACGAGGACGCGCCGACGGTGGTGTTCTCTGCCTCCCAGTTCCTCATAGCCCTCTTCTTCCTTCCAGTCGTGTTTTTGGGCATCTTCCTTTACTCCTTAGCCGTAATATTGCCCCCTAGCTATCAGATCCTCTTTGGCTTGGTCTTCTTATTAATCATGACACTTCTTGGCTCCCCCTTCCTGATCTGGAGGAACTTCTGGGAAAAAGTTAAGGTAAAGATGGTGGAGAACAACTTCGTCTAACGCTTATTAAGTTAGGTACAAGTATTGAGTATGCTAACTGTCCACGTGGTAACCCACAATAAGTGGGACAACTCCCTCAAGCCAATAGCCTCAGTCAAGGACGGGGACGTGATAGAGGTAGAGACGAAGGAGGCCTCGGACGGGCAGATAACCCCTTCCTCCACGGTAGAGGATT
>JBBINF010000239.1:0-2213 GCA_037444045.1 Sulfolobales archaeon | reverse complement strand
CTACAGGCTCTCAAGTGCCCCTAAGGACCTTCAGGTCAAGTACTTTAGTGCCTTCCTAGAGAACAGCCAGGGGAAGACAGTAAACGTCCACGCCCTAGACGCCTGGCAGGACGCCCTCAATTTGCTCTTGGACTACGACGTGAAGAGGGCCATATTCCACTGGTACTCCGGGCCAACTGACCTGCTCAAGGACATAGAGGGGGCGGGGTACTTCATCACCATAAACCCCTCCGTCACCTTCCAAGCTAAACACAGGGCGGTGCTGGAGAGGGCACCCCCAGAGCTCATCCTCACTGAGAGCGACGGGGGCTACGAGTACAAGGGGAAACTACTTGAGCCCGTCGACATAATACCAACCCTGGAGTACATAGCTAGGGTAAAGGAAATGGAGGTGGAGGAAGTAAAAAAGAAGGTAGAGGATAACTTCAAGGCGGTTTTTAGGCTATGACCTTTGACCTTATTTTCTCTACCCTTGCCCTCTTCAGCTCTTCCATAAGGGCTAAGAGCTCCTGGAGGGAGTAGCCCATTGGTTCCAACTTCTCCCTGCTGTCAGTTATGATCTGAACCGCTAGTGGGTAGAGCTCCTCCACCCTCCTCACCGCGTAGTCCGGGTCTTGCACTAGGGAGAGGCCGTAGTTTACGTGCCTCGCCTCGTCCTCTATGATGTTCCTTACCCCCTCGTTGAACTTGGTCAGCCCGTACTTCCTGGAGGTCTCGTTGAGAATCTTTAAGCCCACGGTCGCCAGAACCCCTTCGGTTATAACGTGGAACCTTGTGGCCACGTCGTCGAGGAAACGAGGAGACCTCAAGTCCTCCATTAGCCCGTCGAAGAGCTTCACGTATGAGTCTGGGAGCTTTACGTCCTTCAGGGGTTCCTCCTTGAAGTATTCCCTGAAGAAGTCGAAGTGCTCCAGTTCCTCTATTACTTGCTGGAGGGAGTACCCCTTTACTTGTTTGGACAGGGAGAACACCATTGACCTCATCTGCCTCCACCTGGGCATAAGCCCCTCTGGGTAGAACATAGCCGAGACATACCTTATCCCATCTCTTATCTCTTTAGGTAGAGAATACCACGTCTCTTCCATTTTCCTTCTATTCTTTAATTAAGTTTCTAATATATAAAAATTGTTTTTATCTTTATAACTTGTTTACCTAACTTTCTTTGTTATCTTGGAAATGGGCTGAGCAGCTCAAGCTTGAAGGGTCTCAGCCCTAGTAGAAGTACCTCACCCTCCCCGCTTTCCTCCCCTCCTTGTAGGCAGCGTAAGTGACTATGAACGCAGCTGCAAGGGCAGTTACAAGCACTAGGACTACGTCTATTACTGAGAAGTCACTCGAGTCTATTGCCTTCCTCAAGTTCCTAGCTGCTGAGAAGAACCCAGTTATGTAGCTCCACGCGTCCCATATTGTGGCTAAGGCGTCCCATATAGTGACCAACCAAGATAGCCATCCACCTCCCCTGACTGCAGTCATAGCGGTGACGTAGGTGGCCATGACGCCCCAGACTACAATGGCTAGTCCAAAGAAAAGGAAAGAGAACGACAGGAGGAAGACTGCGGTGGAAAGGCTAACGTAGCCAAAGTAGCCTAGGACAAACGTTATGACAATTGCAAGTACGTAGCCAGTAGGGAGGAAGCCCCCAAGTGCGTAGAAGACCTTTCCGGCCACTGGACGCCATGCGGATATCCTCCCCGCGTTGTAGCTGTTCCACATCGAGAAAAGGAAGTCCACCACAAGAATGATTACGCCTAGTATTAAGGAAAGGTTCATGGATTGCATTTGGATTAGGGCAAAAAAGGCTTTTGCTAACAACCGTGGCCCCTACCTTAGCCCGCAACGCTCCTTCAGGGATCCGCTTAAGACACGTCTAGACTTCTGAGGACGTACTTAAGGCCCTAGAGCAGGTGACATTAGTCCAGGGTTATCGAAAGAAGGAGTAAACGTCAACGCTCCGGTCAATTTGCGAAGGCCTTAGTAAACTTTTTAGCAGTAAAATCAAACGTTACTCGAAAAGTTTTTAATATAATTGCCAGTCTTTTAAATATCTTTAACAGTTCTCGCTTAGATAAGCAACAAGTATCTACGTATACCGAGTTTCTGGGGAAAAGTTTTCGTGAAAATCCTCTTAATATAGCTAACAACCCTTAATTTGTACGTCAGACATAGGGAAAAACTATCTGAATATCAAGAAGTTAGCTTTATATCTGGTTTGT
>JBBINF010000238.1:0-2236 GCA_037444045.1 Sulfolobales archaeon | reverse complement strand
TAAAAAGAAATAAGATTAAGAAAATGAAAATAATGAAAATAAAGTTGGATTTATAAACCCTCTATAAGAAATAAATTATAGGTGAGATTGTGGGTTACGTAGGCAAAATTCTAATGGTAGATTTAAGTAGGGGTAAGGTCTGGTACGAGCCCCTTCCTGACGAGGAGGTTCTGGAAAAGCTTGTTGGAGGTAAGGGCTTGGGGCTGTGGTACCTCTACAGGTTTCTGAAGCAGTATGATGGTCCGATATCGCCGTTTGACCCACGTAATCCGCTGATATTTATGACTGGTCCCCTCACGGGTCTCCCAGTCCCGAGCGGCAATAACACTACCGCGGTCTCCATAAATGCCGACACGCAGTACACGACTGGCGCTTCGCACTCGCATGGGTTCTTCGGGCCCTACCTGAAGATGGCGGGGTTCGACGGCATCGTGATTCTTGGCGCCTCCAAGGACCCGGTCTATCTGTGGATCCATGACGGGGAGGTTGAGATTAGGGATGCATCTAAGCTCTGGGGTAAGGACACCCATGAGACTGAGGACCTCGTGAAAAATGAGTTGAAAAACGAGCTAGGAATTGAGCCAGCTAAGGTGAGTGTGGCCGCAATAGGGCCTGCTGGTGAGAACATGTGTGCCGGGGCCGGCATTTGGAACGATAGGCACCACTCCTTCTCCCACTCAGGCATGGGGGCTGTCATGGGTTCCAAGAAGCTTAAGGCTATCGCAGTACACGGCAACGGTAAGATCCCAGTTAAAGACCCAGAGACGCTGAAAGAGGTCGCGAAGCAGTGGAACGAAAATCTCTGGAAGAGCGACGTAGTAAATGCGTTAGCAAAGGCCGGCCTCCCGCGAAGTGAGTATGCATACACAAAAGAGAAATATTTGGTCTCAGACAAGAACTTCTCAGGCGTAAGCTCGCCAGAGTTCGCTAAGGGAATGTCTAAGTTTAAGTACACGCCGAAGCCCTGCTATGGTTGCCCGATAGCGTGCTCGTATGAGGTCGAGGTTACTGAGGGGCCCTACAAGGGAACCTTCGCAACCCCCGCTGGAGGCGGCGAGAATTTAGAGGGTGTGTCGTCCCTGCTTGGGATATATGAGCCTGGGGCAATATTCTACCTGATAGAGCTCGCCGATAAGCTCGGGTTTGAGACCAGCACCATCGGCTCTACGATCGCTCTCCTGATAGAGGCCTATCTAAAGGGTAGAGTGAGTAAAGAGGAGTTAGAAGGTATTGAGTTCAGGTGGGGTGATCCAAAGCTCGTTGAGGAGCTCCTCATGAAGGCTGCAAAGAAGGAGGGCTTCATAGGGCACCTCCTCTGCCTGGGTCCAAAGAGAGCTGCTGAGGCGATAGGGGCTGAGGACCTGGCGATTCACGTTAAGGGGACTGGGATAAACCTCCACGACTGGAGGGTCACGTGGGGCATACTGCTGGGGCAACTGATCGGTGGTGGGTACAGCTGGCCTGCACCAGCCGTGGATGCGTGGGCGACGGAACCTGACCTCGGCTACCCAACATACCAAGACCCATTTGACTGGAGGCTTAAGCCTAAGGCCGTGAGGGATACGCAACTAAAGAAGAACTGGGTGGACAGCATAGGGATATGCTGGTTCGCTGACTGGGGTGTGCCCGGCTCCCTGGAGTTCGAGGCGAAGGCTGTCGAGGCCGCAACGGGCATAAAGTTCACCAAGGAGAAGGCGCTCGAGGTTGGGGAGAGGGTCGTAAACCTTGAGAGAGTGATTAACGTTAAGAAGTTGGGGCTAAGGCCTGAGGACGATATAAACGACGTAGGACCGAGGTTCCTAGAGCCCCCAGTCGCCGGCCCAGCTAAGGGTAAGGACGTGAGAAAGCACATCAAGTGGATGGTTAAGGAGTACTATAGGTTGATGGGATGGGACGAGAAGACCGGAATGCCCTACGAGGAGACCCTAGAGAGGTTAGGGCTAAAGAGCCTGCTTCTCTGAATTGCACCTCACCTTATTTATCAAAACACCGGCCTTAAGAACCCTTTTCTCAACCATATTAACGGACTCATCTAGGAACTCGATGAGCCCTCCATCACTACGCATTGCTGAGTTCTTCCCCTCTTCGAACGTCCCTGGAATACGATAAAAAGAATTGAAGAGGACCAAGGGTCCTCTTTTTCCAGGTTGAACCACCTTTCGCAGATTAACCCTTTCTCAGCAACCGCGTGACTCCTGGCAAGCCTACGAACAACGTGGTGCCTAATAACCTTGTC
>JBBINF010000237.1:0-2246 GCA_037444045.1 Sulfolobales archaeon | reverse complement strand
TACCTTGGCCAGGAGTATTGAGGCGTTTGAGTCAAAGGAGGCGAACTTCCCCAGGTCGTAGTTGACCACGTTGTCGCCCAAGTATACTACGAACTTCTCCCCCTTCACCAGCTCCTTTACCCTGTAGACCGCGTCAGCCAGCCCCCTCGCCTTACCCTGGTAGACGTAGGTGATCTTGACGCCAAAGCGACTGCCGTCCCCGTAGTACTCGACCACCTTGTTGGGCATGTTCTCCCCTAGGATTATTATCACGTCCTTGATCCCCGCGTCCCTAACCTGTTCTAACACCCACTGGGATATGGGCTTCCCGGCGACCTTGATCAGCTGCTTAGGCCCCGTGTGGGTCAAGGGCCTAAGCCTCGTCCCCTGCCCCCCGTGGAGGATGACCGCCTTCATCTGACCACCATGTACTTTAGGTTCTCCTCCAACGAATAAAAGTCTGTAGAGATGAGCTTCCTCGCCCTACTCACGTCGAGGGAGGAGTCGAAGGGCCTCTTTGCCACCCACCCGCTTATTTCGTCGACCTCCCTTATTTTCCCCTTGTCAAGGCCGTACATCTCCGCCACCTTTACGGCTAGGTCGTAGCGGGAGACCCTCTCCCCCGCAACGTTTATTAGCCCAGTCTTCCTCACCTCCACCAGCTCCTTTATTGCCTCTGCCAGTAGCCTGGCCGAGATGGGGGAGTAGTAGCCCTTGAACGCCTTTACCTCCCTCCCCTCCTTGAGTGCCTTGTACACGAACACCGGGAAGCCCTTGTGCCTGAACACCCCAGAGGTTCTCACCACGAGGGAGTCGTCGTAGGAGAGGGCGTAGGCATCGCCTACAAGCTTTGAGAGGCCTTAGTAGTTTATTGGGTTGGGCGTGTCCTGCTCTGAATAGTTACCCCTAGACCCGTCAAAGACGTAGTCAGTGCTGACGTGCACCAAGTAGGCCTCCACCACCCTCGCGACCCTGACCAAGTGCCTAACAGCCTCTGCGTTGACCTTGAACGCCTTCTCCTTGTCCCTCTCGCAGCCGTCTACGTCGGTGTAGGCAGTAGCGTTTATTATTACGTCTGGCCTAAGCTTGAGCACGAAGTCCTCCAGTGTCGGGAAGTCAGTCACGTCGAGCCTCACCCCTCCGGGAACCTCTGTGGAGGAGTATGTCTTCACTGCCTCTGGGAAGAGGTCTGAGAGCTCCAAGCCCAACTGCCCCGAGGCGCCAAGTATTAGGACTCTCATGGCAGTTAACGTCGAACTCGGGGAAAAATACTTTTCCCTCCCCGTCACTACGGCTCCTAATCCCCGTTTCTGAAGGGCGAGGGGCCCCCTATCAGTTTGACGCAGGCAGTGGGCTGAAGATAGTAGTTAGGCAGAGGAGTGAGGACAGACAAGAAAGGGGGCAACGACGTTAAAGTCTGAGTTTAAGGGCGTTGTCGGGGACAGCGACTCTGTGGGCAACTGAGTTATAGAGAACAACACTAGGCGAGTAGTACGACGAAGCGTAGACTGGTTGACGCACAATGGGCATCTGTGGTCTTTTACCTTGGTGCAGCGGGACGGCGGAGTGGGCTTGAATAACAACGTGGTGCCCTCTCAAGAGCCAAAGTGGAGGGGTATAAAACTCTCCTAATTTTAGTAAGACGTATCTTGTCTAACCGCGTGAAATACGCTCAGAGTAGCGGTATTCCCGTTAAGCCCAAGCGAGTGAGGTCGTTCAGTGGGTAGATCAAACATGGGTCTCTTCAAGCAAATGCGACTCTGGAGAGATCAACCATTCTCTACGGTATTCTGGCCCGCTTCAGCCCCCTCACAAAAGAAAAAGGAGAGAGCGTATAGCTCCCCCTTGGTCAGACAATCCTCTCTTCATGGGTATAGACGTTGAAGCTCCTACCCCTTAAGAACCCTATTAACGACACCCCTGCAGCGTCAGCCAGCTCTACAGCTAGGCTTGAGGGCGCAGAGACCCCGCAGATAATGGGGACACCGGCCTTTATCCCCTTACTGACTATCTCATACCCTACCCTTCCGCTCACTAGCATAATATAGGAGGTCAGGGGTATCCTCCTCTCCGACAACGTCTTCCCCACTACCTTGTCCACTGCGTTGTGCCTCCCTACGTCCTCGTACAAATACACTAGTTCCCCAGACAGGGTAAACAGCCCAGTCGCGTGTAGCCCTCCGGTCACGTTAAAGACGCTCTGCCTCTCCCTCAGTTTTTCCGGGAGGGAAAAGATCACGTCCCTCCCTACTTTAGCGTCGCTCCTT
>JBBINF010000236.1:0-2247 GCA_037444045.1 Sulfolobales archaeon | reverse complement strand
CAATATCACCCGTTATCCTGTGGTAAACCCTACCCGCGAAATCCCTCCTCAGCAGGGCTTGGTTTCGGGCTAGTTCAATGCCTAAGTCTACTAGGGGTTTTACTAGGTTGCTGGTGGCTGGGGGTAGTGCTTTAAGTAGCTCGAGTGTTGTTCCCACAGCTGTAGCGTAGCCACGCCTCAGTAATTCAGTGAGCGCACTCCTTAAGGCTTCAATCCCCCTCCCGTATTCATTAATTGATTTTAAGCCGTGGGTTGCACGCACGTGCTCGTAAAACACGGTGGACAGCAGTATTGAGAGTCCAGTCTGCCCAAATGCAACATCATTATCCATCCTGATGGGTAAACCGTAGAGCCTGTACAGTACTTCACGTACTCCCCTGCTGATGGCGCCCTTATGGAGCTTATCCAGCTTATTCATGTTCTCCACGAATTCACTTATGGATTTTTCAATTGCCTGAATAACAACGTCCTCATTATCACTCCCACGCATACACACCTGAACCTTATTGAACCTGGATTAAAAACTAATTAATTAGAATCAGCCTACACCATACTCGAACCAGTACTTCCCCTTCAGTCCGTATTCACTGAGTAGTCTCTCGAAGTGTTTACCCACCTCATCATCCACTGCCCTGCCGACCCTGGGCTCCACACCCACAGCCCTCAGCCTGGTTAGGTTTAATCCACGGGCGTGGAGTGACTCCCCGTAAACAACGCTTGGGCTAAGCTCGGCTAAAGCCTTGAAGAAGGTTAAGTGTTTTAAGAGTAAGTTTTTATTACTTTTTAAAAGTTCGATTAATGAAAGTAATGGTTAGGGGATTCCTCTTCACGTTTAGGCATGAGTACGTAAAGGAGGTGCTGAGGAGGGGGCTTGTTGCGACCTCTAGGGTGTATGGGCCAGTGGTGATTAGGGTTAAGCCTGGTGACTTAGTCTTCATCCACGACATGGATAAGGATGTGCTGTACGGGGTGTTCGCGGCTACGTCGTATGGTTGGTACAACATTGACCCAAGGGCCTTTGGGGGTAAATACCCGTACCAGGTTAAGTTCACAACGCTTGGTGAGGTGGTTGAGGTTAAGAATGCTAGCAAGGTGCTTGAGAAGTACGGGTTCACACCGAACACAATAATCGGTGGCAGGAGGTTAAGTGATTTCCTCAGTGTTTTCGTGGGGAACACACTGCTTGGTATCGATGAGGGGAGCAGTGAGGTGGCTAGGCTCAGGGAGGTGCTGCGTAGTGGCAACGACATTGAGGTTGAGGAGGTGCCCGTCATAGAGGCAACCACGCTTTGGGACTTCCCTAGGCAGAGTTATGGTGTGAAGCCTAAGGGGGATAATAAGTACCCAGGCGTGACGCCAGCCCAAGTTATCTTTAACCTGATTTGGCGCTACACGAAGCCTGGTGACTTAGTCGTCGACCCAATGGCTGGCAGTGGCACCACGTGTGATGTGGCTGAGGAGGAGGGCAGGAGGGCTGTGTGCCTAGACATCGCGCCACCAAGGCGTGATGAGGTGCAGGCGGATGCCCGTTTAATCCCCCTGCCAGACAGTGTTGCTGACTTGGTCTTCGTGGATTCCCCCTACGGCGACAACATCATGTACAACAACCACCCAGGGTGCCTCTGCCTCCCAGCCGAGTCCGAGGTTTTCTATGAGGAGCTCGAGAACGTAATGAGGGAGTGCCTCAGGGTGCTCAAGCCTGGTGGCGTGCTTGGTTGGCTGATTGGCGACCAGTGGGTGAGGGACAGGTTCACGCCAGTGGGTTTCAAGGTCTTCGAGAGGCTGATTAAATACTTCGAGCCAATTGACATCGTTGCCGTGGTCAGGAGGAACCAGACCTCAAACACGGAGGTATGGATGAGCAGGGCTAGGAGGATGGGCTTCTTCCTCCGAGGCTTCAAGTACCTATTCATAATGAGGAAACCAACAGGAACCACGAGACGGGAGGAAGGACCCAGAAAAATAAGGTGGAACGTCTACCCACGCGAAAAACACAGAGAAAGCAAGAAGAAAAATACCTTGAGGAAACTTAAAAATAATTTTTCATAGGCATACATGAGAACATGAGTGTTAGGGATGTGCTTTTCAGGGAGTTGGTTAGGGATGTTCCTAGCACTACCTATGCTACGCATGGGTTGTACATGTATCCCGCGAAATTCATTCCTCAGGTGGTTAGGTACGTGATTAATAATTACACGGAGCCTGGGGACTGGCTTTTCGATCCATTCGCCGGTTACGGTACTGTGG
>JBBINF010000235.1:0-2258 GCA_037444045.1 Sulfolobales archaeon | reverse complement strand
CAAGTACGCCTTAATAGTAGCTGCAGCCTTTTTGGGCACGCTGAGCGCCCTCTACGTCCTTAAGCAGGACTTCAACGGGTTTTTGACCGCCTTTACTGGGGCTATATCGCTCGTGCTTTCAGCCTATTTAGGACCGGAGATAATGGGAAGAATTGAGGAGATCTACGCAGAAAAGAAATAGAGAACGAATTGTCGCGTTTTTACCAAGTTAACGTTATCTAATTTTTATGTTATAAATTCGAACCATAACCTCGCTTATATTTACCCGCTAATTGCGTCAATTTATGTACTAAGTGCAAATTTTCTAAATTCGAAGTACGTAGTAGAGCAAAAACTTCTTTAAAAATGGTAAATCACATCCTTTTTCTATTTGTAGCGTGGATTAACCCTAATTATATCAAACTCACGATGCTCAAACAATCGTACAGTACTTTTTCGTAAATTAGAACTTATTTTACATTGATAAGTACTTCTAATTTCAAACTTCACAAACGTGTTGCACTTATTGTTATATGAAATTATTTTAAAAAAGTAATTACTTCAGAGCTCCAAGTACCCTATCCTGTAAAGCTTCCCGTCTATGTTCGCTAAGAACCAGAGGATCGTGTAGCTGTTGGGCTGAAGAGGTACTATTGTCACGGAGGTAGAGGTGGTATTGTACAAGTAAACTTGCCCAGTGTATATTTCCTTGTCTGAAGCTGAATAGATAGTTAACGTGACCAAATTGGCCTCCGTATAGTTCAGGTTATTAATGGGAGTTCCCATGGAGGGAGTTATGAAGCTAAGTGACTCTGCCGTAATCACGTTTGACGTAACGTTGAACGCAACAATGTAGATCGGTTGACTATAACCGGGTAGGTAAGGGACAACTATCGCTTCATTGTTGGAGATCTGATCCCTAATCTGCAGGGAAGAAGCTAAGGCCTGCGCCTCCCTTATCTCGTCCGTAATAGCGGCCTGCGTTGCTATATAGCTAGATAGGAGTCCAAACAAGACTATGCCAATCAAAACGGTGGCTACTACCAAAATAAAGGAAGAGACTGAGCTCTCCATGCGTCTTCACGACCCCTGCTGTGCGTAAACTGAGACCGGCTGAATCACTGGGATCAAGAACGAACTTGAAGTTAGATACCCTACGTTGCTGTAGAACTCCAAGTCCACTTCCTCGTACTGTGGTACTATGGCGAACTGCTGAGCCGGGAATTGGTTCGGGTTGAACGCCTGCGGGTTGAAGAACTGGATCTGCAGGGGTACCGAGACCGTGACTGTCTCGTTGACGAAACCTCCGGGAGATATCGTTAGGTTACCGCCAGGGAGATAGAACTTAACATCTCCCAAGAAGTAGCCAGACTGGTATCCGGTCTGGGATCCAGTGCCCCCTAGGAAGTCCAAGACGAAGCCTTCCCTAAAGTATAAGTAGCCGTAGTAAACCACGAGCGTCGAGTTGGACGGATTTGCTATGGCGAAGTTGAATTTGACCATTAATGGCTCCTCCACCAACGGGCTGAAATATTTGTAATAATTGTTTACGTATCCCATGTTATTTCCCTCAGGGTTCAAGGAAAGACTCACGGTATAGGGTAGAGGTATGTAGTCCGGGGACATATTTGCATCTATATTACCGCTGAAGCACGAAAATCCAGAAGTATATGAGGGATTGTTGCTGATTATCTCGAAGTCCCCGTTAAACATGCCACTTCCGGTTATACTGGAGAAGGTATGGTCATTTACGATGTCGAAGGTTCCCTTTAAGTAACCGCTGATGGTAACAGGTAAGTAATTATAACCGAGTAAGTAGCCAAATAATGAGTATACGGGCACTTTGGCGTTAGTTACCTTAACTTCCCCCTTACCAATAATTTGGGTTGAGTTGGTAGCATTGACGTCTTCGTGAGCCGATTTCAAATTCATGTTTACTACAGTCCCATTAGGTAAGGTCTCGGATATATTACCGGTAAAACCGTTCAACTCTACGCATCCCCCTACAACGGTTATATTCATAAACCCGTTAACGCTGACGTATCCTCCGCTTGAGGAAACGAAAGGTGCAGGAATTGATATTGTTCCATTATAGGAGGGATCCGAGAGAGACTCTATCTCCTCTCCAGGTGGCAACTCCCAATAACCATTTAGTATGCCGTTAAAGTAATATGGTGGACTTGACGAAGTGGAACTCCCCGTTGAACCGCTTATCAGCCCTTGATAGTAACCATCGTAATGGAAGGTGCCTCCATCTTTGCCCTCCAGTACAGCACCAG
>JBBINF010000234.1:0-2282 GCA_037444045.1 Sulfolobales archaeon | reverse complement strand
ACAGCGATAGTATCCGCCTCCCTAGTGGTCGGCACAGCGCTTTTGTTCGTGGTCTCGCCCCTCGTACCCTTCCCTGTGATAATCCTGTTAGCCCTAGGGGCAGTAAACTACGTCGAGTCTAGGAGGAGGGTGATCGCGGAGAGGGGCCAACTGAAGGAGGCAACGGTAAGGTACGCTGTCATAGAGACCGGGAGGAAAGCGGGGTCCGGGGCGTGGCTCTTAGCGTTACCTTGGCTGGTCCTCGCGGGGACGGTGGCCCTAGGAGTCGTGGAATACGCCAATATACCGCCCCAACTGCCCTTCCACGTGAGCTCTAACGGGGCAATAACCTACGCGCCCAAGGAGCCCGTCTACGTCTTTTTGGCCCAGATCATCAACGCTGTCTTGCTGTCTATCTTGACCCTGGTAGGAGTGGGCATTTACCGTACGAGCCCCAGGATAGACCCGGCCTACCCCGAGGAGTACTACGAAGCGTACAACGTGATGAAGGAGTTCACGACAGCAGTAGTGGGGGCTGTGGGGACAGGGCTCACCGTCCTCTCCAGTCTAGTATCCCTTTGGTCATGGGGGTTCCTGTCAGTGAGCTCAATTAACGTGGTAATAGCCTCCACCGTTGCCCTCCTCTCTGCCGTTTTGCTCGCCGCTGTAGTCGGCGCAGTCAAGGTAGGCATTGAAGGGGGTAGGTACTTGAGGGAGTTGGAGAAACAGGGGAAGATCAAGCTGGGTAAGGCAGTGGAGGACGACGACAGGTACTGGAAGGGAGGGATGTTCTACTACAACCCAGAAGACGACAGGGTATTCGTGCCGAGGAGGTTCGGCATAGGGTACACGCTGAACTTCGGCAACAAGAAGGCCGTCATCTTATTCGTAGCCCTCGTCGCGTGGCCCATTTTGCTCGCGGTGGTTCTTAGCCTAGTTTCGTGAATGAAGTGAATTTCCCCGTTCCCGGTTCATTGTCAACCTTCTCTACCGCGGTATACTTGTTCACGAAAAGGAGGTTTAGCCGACTAGGAGTAAGAGTAATAACACCGACTAAACGTGATAACGCCATGCTGGTTGGTATGCAAAGTCTAGGTCTACTATTCTCTTTATAGGGATTTAAGCTCTCCTCACCCTTGTAGAAGTTTAAATATGTTGACGTGAAATATTATAGAGGGAAAAAGTGGGAAAGGGAGAAAAATTGGAAAAAGTAAAGATTAAAGCCGAGACAAAGAAGAAATTAATAAAGTTAATAGGCAAATTGGAGGCGAAGTACGGGAGAAAGTTCACCATTGACGACGCCATAAACTATCTGTTAGAAAAGGTGGGAGGTGAAAGGAGGCTCGAGCTCTTAGACCAAGTATTTGGGATGGCGAAAGGCGTTAAGCTATACGAGGTGTTGAGGGCTGAGAGGAGAAATGACGAAGATAGAGCCCTCAGGAAATTTAGCCCTTGATAACGGTATATTGTTGTCCTTTATTGAGGGAGAGTATAAGGAGCGGTAAAATAAGACCTATAGTTTATTTATTAAGCTTAGTTGAGAGCTATTACGTCACTAGCAGGGCTTTAGGCAAGGAGAGGGCTGAGGAGGTAATTAATAACTTAATTAACTCTATGATATAAAATCGCTTTATCTAAATTATTGTTTTCATATAAAAATATGGTCTGTAATAGACCACTTTTTGCGTTAAAGTGGTCAGAACCAGACTTGTTATTGCAACTCCTTATTACGCTACTTTGGGGACTCCCGAGGAGGGGGTATATGGAGGTGTTCTACTGGAGGGGGAAGAGGGAGGTGGACTTTGTAGTGGCTAAGAACTTCAGCCCCATAGCCCTAATCCAAGTGACCTACGCTATGGGGGAAAGGGAAGTCGAGGCTATCGTTGAGGCTAAGCCCGAGCTCAAGGTCGACAACGCCGTAATAATAACTTGGGACTACGAGGGCGAGGTGAAAGGAGTTAAGGCTGTACCTATGTGGAAGTGGTTGCCGGGCGAAGAAAAGTTGGTGTAAAACCCATTGACTTGAGTAGTGACGAAGTGGAGACAAAAATCTCTATGAAACTGTTGTCCGGGAAGGATTTTGTCTATAGCTCAAAATTCTCTTAACTTCCAGTATTTCCTTAAACGCTTCCTAATTTACTACAACATGTATCGAATCTCCTTCCGGTAGCCCTTTTAGCTCTGTCTTGGCACGTAGACCGAGTAGCAGATGTACCCCCACCAGTTACTGGTGACCCACCAGTTAGTGTTATTTCTCGGGCACAGAGTGAGGTAGGCCCCGCCCCTCTTGGAAGGGAGTCAGA
>JBBINF010000233.1:0-2340 GCA_037444045.1 Sulfolobales archaeon | reverse complement strand
CCGCACTTCCACCTCCTTTTCTACTGAGGGCAATCTATTGTGTTTCTAAGACCCCTTAAACGCATTTTGAGCAATAACCGAATCCTTTAGTGTAGAAGGTATTCTCCGTTCTCCGGAAGAGCAGGGGAGGCACTTCTTAAGGTTATAACTGAGAGCCCCCGGCTCCTCTTAGATTCAGAGAAGGCGTTTGACGCACTCGAGGCAGTGGTTAAGGAGGGCCAGACACGGCAAGCTAGACAAACTCGTCCACTCAACGGCAAATAGAGAGTCTTAAGGTATCAACAAAAGGAGTAGACGTGTTTAGGCTTTACCGGATCAGGGGATTGGTCGTACGCAGCCCATCCAGTAGGTGGTACTATTGGGGATCAGGAAAAGGTAACTTATGCAGCTCTAGCCTTATGCCCTCAAGTTTTGGAACTGACACCTTTAATCAAGGTGCTCCAAGTAAATCCTTAATTTAATTCAATTCTCTTCTCCTTAGTAAAATACTAGGATTTTCTTTTCTTTAAAGGACTTAAAAACCTTGCACTGGAAATCCTCTTCTACCTTTTCCAACTCCTTCTCATGCTCTCTGTAAACGTCAAAAGGAACCACGACAACGCAGTCCTCAGCGCCGAGAAACTTCACCATGTTATATATGTCCTTCACGAGCTTGGAACTCATCTCCGCAACTCTGGAGAGCTTTCTGGCGTTTACCTCGGCTAGTATAGGCCCCTCCAACTCGTTAACATCTATGTTCTTTGCCATTGCCACCACGTCTGCTCACCTTCTTCCTTCACATATATTTATAATAACAAATTAAATATATAACCTCTCACTATGGTGCCCTTTAGATAACTAATCTTTCATACAGTATACCTATTATACATGTAAAGTTTTTAAGCGTTTTACCACATCAAACCTCGTCGTTACATTTTCCACTATGGCCACAAACGGTTTTTACCCATAACCCCTTGAGCTTACTATGGACTTAGAGAGAGCTGAAGACGTGAGGGCACTAGCTGAGGAGATAAACAGGAAGGTAAACCTCGGGCTTGAGTTATCAAAGGTCGAGTTCCTTAGGTCTAAGGGGGCAAGGACTACGGCCGTAGCGAGGACCCTCTCCCTGCCTCCTCAGTGGAGGTTCGTCCTCGGGGAAGACAAGTTGTACATAGTCGAGGTGATAAGCGAGAAGTTCGACACGCTGGAGTGCGTAGACAAGGCCTTCGTAATCCTCCACGAGTTACTCCACATACCTAGGAAGATGGGCGGGGGCCTCAGGAACCACAACTCAAAGGAGTTTAAGAGGGTCAGGAAGCTAATGGTGAAGCTGAGCGACATCTGCGACACAAAAAGTTAAAGTGTCCCCATCCTCTAAGTCTTTGTGGTCAGCCTATTCAAGGCCCTCATCTCGGTGGGTTTCGAGAAGGTGGCTCCAAGGACGCTAAAGAGGGGTGAGGTGACGGTGAGCGTCAAGTTCGGGAGGGAAGTAAAGTGGGTCATCGAAACCCCCTCCGGCACCTTCACGTACTACAACCAGAGGTCTGCCCTCCACGGGCTCGTAATAAGGAATGTCGTCACAAGGGAAGACCTAGAGGTGATGTCGATGATAGGGCTAGAGTACGCCGCAGAGGAGCTTGAGAGGTTGGACTCTGCATGGAATTACGACACGGAAAACCTCAGGAGGATAAAGTCCGAGTTCTTAAAGCAGGCAGTGTACCCCTTATTGCTCCAAGTGCTCCTCCACAACGACTATAGGTGCCCTATATGTGGGGAAGTGATGGACAGCACCCACAGCTTCTTTCTACACCTCAACGCCCCTACCGCCATGAGGAGGAGGCACAGGGAGTTCGTCAAGGAGTTGACAGCGGAGGTAACAGGAGAGAGGGCCTAAGCCAAGGCTAGGTGGAAGGACCCCGTTGCGCAAATAATTTATTTCAAGAATCAAAGCCTTTTCTGTGTACTACGACGCACACTGCCACTACGTCAACTCGAAGAAGAGGTATGATGGCTTTGTAATAGCCTCGGTCAGCATGGACTACGCCTCCTCCTTGGCCAACCTAGAGCTAAAGGAAGACGGAGTGCTAAAAGGGGTGGGGATACACCCGTGGAACGTTGGGAAGGAGAGACTGGAGAATGTACTCCCCCTAGTTGAGAGGGCCGACTTTTTGGGGGAGATAGGCCTAGACTACAGGCTCTCAAGCGCCCCTAGGGAGCTCCAAGTTAGGTACTTTAGTGTCTTCCTAGAGAACAGCCAGGGGAAGACAGTAAACGTCCACGCCCTCGACGCCTGGCAGGACGCCCTCAAATTGCTCTTGGACTACGACGTGAAGAGGGCCATATTCCACTGGTACTCTGGTC
>JBBINF010000232.1:0-2340 GCA_037444045.1 Sulfolobales archaeon | reverse complement strand
AACGCGCTGACTGGCGTAGGGCCAGTCATGGCGGTCACCAGCCACTGGGTGAAGGGGAACTGGGCGCTCTTTGATAGCCCACCCAAGTAAGTGAAGAGAAGGAGCAATAGGCCCAGCGGCACCGTGGAGAGGACGTGGAGGTAGGGGAAGAGGCCCTCGTAAAGGAGGGTGTTGCCGTAGAAGGCAGAGCTGGTGGTCAAGTAGAGCAAGTAGCCAATGCCTAAGAAGAGCCCCACGTCCCCTACCCTAGTGAAGATCATAGCCCTAATCGCGCTAGTGGTGGGCCTGCTCAAGTACTCCACCCCAAGCACTTTCCTGCCGAAGTCCCCCACGACGTTCTTGTCGTTGTCGTCCAGCCAATAGCCTATGAGCCCGTAAGAGGCTAGGCTAGTCCCCTCCCAGCCAGCTAAGAAGAGGAGGACGTTGTCGGAAAGGGTCACGGCGAGCATTGAGGACACGAATAGGCCGAAGAAGCCCCAATACCTCCTCAACACGCTGTCCTCCTTCATGTAGCCTATGCTGTACAAGGAAATGACAAAGGAGAGTGTGGATACAAACGCAGCAAGTATAGCCTGTAGGAGGGAGGAGCTGAACTGGAGGTAGCCGAACAGCTGGAAGTACTGGGTCGGGACGTAGAAGACCTTGTTTAGGGCTATTGACGACGCCAAGTTAAAGTAGGAGAGGACCATTGAGGCGGCTATGCTCAAAACTACTATTGCCCCCCTCACGTCTTGGTTTAGGGACCTAGGAGTGACTAGGGCGATGAGGGAGCCCAACGCAGGCGCTATTACTATGAGGAAGAGGTAGTAGTCCCCATTCCCCAAGAGTGGGACTAGGAAGTCGTTAAGGGAGGTAGACAAGTACTGGGGGAAGAAGAAGGTGATTACGCTCACGACAGCCAGGATCGCCATGGGGAGACTATACTCCACCACCCCGTCTATGGGCTTCCTCTGGGCAGTCCCCGCGTAGACCCTCTTGTAGAGGTAAGTCATGTAGGCCGAGGATATCCCTATGGCCACGAACACCGCCAATGCGGCTATGACCCAAATGGCGCCGACGTACTTTGCCATCTCCCCGGCAGCGAACAAGAGGAGGGCCTCGCTGACTAGCCCAAGGGAAGGTGGGAGGCCAAGGATGTTGAGCATACCTATAAAGGCAAGGGTGGAGTGCAAGGGCGAGGACAAGTAGAGCCCGCCTAAGTTGTAGATGTTCCTCTCCTTGAGCTCAGTTATCGCAGCCCCAGCGCTCATGAAGAGTATTGCCTTCCCAAAGCCGTGGGATGCGTAGATCAGCACTGAGGCTAGGACTCCCAGAGGTAGGACGTTGGCTGAAGTCCCCAAGCCCATCAAGTAGGCTATAGACGCACCCAAGAGCATGTACCCCATCTGGGACACAGAGGAGTAGGCCAAGAACCTCTTGAAGTCCCTCTGGGCTATTGCGTTGATCCCCCCGTAGATCATGGTTATGATTGCCCACCCTATGAAGACGCCAGCCAAGTAACTGAAGGAGGGGAACAAGTAGAAGTAGAGGATTATGGCAAAGACCCCAAGTCCCACAGTGTTGGGGCTCAACAGGGCGGAGACTGGGGTGGGGGCCTCACCGTGGGCGTAAGGTAACCAAATGTTGAAGCCAGCTTGGGCGCTCTTGACCATCATCCCAATAACTCCCAGGAGGAACAAGAGGAGGGCGTAGCTGACTGAGGAGTAGTCCTCGAAAGTAGCGTAAGAGGAGTAGATGTCCATCTTCCCGGTGGTGACGCCAATGACTATTATCGACGCTAAGAGCAGTATGGTACCTACGTGCGTCCATATGAAGTACAAAAGGCTTATCCTCCTCCTGTCCCCGTAGCCGTAGAGCATTATGAGGAGGAAGGAAGTTATTAGGGCAACCTCTAGGAAAACGTAGAGCTCAAGCAAGTTCACTGAGAGGACTACGTATACCATTGAGATTGCGAACAAGTCAAAGAGGCCGAAGTAGAGCCCCCAGTTGCCGCCTAGCTCCTCGAACCTCTCCTCCATGTACCTTAGTGAGTACACTGCTGAGGTCAAGGAGACCACTAGTATTGTCACAAGGAAGGCGAAGTTGAGGTCGTTCACCGTGAACCCAAAGTTGCCTATTGAGGGGGCGACGTAGAACTCCTCGAACAGCCCCCTCCTGAAGAGGAAGTAGGCGTTGACAGCTATGGCCACTATTGACAGTGCAAAGGCAGCCTTCTTGTCCCTTATTGCGAAGACTAGGGAAGAGAGGGCGAAGGTTACCACAAACACGATCAGGGAGATCATCTTACTCTACCTCTAGAGAACCTTTTTGCCTGAAATATAGGATTATCGCCGCGAAGGC
>JBBINF010000231.1:0-2343 GCA_037444045.1 Sulfolobales archaeon | reverse complement strand
ACCATCTCGCCAACCACGCTGGATGACACGCCGTTGCTGATTAGCTCATTGGCGATTGTGGTCGCTGACGCACCGCTTAGGTACATGCCGAACCTAGTCCCGTAGCTATACGCCAAGCTCATGAGCTTGTCCTCCTCACCCCTGCCGATGTAACCGGATTCGTAGGCCAACTCGGCGAAGGTTATCGCCTCATTCGCGATGTTCAGGCACCTAGAGCTCGCCTCCGCCTGCTTCAGGCACGCCTCTAGCTCGCTCGTGTACTCATTGTAGAGGTTCTCAATGACGGTCCTCGGGTCCGCACCGCCACCACCCTGCTGTTGCTGAGTAGTTTGCTGTTGCTGTTGTTGCTGTTGAGTCTGCTGTTGCTGCGTCTGTGTCTGCGCCTGCCTCTCGTGCTCGTGTTCATGCTCACGCCCGTGCTCGTGTTCATGGTGTTCATGCTCATGCTTCCTGGTCTTCTTCGCCTCCTCCTGGAGGTGGCGAACACCCTCCTCCTTAACCTCCCACAGAAGCTCCTGAGGCGTGAGGTGTGGTCCCGCGACTGTGGTTGGGTGTATGGTTGGTGCGGAGACGCTGGTTGGGGAGACGGAGACACCGTGCACCTCCTCCCTAGCGTGCCTAACCGCCTCCTGCTTCACCCTCCACACGGTTTGCTGTGGGGTCGTGGAGGCACCACTCGTTGTCCCAGTAGCCCCCCACAACCTCTCCTGTGGGGAAGCGTACATGCCAGGCTCAGTCGCGCCGCTCGACGCACCACCCGCGGCGGACGCCCCACTTGGGGAGGGCGGGCTGGGCGCGCTCTCTGCCGCCCTGCGGACAGCCCTACGCAGAGTAGCCTCAGCCGCCTCCTCATGCACATCACGCATGTACGGTGGAAGAGACATCAGTCGCCAAGAAAAGCGCGCAAAGAACACCAATATAAGCTCTGCACCGTAGAGGGCACATGGAGGGGCAGGCACTAAGCACTGAAAAAGCAACGCCTGATTGTGCACTCCACGACTAAATCCTTAAATTGCATTGATGCGCATCAACACCAGTATGCCTCCTGCTGGGGAGACCGCGGTGGAGAACGAGGGGGAGGAAGAGAAGGAGGAGGAGAAGAAGGAGAATGCGGAGCAAACACCCGCGCCCACCACCCCACAACCACTGCCTCAACCGCCTCCTCAGCCAATCGTTGTTGGTTTTGGCGAGTTGAGGAGGGGACCGAACAAGGAGGAGGTATTCGAGGCACTCCTCTTCCTGAAGTCCTCGAACATGCCTAGGGAGTACAAGGAAGTCATCATGGAGATCGCCAGGGAGTACCTGGCGAGGCTTGGCGTGAGTGAGGAGGAGTTCGAGGAGAGGCTCGAGAAGGCTAGGCACATCATAACCAAGGCGGAGGCACCACCCACGCCCCCACAGCCCGTGGCAACGAAGGAGGGTGTGGAGGGGGAGGAGGAAGGAGAGGAGGAGGAAGAGGAGGAAGAGAAAGAAACGAGGAAGACCGGCAACAAGGGAGGGTTCAGCACTTGGTTCAAGTCAATACTAGGTGGACCGCTGGTCTAGGCGCATCAGCACCAATTTTTTAATTGTTTTTAATCGGTGTGCATCAATTACTTCGTTACATCGACCTCTATTAATCCACCTCCCTCCTCACCAACCCTCGCCTTCGAGGCGCCGACGAGCGCCTCCCCCCTCTCTGTGAAGGCGATGTACGGTGGGTCACCGCTGTCCTCAGCAATGATTACGTACCCGGCATTGCTGAGCTCCGCAATCCTCCTCATTGCCTCCCCACCGACCTCCCTAACCTTAATGCTGACTCTGAGCACGTGCCCGCCTTCGTGCACTGCCTTGATTATGCGTGCTACCTCGTCCCCGAACTCCCTCGGCACGTACGGAGCCGACTCAGTGACCCAGAGTTGCTTGTACTGACCGTTGGCGCCGACTGCCACGTCCCCAACAGTGATGACGGTCACCCTGTACGCGGTGAGCAGGTACCTGCCTGGTTGGTCCCCCTTCTCAACAACGAGCGCCAGCCCCTCCTCGTCAGTCACTACCGGCAGTGCGAATATGAAGTACTGCTTGCTCTCTTCCTCCTCCTGCTCCACGTACGTCTCAATGTACTGCCTGAGTATCTCGGGCTTGCTCACGGTGACCAAGCCCTCCGCACCCATCGGGGGAACTAAGGCAAAGGAGGAATAAAAATGATTTCCTCCCGCAACATGGGACACGGAAGGAGGGGGAGAGAAAGGGAAGCGAAAAATGAAAAAAGGGAATTTTAAAGAGGTTTTTAATGAGGTGTTTTTGCTCGTTCTTGGTGGCTTAGACTGACGTTGCGCCCCTCATCTCGGTTATCATCCTGAG
>JBBINF010000230.1:0-2352 GCA_037444045.1 Sulfolobales archaeon | reverse complement strand
TTAATTACCTACAGGCTTTCTTGAACAAGTTTAGGCCATTGGACTTCAATGAGGAGTGGTGATCGTGATGAAGATCTGTATAAAGAACAACCTATATATTGACCTAGACTGTGAGAAGGGGGAGGGAGAAGGGAATTATTTCTACGTTGAGGAGGTTAACGTTGAGGGCAATAAGGTAGTCATGAAGAACGGTAAGAAATATTTGAAGAAGGTGGTGGAGTACGGTACTTAGGGCTAAGCTTAATTTACCTGACTTCAAGCTAGAGTTCAGGACAATAGACCCACAGGAGATGAAGAGGAAAATAGTTAACGCCCTGTCATTCCTAGCTAACTTTTCCTGCGAGATAGCAGGAGAGGACAAGGGCGATATAGCCTTAAACATCTTCACAGACCTGATATCAACGCTATATAAACTTCCGATGGTGTTATCCTATGCTCCCGTTGCAGGTAATAGCTCTGTGATCACCTCAGCTTATGAGTACTTACTAATTTACGCGATTTATAGGCATCTTGGACTCAAGTTCGATAGCCTAGACATAGAGAAGGTGATGGAGACATTAGAGGGGAAGAGGAAGGAGCTTAACACGCTTATTTCATTCATAAACACTAAGGACTTCATAGACATATATGAGAGCTTACTTTTCACACCAGCTGATACAAGGCCTGGATATAACTTCACCTCCTTAGCCTCTCACCTACAGCTCACATCGCTTTTGGTATGGCTAATGCAGCCCTACTCAGTTGACCTAAACACGTTGAGGATAGCTGCACTAATGCACGATATAGGCAAGCTAATAGACCCTGAGAGGCACGTTAGTGCTTCTGGAGAAATACTTGACGAGCTGTTAAAAAAGGAGGGGATATGCTTTGCAGACCGTCTCAAGAGGGTAAGGGATATAGTTGTAGAGCACCACAGCCGTGAGGTTGAATCAATCGTTGAGATGGCTGATAAGTTGGCTGCAGCAACGGATAGGCTGAAAGACCTTGTGGAGAAATACCTAGACGGACTTGAGGTTAAGGAATGCTATAGCAAGTCAGGTAAGGATTCCTACGAATGTTTTGAGAGTAAAGGAAAGGAGGCTTATGAGAGGGCTAGTAAGGAACTCTACAAGAAAATATTGGCTGAACTAATAGATAAGGAGAAGTTGAAAGAGGATGAGGCTAAGCTCTTCGAATACTTAGAGGAGGTGTTAAAGGGCGGTAAAGGTAAGGGAAGCCTTGCACCAGCCCAAAAGGGGAGACGTCTGGGCTATTTGGCATACATAGACTTCCCTGGGATCCAGAAGTTCATAACCAGCTTCCCCAAGCTGAGGGAGATGTCGTTTGCCAGTATGTTAGTGGACTTCATAACCTCAGTCTACGCCTTCATAGTGATAGATAACATTTACCAGCAAGAAGGACAGAAGACAATGTTACCACTAGAGGCACTGCTCAGCGGTTATGGAGGTCACTCCTACATAGTCTTGAGGGCTGATATCAAAGTTGATGATGTGGTGAAGGAACTATCAAAGGTTATAGAACCCCTAGACGTCAGGTTAAACGTCTATATTGCGGATTTCGCCTATGATAACTACGTTAGGAACTTCAACGAGATATGGGAGGATATATCAGCACAACAGCATAAGAGGTACCTTTTGGCTGACTTCAACGAAGAGGTCTACTCACTTGGCCTACACGAGGTCTGTAGCTTCTGTGGTATAAGGCCCGCAGTTGAGGTGGTAAAGGAAGGTAATGAGGAGTATAACCTCTGCGAGAGGTGCTACTTCGTTAGGATCAACTCAAAGGATAGAGGTTTCTCAGCTAAGGTAAGTGCTACATACCTCCTAGATGGAAAACAGATAACCCCAATAGATATTGCGAAGAAAATCTTTGGTGATGAGTACCTAAGTTACGCTATGGAGTTCATAGCTGGTTACAGCAAAGAAGACGAAGAAGAGAACAAGTATATATCACTAATAAAGGCTGATGGGAACAGGGCAGGTACCATATTTATGACTAGTGCAACCTTCTCGGACTATATAGACAGGAGCTTCAGGCTAGATTATGGCATAAAGAAGGCTTTCTATGAGACAATAAGGGAGTTGGCTAGCGTTAGTGAAGACCTAGCAGCAAGGGCGCTCTCAGGAGTGCTCTACTTAGGTGGAGACGATATAATGTTGTTATCACCCTCATTCATAGCCATACCCTTTGCTGTTAAGCTCTTCAAGAAGGCTGAGAGCAATACAGGCTTCACGTTCAAGGTAGGGGTTTTGAGCGTTAAGCCAGACCACCCAGTCCAGTTCGCCTACCAGGCTGTTAACGAGCTCATGGAGAGCGCTAAGATAAAGGAGAAGAACGAGTCCTCAATTGGCT
>JBBINF010000229.1:0-2366 GCA_037444045.1 Sulfolobales archaeon | reverse complement strand
AAGTACCTTCTATCCACGAGGGAGAAGACCTTAACCTCGAGTTCTACCCCCTTTTCCAGAGCCTCGTAGAACGCCTCCGCAAACGCCTTGTCGGTCTCCTCGTTTGGGAGGAAACACCTAACGTCGTCCCTCATCACTAGCACCATGATCTTTGCCTTAAACCCCTCCTCTCTCAGCCTGATCAACTCGAGGACGTGCCTCCTCCCCCTTTCCGTGGGGGCGTCTGGGAAGAGTGCCACTCCGTTCCTCGCTAGGGTGCAACCCTTTACCTCTATGAACGTGTCGCCCAGCTGGAAGTCTATCCTGCTCCTCCCCACCTTCACTTCCTTCCTCGCCCCGGGGAGGAACTTCTCCGCAACTTGGCTGTGTATGCTGGAGTCCGTTACCACCCAGAGCCCGTCCCAAGCCGCAGTGACTTGGCAGTCGGTCTTCCTGTCCCTCCCCTCGGCCTTCCTCACCAGTACCCTGTTCCCTGGGTATATTAGCTCCCTCAGCCTCCCCGGGTCGTGGAGGTGGCAAAGCCTCCCGCTCTCAGTGACTACCGTGAACCGATTTGGCCTCTCCTTCACCACTTCCTCGGACAAAGGAGGGAACTGGTACACTATCACAGTATAGGGTTAAGTTTGGGAAAAATGTGCCTTTCTGTCGCCTTTGTTTGATTACCCCGTTTTATTGCCGTTAGCCCAACTTGATAAGCTCCCCCTTCTCCACGTCCCTCACCTTTAGGTCGCCGTAGTGCTTCAAGGTGGAAGACATGACTGCTACCCCTTTCTCCCCCTCCCAGAGGTACATGTCGTAGTACTCCGGCCTGTCCTTCCTGACGTAGTAGTTCTCGTAAAAGAGCTCAGCCTCCCCAGTGTCCCTGGAGACCTTGAGGAGGAGAACGTTGAGGGCAGACTTGGTGACCTCTTCCAGGAACTTCACGTCCCCCGTCTTGGCGAAGTACTTCAGCGCCAACTCGCTGTCGGTAGTCATGGAGGGACTAAAGTCCAGCCTCTCCTTTAGCTTATCCTCGTCCACCCAGCCGTTGTGGGCAAAGAAGAGGAGGTGGGTCTCGTTTGACTCAAAGAACGGGTGGGAGAACCTAGCGCTCACTGTTGTCTTGTTCGTTGCCTGTCTTGCGTGGAATATCGCGTAGAACCTCCCCCTCACCTTTATCTCGGGGAGGGAGTCCTTGAAGATGGGCCTAGAGCTCCTGTAGTAGTTTAAGTTCTCCCCGTCGTACACCACGAAGCCCCAACCGTCTCCGTGCACTGGGTTAAGGCCCAACTTCTCGGCTATCGCGTCCCTTTTCGCAGAGTCCACCAAGAGGTGGTACAAGAAGTTGAGCTCCTCTAGGCTCTCCCCCACGTAGGCGAACATCCTGCACATAGGTAAAATCCCTTGCCTCTTCGTTTTAAGCCTTTCCCAGTGAAAGAAACGTAGTGGCCCTTAGCTCGAGCGTGGGATAGTGAACTTTTTTCAGTTTTCTTGAAGTTGTTATTTCCTCAATTTGAATGGATTTCACTGTCCCACTTTCTTTGTCTTGCTTTAAGTTTATTAATTTCAAACACTAAACATGTTATGCTCGACAAGTCTAAGGCAAGGGAACTAATGCTACAGAGGAAGAGGGAGAAGAAGCTCACATGGCAGGAGCTCGGAAAGGCGTTGGGCAGGGACCCAGTGTACGTGGCCATGTTGCTCTACGGCTACGGACAGGCGACCGAGGAGGAGGCGGAAAAGCTCGTGAAAGTCCTCGAGCTACCCCCAGAGTACGAGGAGGTCTTAATGGAGGTTCCAATGAGGACTCCAGCCCAACCTTGGCCCCCACAGACCCGTTCATATACAGACTCTACGAGGCGGTACTGCTCTACGGCCCCGCTATCAAGGACGTGGCCCACGAGATGTTCGGCGACGGGATAATGAGCATGATAGACGTTACCATACACGTGGACAAGGTAAAGGACGAACACGGCAACGACAGGATGTTGCTCCAGTTCAACGGGAAGTGGCTTAGGTACTCCAAGTGGTAGCTTGGGGCTAGGGGGCGTCATAGCTTTTCCAACCACGTCCCAAGACAACGTTAAGTCACTAAGCCCTTTTTGCTGTACTTTTTCTTGTACTCCTCGACCACCTTGAACGCGAGGGAGTCTATCTCTTGGTCCCCTGTGAACGGGATCAGCTCGTCCTCTGGGACTACGTAGACCACCAGTTTAACCCCCTCGCTCAACGTTCTCACTTGCTCAACGACCTCCTCCTTGAGGCAGGCGTCAAACCCCTGGAGCGCCTTTTCCAAGCACTTTACCTTCCCCCTCAACAGCTCCACACAACTGCCCTCAACCCTTTCACCGTTTAACGTGGCCTCCCCTCCTACCTCCACGCACCTA
>JBBINF010000228.1:0-2381 GCA_037444045.1 Sulfolobales archaeon | reverse complement strand
GAAAATTTGCGCTATGGCTTCTGCCCTCTCTAGGGGTGGGGGTTTAAGTGGTTTAAGGGTTTAGGGTTGTGGGGTGCTTGTAGAAGTTTTGTTGGTTTTTAAACAAATGTTAAGGTTGTCGGTGAGTACCTACGTCATTTCTTGGTCTTTTCGTCCAGTACCCTGAGCCTCATCCTCCACGCTGCTGGGGTTGGTAGCCAGGAATATCCTCAGGAATTTCGAGAGTGGTACCTTGAAGTAGGGCTCTCTGCTCCTCGGGTCTATGCTCCTCCCCACGCCGAGGAGCGAGCGCCTGTATGGGTTGCTTAGCCCAAGCTTCTTCGCCCAGATCCTTACCCACATAAGTCCTGAGTTCACCCACTCCTCCACCTTCTTGTCCATGCCTGAGCTAGTTAATTCGCTGAAGAGCTCTGCCACCCTTTTCGCCTCCTCCTCAATCTCGTTGCTGTACTTCTCCTTCACCAGCTCAACGCCTATTGCGGGTCCGTGCGTCTCGATGCATGTCCACAGGTCCTCCCTCATCCTCGCCGTGCAACGAACCCTCTCGAGAGCCTCAAGCACTGCTTCCCTGAGCTCTTCCTCCTCAGTCATGACGTCCGTGCTCAGGGACTCCTCGTACCTCCTCCTCGCCTCCTCAATCGCATCGAGATAGTTCTTGACGTCTATGCTGTATTCCCTCCCTATCCAGGTCATGACTGTTCTAGCGACGTCGAAGAGGTCCCTCGACTTGAGGAGCTCCTTCTTGAACTCGCTCTTCTTCATTAGTTTGTCGACCACGCCAAGCACGGGCCTCACCTCGGGCAACTCATTAAACGCGTCTGGTGGGAGTTTGTGGTCCTCCCACTCAAGTACAACGTACCTCCTCACCACCGCGCTGTCCGTGTAACCAAGCCTCCTCACCTCCCTGAGGTAGCGTGCGAAGGGCACGTTCGTGAAAATAATCGGCGACCTCTTCGACACGAAGACCTCGCCGAAACCCCTCCCACGCGTCCTAGCCCTAGCCCCGATTATGCCGTACCCAACCGCACCACCCAGGAGGGGGCTCGTGTTGTAGGCGAGGCTCTGTAGGTTCTGCTCGTCGAGTATTGCGGGGAGCCTGGATATGTCCAGGAACGCCCTGATCTGGGGGAGTGAGGTTAGCTGACCCGCTATGCGTAGGGCGTACTTCGCCTGTACTTCCTCCTCGCTTGTGACCATGGGCTCAAGCACGTACGTTGCGAGGGTCGTCTTACCCTCACCGCCACGACCGTGATTATACACCCAGTGGTCGAGGAACGCCCTCCCCCTCATTCTCCTCACGAACGGCGTGAAGAACTTCGCGATGAAGAAAGCAACATTCGCCCTAGCCCAAACGGCGTTTGGGCCGAAGTACCTCCCCAACCACCTGTCCACGTCCACGAGCCAGGTGGGCGCGTACTCGGTGGTGTCGAGGTCACCGTCTGGGTTCGCGAAGCCGTCCTCGTAAATGCCTGGCGTGGTGACTGCCTTCTTCACGCCCTTCTTCTTCATTACGTGGCCGAAGAACCCAGCCAGGAAGGCGCTGAGCAGGTCCTTGTCGACGTCTGGGTGATCACTTGCGAATGCCTCAGCCACCTCCTCAGGCGTCAAGCCCCTGTAGGTCTTCCCACCCATCCTCAGGACGTAGAACCTCGCCATCTCGTACGGGTCAAAAACCACCTCCCCATCCAAGTCACCCACCAAGCCGAGCGGGACTAGGCTCCCAAGCTCGATGGTTTGGATGGAGCCGTCCTCACCCCTGACTATCTTCACCCTCTCCGCAAACCACGCATCACCACTCCTCACCGCCGCATACGTCTTCTCGCCCCTGTACGTGAACACGAACACGTAGCTCGGCTGTGACTGCGTTGGCACAGCCTTCACGGCGCTCTTCGCAATCTTCGCCAAGTCATCGATGCTCCTCAGGAGTGCCACCACACTGTCCTTCACCTCGCCCTCGAGGCCCTTGACCATGGCCTTCCTGTCCACAGCCATGCTGAGGACCTCCTCAACACTCAGCTGGATGCCCAGGTCGTGGCTTAAGGCCCTCACTAGCCTACCCGCAACAACCCTCCTCGCATTCGCACCAAACACCCTAGCCAGGGCTTGAGCCAGCTTCATGGAGGCGTACGCAACGACAGACTTAGCAACATCATTCCTAACCTCGATGGGCAAGCCCTTCAAACCCTCCCTGACCATGTTTACTAAATCATTGATAATTCTAGAGACATCCTTCGGCAACTTCTTCCCTAACTTCTCTGGGAGGAGACCCTTCTCCCTGAGCCTCACGAGCATGTACTGGAAGGGCGACTTCACCCTGCCCTTGAGCGGGCACACGTCGCCTAGGCACAGGCCCCACGCCTCCACCTTGGCGCAGCTCGGTG
>JBBINF010000227.1:1366-2388 GCA_037444045.1 Sulfolobales archaeon | reverse complement strand
ACTTGTATAAGAACAGGAAGAACCATGGGGGGTACGGCTGCGTGTTCACCGCGGCATCAGTGAAGGCTTGTGGGGCTGGGAACGGGTTGATCACTAAGGGGAGTTCTATCTTAGTCCCGAAAATGACCGCCCCGTTTAGGTTTGCCAGCACGTCTGGGACTATCAGTATGACGCCCCACGTCATTAAGACCAGGGACAGCATGTAGACGAAGTTCCTGGGCCACCAGGCGTTGAACCTAACTTGTTCCTCCTTCGTGTAGTAGGCTGGGACGTATGGCTTCTCCTTCTTAGAGGGGGTCATACCGTACCTCTCGGCAAGCATCAAGTGGAACATAAACAGTAAGCCTATGAGGGCCACCATGATTATGTGCCACCCCAAGATCCTGTCGAAAAACTCGCTCCTCACCACCGGGTTGCTGGACTCCACCGCGTCTATGCCGGGGCCAAATAGCCAACCGACTACGGTCGTCGCCCCAGGGAACCCAGTGCCGATGAGGAGAGAGGATCCAATGTCTACTGCGTTAATCCCCAGGACGTCGCCGACCAAACTGTACCCGAAGAAAGACGCCCCCAGCGTGAGGGCTAGCAGTAGTATGCCCGTAACCCACTGCAGCTCCCTAGGTTTCTTGTACGCCCCTGCGAAGTAATTTCTAAACATATGGATGTAGATCAAGATTATCATGATATACGCTCCATACAAGTGAGTAAAGAGAATGACCGCACCATAGGGGATGGAATTTATGATGACTTGTGTCTGGCCATACGCGTTGGCGGGCTCGTAGAGCAAAAGGAGGATCAGCCCAGTTATCACTGTGTAGACGAAGCTCGCGGTGACTAGTGCCCCCAGCCAGTACGACACGTTGTACATGTAGTCCGGCGTCCTGAATAGAGGTGCCTCGTCTATACCGACCCTTTCCAGGATGGAGTCTATGAAACCTTTCTTTTTCTCCTCTTTTTTCTCTTCCCTCCCCATTTCCATCCTAGTCACCCCTTAGGTTCTGCCCCTCCGTATACCCTTTTAG
>JBBINF010000227.1:0-1276 GCA_037444045.1 Sulfolobales archaeon | reverse complement strand
GGTGTCAGAGTTCCTGGCTTGTGCCATGGCCCCGGGCAGTGAGGGGACCCCCACAGAGACGCCAGTTGGCCTGCTTGTCCTCACGTACTCAGCTAAAGCCGTCGATATGGTCAAGACTAGTCCCGGTATCCCAACTTCTGCCAAGAACGACTCGAGCACCATGTACGGGGTAAACATCGCAGGGTATGCGATGACCCTCCTGAGGAGCCCTAAGTAGCCTGCAACGGTCATGAGGTACCCTACCCCAACGAAGGGTACAGTCCACCAGAGGACTCCTAGCCACATTAGTTTCCTCGCCTTCACGCTAAAGTTCAAGTTGGGGTTCGTGGACCGGAGTAGGTCGACGAAGACCCCAGTGAATCCGACTAAGATTAACGTCCATATCACTAGGTGGAAGTGGCCCACCACGTAGTAGGTGTTGTGCACTACGCCGTTTATTATGTTAATTGGTAGAGGTAAGGCTTGTACTCCTCCTATTATAAACCCTATGAGCGCGATAAGGAACGTTAGGCCGAGGGGGTCTCTGTAGTCATAGCCCTTGGAGGTCAGGATAGTCAGCCCTAAGTTCAGCACGGTAAGCCCAGAGCCGGAGGCCAGTATCAAAGTAGACACGGTGATCCACGCCCTGAGGTCCACTGGGAGTGGGAACGTCTGGAGGTGGTGTACCCAGATGAGCATTGAGCCTATTGCCAAGAGGAATATGTTCCACCTTGCCCACTTCTCGCTAAATAGAGGCCTGTGGGCGTAGATCGGGATGTAGTAGTAGAGGGCGCCGAACAACGGGAACGGGACGTAATACACCACGGGGTGCCCGTAGAACCAGAACAGTATGACCCAGAGGAGCGGGTTCACGGTAACTGATGGGAACCATATGGCCAAGGCGTACCACAGCTCTGCGGCAGTCAACGCTGGCAGGGTTATAGCTATCACAAGGGAGAACGCAACCCCGTAGGCTGCGAATATGTTTATCTTCTTGTCCTTGGGCTTAGTCAAGTAGGCGTCTACTACTAGGGCTAACGCTGCCAACGCCCCACACGCGCTGTTAAACGCTAACATCAAGTACCCAAAGCCCATTAGGGCGCCGTGGTATATCCTAAAGGCCTGGAACAGCGAGTTGTCCTCAATCGCTAGCGGTGGGTACATGTACCAGCCCATGTCGGGCCCACCGAACAAGGCCAACGCTAGCCCTAAGTTAGACACCCAGAACATAGCGGTCACGAACTTCCTGTGGACAACGGATAGTCCGGACTTATACATTGAGAACGCTATCACCCCT
>JBBINF010000226.1:0-2393 GCA_037444045.1 Sulfolobales archaeon | reverse complement strand
TACATAGAAACGCATGGAAGATATGTAGCAAAAGGTCCAATCGCCCTTGAGGTTAGTATTGCTAGGGAGATGCCCATCCTAGACGTTAGGAAATTGCCAAGGGATAAAGTTGAGGAACTAGCCAGACTGTTCAGAGAGTTTGAGAAGGAGACGAGGAAGCTGGGCGGTGCCTCAGAAAGGGAGAATCTCGAGAAGCTTAAGCCTAAGATCTATGAGATAGATAGGGCTATTGCCGAAGTACTAGGCCTAAGCCAAAGTGTTGTTGAGTACGTGGAGAAAATGGTTGATTTCCTCATGGAGAGGAGGGTCAGTGGGGCTAAGGCACCTGCACCAGGCTCGGTTAGGGGGAGTGAGGAGAGTAGGAGGACTAGAAGGAGGGGTGGTGGGGCCTCAACAACCCTCGACACATTCATGTGACGTAGGTGGTCACAATTTTACATTACTAAAATAATTTAAATCAAAAATAAAACTACGAATAACTGCATGGTACTGCACACAAAGATGTAGCCAGGCATCCCTGGTCCTGGTAGAAGGCTTTATGAACAAGCATGTCTCCTTACTAGTGCGCTCACCGTAGCCGAGCTCGCTCAGTAGCCTCGGTAGTGAATTTCAGGCCCGTTCAGTAGCCTCCCTGTCGAGCTCCGACAAGATGCTTAGAGCCCACTTCACCGAGGTCAAACAGATGTTCAGATGAGCCGGTGAGGATGCCGTGGGAGGTCGCGAAACATTTCGCAATCACCGACAATTAACCCTCTGCCAGCGAGATGGCGAGGAGAAAGCTCGAGGAGCACATATGTGCGGAGGTGTAAGTCTTGCTCGTCTAAGTGTGGCCTTGAAAAGGGAGCGGATCGAGAGACTCAAACCTAAGATTTATGAAATCGATAGGGCAATCGCGGGTTTTGGGCATGGACGTAGTCGAGGTGGTGGAGAAAACTGTCGCCACCTTAATCGAGAGGAAGATCAGTGAAGCCAAAGCCGTGACTAACCGCCTCTCTTACTGGCCCCGGAGACTAGCTCAAGGGCTTGTTCAAGCTTGTCTTGAAGATTCTTATTCTTGATAAAGTTGTCGAGGAGCTCCACGATTTTCTTGAACTCAGGCGTCTTCTCCAGCTCATCGAGAGCTTTGGCCATGTTCGCAAACTTTTTGCACATACTACGTGAACTACGCAACGTGGCTAGTTGCTTGGCCTGCGCGGCCAGCTTCTTGGCTTGATTTGCGACTTCACTGCGGATCTCTGGGTCCACGTTATTCCATGCCAGGCCAGCCACGTAAACCGCAAGCGGAGGCCTTCCGAACTGATGATGTATGAAGACTCGGCCTGATTTGCGGACTTTGTACGCGAGGTAGTTGAGAACTGCCGCGTAGTAGTGCGCCATATCCTCGTCGTTTAGCTCTATTGCGGCTAAGTGCGAGTCTAGCACTGTTCTTTTCGTTCTTTTCTTAGGCTTAAACACAGATGCCGTAAATGCCCTATCGCTTCTGTAGACCACGTATACGTGGCGTGGGCTGAGCGTCTCGACCTTGCTACCCTTACCCTGTTTTGCCTCCTGTTTGAGTTCCTTAATCCTCTCTGCGTCCTGCTTCTTAAGCTTGTCGTAATTATTTATTATATAATCCAGGAAGTCTTTCAGCCTCGTCTCACCATTACTTGAAAGCAAGATGTAGTAGGTCCTCGCGACGCAGAAGGGGTTAACATCGCCCACGTAGATAAGCTCGTACACATTCACGCCGTATATTTTCACCACGTCTAGCGGTATGTCGATAAGCGTTTCGGTATTCCAGAGCTCAAACTTAAACTTGCCTCCCTTTTTATCTTTGTAATGCTTGTGGAGCGCTAGACCGGCGTATTTTTCCTTCTTCTTGCGTTCGCCGCCGAAGATGCCCATTATGTACTGCCCCTTGGGTATTATCCTGCTCGCGCCCAGCGCCTTAGCCAATTTGTTGAAGTCCTTACTGAAGTAGAGGAGAGACGGCTCTATGTATTTGTCGTACGCTACATCAAGCCTCTTCAGCTGGTATATTTCGCCAACTAGGCTCTTCTTATAGTCCCTCCTGTACTCCTCCTTGACACTCAACACGTAGAGCGCCTCCCTGTCGCCCTGCTTGGAGATCACTACAGCGGGATATATGCCGTGCTGAAAGGCGTCGAAATCCACGTCAATAAGCTCTATGTAGCCCTTGCCCTTATGCTTGAGGACCGCATATGTGGCTAGTATGCCCGCCGGCATGGGGCTCCTTGCGTAAAACGCCTGTTCTCTGTTCATCACGAAGCCAACGCCCTCGTTAGCCCTTTCAAGCGCCATGGATAGAGCTGCGATCGCAACATCAGAGCCGTTTAGAACAGAGAGCATCCTCTTCTTCGGGACTATTATCTGCAGGCTCTCTGCGAGTT
>JBBINF010000225.1:0-2420 GCA_037444045.1 Sulfolobales archaeon | reverse complement strand
AAAGAGGCAGACGCCAAAGGAGTACGAGAGGGCTAAGGAGACCCCTTGCCAGTTCAGGGACGTCCACGGGTACCAGAGGGTCTCCGACGTCCTAGACAACCTGTACTTCGGCAAGGAAATATACAAGGAGGCCTTCAAGCTCCAGACCAAGCTGAGGGACTTGGCTACCGCAATTTGGTTGAGGTACCCCCAGCCCCTGAGCCTAAAGCCAGGGGGTATAACTGTCAGGGACCCCACGGTGGTGGAGAAGGTCAAGAACGCCATGAAGGAGGACAAGTCGATAGAGAGGCTACTCTACGTCATGGCAGAGCTCAGGGACTTCGTGAACTACTACAAGAACATAGAGGAGGACTTCGTGACCTACGGCCTGCTTGAGAGCGGGGGGTACAACGCAGACTACGAGGAGATGGACATATGGGCGGACGAGAGGCTATTCCCCCCTGCCTTGATAAGGAAGGGGGAGGTGGTTGAGACCAGCTTGACCAACATCCTGCTAGGGGTTAGGGTCTACGTAGAGGGTACCCCCTTTGAGGGGTGGGCCAGGGAGTACACCAAGGACGAACTGGGGAACGAGGTGGACGAGCACCACCCTTGGAACAAGGAGACCAAGATAAAGTCCCTGGTGAGCACCAACTTCGTGCCAGTGGTGAGGCAGTCGTGGGGAGGGGAGGAGTTCACGCCAACCACTGGGGACATAGCTAGGCTATACGCCATGAGGCTGAGGAGGGGAAAGGTATCTGCCCTAAACTACCAGTGGGAGCCTAGGGGGAACAACGTAATGGAGAGGACCTTCGCGAGGGTCTTCACTGTGGCCTTCCTAAAGGAGTACTTGGAGAACGTTGAGGTCCCCCAGGGGTCGCTCGACCCCCAAGAGGGGAGGAAGGGGTACGCCATGGCAGTTGGGGCCCACGACGCTCCGAGAGGGGGCAACGCCCACTGGCTAATAAGGGATGGGGAGAAGGTAAAGCGTTACCAGATAGTGACGCCGAGCGACAGGAACTTCACCCCGGGAGGGGGACCAGTGGAGAGGTCGATAGTCCACCAGAGGGTGACGGAGGAGTCAATCACGGGGCTGGACGCGTTGAGGGTGGTAAGGAGCTTCGACCCGTGCTCTGCCTGTGCTGTCCACCTAGAGTACAAGGACACTAGGGTGGTCATACCAGTTTAAAGGCCAAATGCGGAACATCTTGGGAGAGACTAGCGGGGTATACATTTACTCTGCCTTTTCCTCAACGCCTTGCAAGTAGCCAGTTTTCCCTTGGCACGTAGTTATAGAACGGCTTGACCTAGTGCACTCGCGTCTATGCCTTCGTGTACACCTTACACTCGCACGTGTGTTTTTCCTAGCCATATGTGCAGTGGACCGAGGACGTTCTGAACGCACGAGCTTCTCCACCTAAAGCCTTCTCTTGCCCTTAAGATCCCAGTGTCGGACTTCCCTGCACTGGGGAGCAGGGTTCAGGTCTGAATGGGCTCTCTGGCTCCAAAGCCGGGAGATGTAATAAAAAGGGTTTAGGGCTTTAGGGATGACTTTTATTTTCCCTAGACCGGGACGCTCTCTTGGAACGTCTTGTCTCCAACCCTATAGACCACGACTACCTCCGCTACGTCTGGGATCTCTATAGGTACCTCATAAGACCCCGTGATCTGTCTGTTTATCGGTATCTCCTCCGACACGTACTTTATTGCACTACCGTCCTCTATTGTGGACACGTGTACTCTGTACCGAACAATCACGCTCAGCAGCTGAAGTGGGGTATCAGAGGGATTGGTAATCTCCAACCTATTGTCCTCTACCTTTACCCTCACTTCCATAATAAGAGAATCTCAATCATAGACTATAAAGATTGCCCTTTAAACAAAGGCGACCTTGACGTAAGGGACAGCAGGCGTAAAAGGCCTTCCGTTGCACTTGCAGAACTTCCCTCCTAGTTCGTAGATGTTCAGCCTCAACGACTGGATGAAGGCCATTGACCCCTCTAAGCCTATCGCAAGCAAGTTACCTAGGGCGAGCACTACCAACGAGGCGGGGTTCGCCAGTACCTCGTCCGTGTTAAGGGTGTTGGCCCACATGAGGGCGAAGTAAGAGAACGCGTAGAGCAAAAAGTAGTGGGCCATGCCCAGTACCAGAAGCCTTATGAAGGATATCGTGTTCGAAACTAGGAGTAACAGGGGTTCGAATACTCCCTCAATAAACGCCTCTACTACGGAGCCCCCCTTCTTCTTGCCTCTCCTCAACACGTGGTAACGGGAGTACCCGGAGTACAGTAGGCCAAGGACAACTATCACTACTGCGGTGAAGGAGATAAGGTCTTGCGCCGACCCTAAGGGGTTGTTGGGGAACCTAAGGACTACATATAGGAGAGACGACAGTACCGAGAGCGTTTCCTTGAAGTAGTCCCTGGGGTCTGTAAAGCCGT
>JBBINF010000224.1:0-2421 GCA_037444045.1 Sulfolobales archaeon | reverse complement strand
GTGTGGAAAATGATCAATAACAACACACTTGTTTTCTCCATGGATGACGGAGCAACAATTGCTGTATTGCCAAGTTCGTACTTCGAGCTCAGCAGTACCTTGGTGCCAAAGCTCAGGGAGTTAGGTTTCGATGTCGATGTGCACGGCGCACACGAGGGAATGGACGCAATGCTGGAGAGGATGGAGAGGGCTGAGTTGCCATACATAAAGCACGTGGTAATGCTGAGGGTTGGCAACCACGTGCTTCCGTTCTTAACGCCAGGGTTCATATCGCTCAGGAGCGATGGGACGGTGGGTGGCACGGTATTCGCGCCGCATTGGCTAGTGCCTAGCGCATGCTATGTGTGGGGGGAGGACGATCAATACATCAAAATAAGGGGTGTCGGCACCTTCGGCGTCGACATAATGAGCCTCCTAACGCCTGCGCCGCACGTTGATGTTGATAGGGAGTGTGGGCTTAAGCTCCCTGACGTGGTGACCGTGAGGGTTATCAATGCCTACCACATGAATCTCTCAATTCTCTACAACGGCTTCACAGTCATAAAGAGGAGGGGTGTGGAGGACCTCGTGTGGGTGGAGTCATTGGTGAGCGAGATCGAGAAGTACAGGACTGGCGAGAGGGTGTTCAGGAACAAGCACTACGTAAACAAGGCGACTGAGTACAAGCTCAGGATTGGCGAGTTGGTCGACTTGGTGAGGAAGGTCGCTAACTCGTCCCCCAAGTCATTCGCCACCACACTAGCCAGCGCAGTGGAGGCAATTGGGTGGTTCGTGAACAACGCGAAGGATGTGTTTGCGCTCATGACGCCTAAGTCATCCTCCTCGGGGGTGGTGGGTATGGACATGAAGAAATTGGCAACAGCCGTCAGGGAGTACTTCGAGTTGGTCAGGAGAGTTGAGTCAGCGCCCAAGCCACAGATACCGGAGTCACCACCCGTCGACCTTGGGGACGGATTCCGCATATCGCTCGGGACCGCCTACTGGCTAAGGCGGTTCCTCAATAATGAGCTGGTTGGGCTGAGGATCCGCGCCCCATACGTTACGGTCAGGGGAGCATTCATGCAGGAGGCAGAGGTAAGGCGCGTAATCATTAGGGAAAAGGGCATTGAGGTGCTGATGAACAATGGGTTGAGGTACAGGCTCAGGACAAGCTACCCAAACCTGACAGACACGCTTAATTTCGCAATGCTCCTCAGTGACGAGAAGTTCAAGGAAGCATTCACGAAGGCGCTCAGCAAGGCGAAGGAGGAAGCGGGTAGGTCCGCTGGCTTTGTGCAGAGTGTCAGAAACATACTGGGTGACCTCACGGTGAAGAAGGGACAGTAGGCTTTTTCTGCGTGTTCTTCGGGGGTGATAAGTATGGCAACCAACCCCGGACAGTGCGACATGGAGAAGCTAATAGATGGGTTGGTAGCAACGTTCATAGGCACCATTAAGAAGTTCAACACGGACATAAACTTCGATGAGATCCACGAGAAGGTCAAGCTACCGCTCGGCGACAACACCCCAACATCCCTAATAAAGGCCATGGTGCCAGTGCTGAACGAGAGGCTGGCCGGCAGGGAGGTCACCTACGAGGGGTTCAGCGGGACTGTCTACGTGAGGATCAAAGCAAGGATCAAGGCGGTTACTTACGCCGATTTGGCAACGACTGGCAAGGACATGAGGGGCTTCATATTCGTTCTAGAGAGCCTTGAGGATGAGCCAAGAGTCTTCGAGGTCCACATGCCGATTAAGGGCGAAGCAAGCATAATCGACATAGTGAATTCCGCGCTGCTGATCCACAACAACAGGTGGATAGCGGACGAGATAGAGAAGGCAGTGAAGGAAGCCAGCGATGCACTCGCGAAAGAGGCGGACGCGGATGTCCGGGCATACGCAGTGTTGAAGCTTCTTGGCGTCGTGGAGTGAGTCGACCCTCCTCGGGGGTGGTGGGCATGAGTGTCTCCGAAGAGGTGACGAACAGGTTCGCCCAAGTGGCTTTGTTCCTGCTCGATATCCTGAAGCGTGGCTTCGACATACCAAAAACATACGTACCTCTAGACTGGGTAAGTCTGCTGGAGCTCGACGCAGAAAAGCAACCAAGCCACCCAACACTGGGGGAAATCGCAAGGGCGCTCGCCCCACTCGCTGGTGCTGAGGTTGTTGCACCAGTTATGGACCAATCATTCACCACCTCCACAATGCTCTTCACAAGGGGGTACATAATCAGTGTTTGGGTTGAGCCTGACTTGTCGAGAATGACCATCACGGTTAGGTTTAAGGAGCCGGTGGTTTGGTTCGACGACATGGAGACAACGTGGGAAAAATACACAATGGAGCTGACGAAGGACTGGCCCCTTCACCAAGCAATCACCTTCATCACACTCATGGCACTTAATAAGCACGTCGAGGACGCAGTACTCAATGCGCTCCAGCTCA
>JBBINF010000223.1:0-2423 GCA_037444045.1 Sulfolobales archaeon | reverse complement strand
GAGGATGTGGTATTTGCGTCTTTGCACCTCTTTCAGCCTTATTAGTCTTAGGCGTGTTAGGATCGTTAAGAACCTGACTGCTTGGTGTGACTGCAATTTGTGGATGCCTTTCTCTCCATTCTCTTTCTCGTCACCGAGCAGTTCAAATATCTTTTTCGCTGTGAAGACGCCAATCACGCCTCTCCTAAGCACTAACTGCCTCCTCAACTCCTTCAACGGCTCAATCAGCGGCGGGAGCATACGCAACAGCCTCACTGCATCGTAACTCCATGTACGGAGTTCTACGATATTTCTATTCTTCTTCTCATAAAGAAAGGCCTTAATCCCAAACCTTCTCAGCAATTCACTTTGAATCGTCATATACAGCGTCTTTTCCTTTTCTAGATTACCAGTGAGTATTACCTCTATAACACCGTTGCTCCATTTAATGGACCCATCACCCGTTACTAAGCCGGCCAGGAATGCTAAGAACTCCCCGTCAGTTAGCTTCGTAAGGGTGGTTGGGTCTCTCCAAGCATCCTCAACGAACCTCTCGACATCCTCAGGCAAATCATTGTATATAAAAGATACATATCTCTTTCCCTCGTTGATGTACGCTTTAGTCATTATACCGTGCTTCGCAAGGTGACTGGCAATGCTTAGCATGGTCGTTACGGTGACTGGGTGCGTGGTGCCCACTAGCTTGAATCTGCAGGAGGGTCTATCGCTTTTCCACGATTCGGCAAGAACGAAACCTGCGATGAACTTATGGCACAATTCCTCGTCCTTAAACGCACTGCATACGTCGTTGGGTGGGTCGAATCTCGATCTAACCACAAAGGGCAATTTTAGGGTAATGAGGCTCGTGTACATCCAATATACATCGAAGATCGTTCTCGCACTGAAATCACCGATTCTACCGAATTCGAAGAAATCACCGAGCTTAAACAAGCGCCATAAGGCATTCAGACCAATCGCTACCATTCGTCGAATCCTACGTGCGGATAGATAACCCCTCAGTGTATTCGCGACATAACTGCCTATGATCTGCATTAAGGGCGATGCGCCCATGTACGCAGACATCCTAATTATTGTCTTGGCCTTTTCACAATTGCCGCTGATGCACTCCCTAACCGCCTCATCGATCTCCCTTACGGTCATTTCAGGCATAACAGTGGCTGAGCCCCACGGGCTTTGTGGGGCTTGGGCGTCACCCCGAGAGACTTCCCCTCCATTTTTATCTTCCCTCGACATCCCGATCCCCCTCTACGTGTGTACGTAGGGCCGGCGGGGTTTCGAGGGGTAGAGCCTGGGTAGCGCCATCGGGCCTTCGGCCCAGCCCCAAACTCCATCTCCCCGGTTAGCCTCGGGCTCGAGGCCTGAGACACCCGGGGGTCGGTTTAGGGCATTGGCACACCCCAGGAGCACCCCCTACTCCCCCACCGACCCCATACCACCAGCGTGGTAGAGAAGCATAAGGATGAGGCTGGTTGGCGGGCCGGTGGGGGAGACCCCACCAGCCCCACGTACACACGTAGAGGGGGATCGGGATGGCTGTGCTTCTTCTTTGTACTGTTGCCTTTAAGCTTTTTGCTTTGGTTTTCCTCGGTCTCTTGGTCTTTTGGTCTTTTTGTGGTTTTGTCTTTGCTTGTTCATTGCCTTGTGGTTTTGGGGGCTTGGGCTATTCCCCCAAGGCCTCCCCTTCCCCCTCCCTCCCCTCAGGTTCCCATGCCTGCCCATCCGCCGGCTCGGCTATCGATACCTCTGGGATCTCATTTGCCGTCGGCGGATGGGCTTCGCCGTTGCCCACACCCTCGGTACCTCAGGCACGTCACCGGGCGTGGGTCGGCGAACTCCCCCTACACGGGGGAGCCCCTCCTCAGGCGAAGGGAGGGGGAGGAGGCATGAGAGCCTGAGGGGGAAGGAAAGAGGGAAAAAGGGAGGTTTGAAGGGGGACGCCCAAGCCCCCAGCGGTGAAGGGGCAAAGGTAGCTCCAGCGGCGAAGTGGCGTCGCAGCGTTCAGTCTATCCCCTATCCACAACCCACGCGGGCGGCCCCTTGAATCAACCCCAAGGACTTCGCCCGGGCGGTCCCCGGGCGCTCTACCTTGGGGTCTCACCACCTCCAATAGAAAAGTAGCTCTGCATTATTTAAGGGCTCTTCGATATTGGAATCGAGGAGCACAGCACTAACGCCGGGCAAAGGCCCAAAGACCACCAAGCCCCATCAACCAGCAACCCAACAACAAGCCTAAGCATCAACAGCAATAAAGGCAGTTAAGGGGGGTGCAAGGCATGAAAACTCTCGACTTTCTGACATACATGCCACTTAAGGCTACTGTTGTTGATTACGTCTTAGCTTTGAATCATTGTTGGGTATGGGGCTACTCACCTCGGTAGTGCCTTTTCTAGGGTTTCCGTGAGGTTTCCTGGCATTGCCTCTGG
>JBBINF010000222.1:0-2431 GCA_037444045.1 Sulfolobales archaeon | reverse complement strand
GAGAGCAACGTGCAGGAAAACACCTCCATCCACACAGACCCTGGCTACCTCGTGGAGATAGGGGACAAGGTGACGATAGGCCACAACGCCGTCGTCCACGGGGCCAAGATCTCCTCTAACGTGATAATAGGCATGGGCGCTATACTACTCAATGGCTCGAAGGTGGGGGAGTACAGCATAATAGGTGCTGGGGCTTTAGTGCCCCAAGGCGCCGAGATCCCTCCCTATAGCGTTGCCCTAGGGGTACCGGCAAAGGTGGTGAGGAGGGTGAAGGAGGAGGAAATAAAGATGATCTTGGAAAACGCGGAGGAGTACTTGAGGCACACTAGGAGGTTTTTGGGTGAGGGGAGTTGAACAGGGACTTAAAGGCAGTAAGGTGGTTCCTTAAGACCCAAGTACTTAGGGACCCGTTCAACCCCGCCTACGCCACCTTTAAGGTGACGTCTAGGTGTAACTTAAGGTGTACCTTCTGTAAACCAGACTACTACTCCGGTGAACTTGGCGAGGGGAGCACAGAGAGGATAAAGAGGATAATAGACAACTTGAGGGACTCGTCAATAGTTGTGCTCTCCTTTGAGGGGGGAGAGCCAACCTTAAGGCCCGACATACTCGAGCTCCTAGAGTACGCCCACGATGGGTCTTTCTACGTGATGCTCACCACCAACGGCTATAGGCTGAGGGACGAGTCGTTCCTCTCCAAGCTTGGGGATAGGATAGACTTCCTACACTACTCCATAGACGAGTACCACTGGAACGTGAAGGCACTCGACGACCTTTGCAGGCTTAGGCAGTACGGGCTAAAGGTGAACGTCCAGACAGTGGTCACTAGGTACAACCTACACAAACTGGAGGAAAAGGTCAGGAAGGTAAGGGAGTGCAACTACAAGATCTTGGTCTTGCCCGCAGTGGACTACCCGGACTCCAAGGTGAAGTTAGCCCCAGACAACTACGAGCTCTATAAGGTCTTGTCTGAGCTGAAGAGGAAGTACGGCCCTACGTTAAACAACTCCTGGGGGTTCATCAACGCGTTAGTGGGGAAGGTCCCAAAGAGGCTAGTGAGCTACGCCATAACCGTTTACCCCAACGGCGACCTACCTTACCCGGACGACGTCAACGGGGAGGTAGTGGGTAACCTAGCGGAGGAGAAGCTGGAGAAGGTGCTGTCCTCGAGCAGGGTAAAGGAACTGCAGAGGAAGATGCTTGAAAACCAGGCTAGGTTCGAGTACCTCCACCTCCAGACAGCGTCATTTAACAGCGTTAGGGACTTGGCAAGTTACGTTAGAGACATGGCCAGGTGGAGGTTCACAGGGAAGGCCTAAGAACCGAGAGGGCTTAAGAAAAAACTTTCTTGTACGCCTCCTGTAAGTCCTCCAGCACCAAGTGGGTGTATATCTGGGTCGTCTTTATGTCTCTGTGCCCCAAGATCCTTTGGACTGCAGGTAAGGGCATGCCCTTCCTTATGGCGTTAGTGGCGAAGGTGTGCCTCAACACGTGTGGCCTCAAGCCCCTTATCCCTACCCTCTCCCCAAGCCTCCTTATTGTCTTATATAATGCCTGGTAAGTCATTGGGAACAGCGGCCCAGAGCCCACCTTCTTGACGTACTTCTGGAGGAGGGCCTTGGTCTCGTCCGTGAAGAAGACTACCCTTTCCTCCCCGTTCTTCGTCACCCTCAGCCTTATCATGTTCCTCTCTAAGTCCACGTCCTCTACCCTGACGTTGAGGAGTTCGTTGGCCCTCATTCCGGTCTCGCTGAGGAGCCTCACTATTAGCTTCGTCCTCAAGTTCCTAGCGGAGCTTATTAAAAGCCTCACCTGCTCCTCGCTCAAGGCCCTCACCTCCTTCTTCCTAGCCTTTGGGAGTGCAGGCCTAGCGTTTACGCCCAACCACTTTAGGAACCTCCTCACCGCTATCACGTAATACCTAACTGTGGTGGGGTTAGCCCTCCTTGCCAGGGACAAGACCCACTTGTTCACGTCCTCCGAGGTGACCTTTCTAGGATCCTTCTTGACGAACTCCAGGAAGTCCCTCACAGCGGTGCTGTAGAGCTTTATCGTTCCCTTCCCTGCCCCAGTCACTTGGAGGGCAGTGAGGAACGCCTCGTAGGGGTCACCCTCCTCTGGGGGGGATCCGAGCTCAAGCCTCACGGGCTAAAGCTTGTCCGGGAAGGGTTAAAAGGGAGAGGTCACTAGATTACTTGAAATGATAGTAATAGACAGGGAAAAGCTCGACCAGATCATGACGCCGGAGAGGGCAGTCCAAGCAGCTAGGGAGGCCTTTCTCCTCTACTCCTCCGGTAAGGTAACCCAGCCCCTGAGGCAGACGATGACCATAAAGGGGAACTGGTGGGGGGTGATGCCGTCCCTGTCAGACAAGGCCTTCGTAGTTAAGGTTGTGAGCGTTATAGAGTCGAACAGGGATAGGGGTCTACCC
>JBBINF010000221.1:0-2444 GCA_037444045.1 Sulfolobales archaeon | reverse complement strand
TTCTTCACGAGGGACCGTAAAAAGCGTGGTAGGACTTCACGAGAGGCATGAATCCGTGTTGTGTAAATCTTCACGAGTACTTCGCCATGCATAAGGCGTAAATATAACTTCACGATTTCGTCACTGAACACGGGGGAAAAAGTACTTCACGAGGATTGCTTTCAAGGCAATTGAGGTGCTAATTCACGAGATCCATCATTAAACCACAATGAAAGTCTTCACGAGGAGACAGTAATGTCCTGTGTAGGGGTTCTTCACGAGAATTCAGCCACGCCCCCTCGCCACAAACTTCACGAGCGCAACTACACGCCAGTGTGCACAATAATTCACGAGTCGCATTGCAGACGGGCACAAAATCTTCACGAGGTCATTAAAGCACTGACGCAATGAATTCACGAGACTGAGATAACACAGGAAGGAAAAATCCACGAGATCGTCACAAAACACTGCGGAATTCATTCACGAATTGGCAGAGGCAACCCGGGGGCAGACTTCACGAGTCGCCCAGGAAGCAAAAGGCTCGTTCACGAAGCCCAACAAGCACGGCAAGAACCTTCACGAGAAAACAATGCACACACCGCATTACCCGTTTTCACGGATGGTCTCTGGTGTGCACTGTAATCGTTATTCACGAGCCACTGGGCCGGCATGCAACTCGGTAATTCACGAGTCAGCGGTAATGCCGTGAATTGGGACTTCACGAAAATATTATGAGACCAGGAAACACCACTTCACGAGGATCAAGACAAAACCGTGAGTGCTCTTCACGAGGATCGTATCAAACCACAAAGAATCTTCACGAGAAATGTTGAAACTGGAAACTAACATTCACGAGACACAGAGCCGCACCGTAAACATACTTCACGAGAAACATAAAAAGCACCGTGAGGGATATTCACGAGATTTAACGCAGACTGTCCGCAAAAATTCACGAGTAAACTTTAACAACCGCAGGAGAAGTTCACGAGGGGACCGCCGGGACATTGCATCCTCACAACTTCACGATTTTCCCACACAACGGCGCGGCAGTCATTCACGAGACTTTGCGGAAGACAGTTAAGTCCTCTTCACGAGGAAACCGTTAACCAACTGAGGTGTATTTCACGAGTCAATTCACACACCGTCAGCAAAACTTCACGAGGGAAAGCGCGGTTGTTCGTCCCTGTTCTTCACGAGGGTTCGGGAGCACCGGCATGCAAACTTCACGAATTTATTTTCAACACGCAACCCTTTATTCACGAGTAGTAATTAATGGCGACGGGCAGGAAGGAGACTTCACGAGGCAGTCGTCACACGTCGCTCATAATTCACGAGACGTGAGAGCCACTGCCTAATTGCCGAACTTCACGAGAAAATTCACCTGAGCAACTGTGCAGGAGTTCACGATAACTACCTAGGCAACATCCGTGAGTCACTTCACGATTGAGCATTCACGAGCCCCTCAAGAGAGCGCTTCGCAAGAAGGATCTTCACGAGAGTCATATGCACACGCCAACGGCAGTAATTCACGAGAAAAAACTAGTGAACAGTAAACGTACTTCACGAGCTCGTTAACCCACCAGGCACCGTAATTCACGAGATGGCAGTGCACTGCCTCATCATTAAAAATTCACGAGTTCATCACTATACCTTATGCTCATCTTCACGAGACGGCACAGACACGCATCGTGAAAATTCACGAGGGTCAACTACGCCGTCAATCCGAAACATTCACGAGACAATACAGCCCTTTTTGGTAAGGAAATTCACGAGAAAATAATTACACGGGTCCGATAATTCACGAAAAAATACGTAGAGACGTACCCGCTTTTTCACGATTTTCATAATAACACCTTAACAGAGCCTTCACGAGAAAATGCACAGAACATACCCATTTCTTCACGAGTAAAACACGCGACGGCAGTACCCAATCATTCACGAGAAAATGAGGCAAAACAGTAATGATTCTTCACGAGGAAGAGAATACACGCGAATCGCATTCACGAGCAGGTAAACACCCGCGGGTCGGTAATTCACGAATCATAAATCAACCAGTGGCGATTGCTTCACGATTGTATGCCGACCACCGCTGTACTTAAATTCACGAGGAATTTAAGAAGGGACCCACAAGCGAGCTTCACGAATGTCTTGGCAACATTAGCTTTCTTCACGAGGAATTATGCCGCGGTGCAGCGGTCAACATTCTTCACGAGGAATCTGTAGGGAACAGCACTGCCCACAGCCGTTCACGAGCAAACTTTACACATGGTATCCGGGTTCACGAGAGAACCAATTAGCACGTGGTGCACGGAGTTCACGAGAAATTGTCCACCACGCATTGATAGATTTCACGAGAAGTCAGACACATGGGGATACTTGTTCACGAGATCCAATGCAGACTGTCCGCAAAAATTCACGAGAAGATCCGCCGCGCGTCAGGGGGCACTTCACGATATTTAACGACC
>JBBINF010000220.1:0-2446 GCA_037444045.1 Sulfolobales archaeon | reverse complement strand
TACCGCCATAATTGCGTTAGTAGCGGGTTTCCTAACCAGGGCAGACGTGCTAATTGCAGGACAGTACGCCTATAGTTTAGCCCCGTTCACCCCGTTCCAGCTCACGAATTCTCAGCCAGTGCCAATAGGGGCCTTCGGTTGGAGGGGGTAAAGTTAAATTTCTTTTTCCTTCTCTTTTTAAAAAAGTCCTGATACTAAAAAATAAAATATTAGAATGACTTTATAAATAAAAGTTTTTAAACTAAAATTTTAATTCTCTTATAATGGTACTTCCTCACTTGACTAGGAGAGACCTAGAGCTACTGTACTTGTTGGTCGAGCTTATTTCGTGTTCTTCTTATAGGCTTTCAAAAATGACCGGAATTCCCTCAGCCTCTACTTGGAGGACGTTACTCAGATTGAAGGTATTAGGTCTGGTGGACAAAGAAAGCAACGTTTTTAGAATAACTACTAGGGGCCTTGTCCTATGTTACTACATGGCGGAGAAGCTGTATATTAAAGAGAAAGTCCTCGATAGGCTGAAAGAGTGGTGGAACTACGACGGGGATAAGGCGGACTTAAAGTCTTTCTTAGATGACCTAGAGTCCGTCATGAAGAGCAATGGTATCTCTCCGTTTGACCTCTGCTATAAAGAGCCTATTTCCTTAGCTCTCCTCATGATCGCCAGATCTAACGGGTTAAAAAACTTGTCCGAGGCGACTAAAAAGGTAATAGGTAGGCTATTTCTAAAGTTTTTCCCACACGTAACGTTACCGAGCGGGTGCAGGGCCCTTGTGAGTTACGATTCCGAAGGAAAGGTCTACGGTTTGGCCGTAGACTGCAGGATCTCCGGGACCAAGATATTCCATCGCTGTCCAGAGCTAGAGAAGGAAGTAGAGAAATTGAATAAAGGGAGGTAACGAATCGAATGATGGACGAGCTACTCCACTACGTCTACCCATTGGCCTTTACGGGGTGTAACTTCTCAAGGAAGTACCTTGTACCATGTAAAGAGGAGATTAAGCTAATAGCCACCTCCCTGCTCGACGTTGAGGAGGCAGATAAGGTAGCCTTTTTTCCTCTAGTCGAGAAGAAGCTAGAGAGGAGGGTCTTCCAGTACTGCGGTAATGTCAGCGTCCCGAGGTTTTTAGACCTCTCTAATCTGTCGAAAACTAGGGCCCTATTAAAGGCTAGGGCCCTTAACCCCCTTATAGCGAAAGGCGTAGAAGACCCCGAGTACGAGGAGGTCGACGGCTATCCATTCCCTGTGTTTGCCTTCGCCCACGGTAAGGCGAAAAAGATGGAGCCAAAGGTAGAGAGGGGAATGGCAGTTGGTTTCGTCAACTACTTTGGCGGAGCCGGTTACGTGATAAAGTCCAACCTACACGTCCTCCGCAATATTGGACTCAACAGTGAGGACGTCCTCAAAAAGGACGTAGTGGTGGAGAGAGCCTCAAGGGTCTACTACGAGCTATACGACGAAGAGGTCTTCGTGGAGGACATAACAGAGCTTGGGCTAGAGGGCATTAAGATGTTGGAGGGTCGGTTTAACGTTAGGTTTAAAATAGAGAAGCTAGGTGTCTACAGCATAAGCAAGCAGATGGAGCACCTCATGAAGGACCCTATTGCCGGGGAATTTAACGTTGTAGTCATAGGCAGGCAAGATAAGGTAGAGGAATTTTTGGAGAGGTTTAGGAAACTCAACATACCCAGCTATATTGGTGGTAAGGTGGTCTAATCAAACGCTATTGCAGCGTCGTTTACCCAGGGGATCTTGTGGTTATACGCTTTCTGGCTTCCCTACCCAGTCTGGTATCGGGGAGTGATAAGGGGTAGTCTTTTCTCCCGCCTCCCATAGTGTCACGTAGTCCAGAAGCTGTACACCGCATGTTATCGTAACGTAGATGCCCTGAGTTTCTGGAGGACGTAAAGGAGAGGATCGAGGGTGATAGACGAGGCAAGCACAGTGGGCTAAGGGGAGCGTATGCTGGCCCAGAACGTAGGGGAAAAGAAGGTAGAAGGTAGAGGTTTTGCCTTAAGTACTTCTGCTATTCATGCGGTTACGTATATAAACCCAATGTGGTCCTTGTCACGGATCAGTATGGGAGGGGGTCTCTGACCCTCTTGAATGCCCCTTGAATAAGAGACGCAGCCCCGGATTTGTAAGTGAGTCTCCTAGAGGGAGGAGGCCACCCCTTAGGACTAAAAACAAGTCAGTTCTCCTTTCATTCGATACCCACAAAGAACGTCCTACCGTCTTTCAGTATTATCTTGAGGCACCTCTTCCGTGGACTGATGTTGTAATAAGACGTCTTTCCATCTATTGTAGATCCAGCCACTACTACTCCACATTGAGGCAGGTTCATAAGCATCATGCACATGTCGTCTGGAGGGGTGTCTTCCTCCAACCTCACTATCTGACTTTTCGGGATTCTTATCGGAGGCGTTAGATTGGGGATCTCTATAA
>JBBINF010000219.1:0-2461 GCA_037444045.1 Sulfolobales archaeon | reverse complement strand
CCTCAATGTTTGACCCCATCAAGTTCAAGTGTTGAGACCTCCTGAGGAAGTCCAGCTTCAAGAACGGATCCTTAGAGGACGTTATAGTCACGACCACGTCTGAGTCCTGGCAGACGTCCTTATAGGACTTCTTAGGATTGACGCTTATCCCCCGTTCCTTAAACGCAGAGACCACCTTGTTAACCCTTTCAGGATTTCTAGAGTACACGTTTACGGCCACCGACTTTATACTGCTGAACGCCTCCACTTGTGCAGTCCCCTGCTTTCCAAGACCAATTATCCCCACGGACGAATATTCTCCCCTCATGTAGTCTGAGGCCAGTACCGCTAAAGCCCCAGTCCTCACCTGTGTTAACCTATCTGACTCCGCTATGAGGAGTATTTCGCCTATGTTGGAGAAAAGTAAGGAGACGAAACTGCCCATCAGAAAGGTCTTGAACCCTAAGTACTCGCCTATTCCACCCGCTTGGTAGCTAAGGGTGGCACCGCTGAGAGAAGTCCTCACTCTCTTAGTGTTGACCGCTACCTTCTTATCAAGCATGAGAAATGCGTCCCTTAAAGCGTTGTATGCGTCCTTGTAAGTTAAAAGCTCGTTTACGTCCTCCTCCTTGAGCAGAATCGCCAACCGAGTGGCCCGTATAGTCATAAGCCGTATGCCTTAAAAACGCTTTTATAGAACAAAGTCTTTATCATGGAGCTAACGCCTAGACAGCAGGACATATTGAGGATTCTCAAAGCCAAGGGAGAAGTTAACGTGAAGGACATAGCGATCGAGCTAAAGATCTCTCAGAAGACGGCCAAAGGATACATTAGGGAGTTATCGAGGCTCGGAATGGTAGAGAGCGACGAACTGGGGAACGTTAAGCTAAAGGTCAATCCCCAGAACAAAGAGGAGGAGATCTACAAGTTGATTCAGATTCACGAGAGCGAAATAAACTCCCTTAAGAAGGAGATAGAGGAGCTCAAAAACGAGGTCATTAGACTCAAGAGGAGAAGTAAAGCCTCAGAACGTAGTTAAACCACTTGACGATTTCCTTAACCTTCAGTTTGCTCTCCCCCTTCTCCCTGTCCTTGAATACTATCGGGACTTCTGCCACCCTCATGTGTTCTCTTAACACTTTATAAACTGCGCATATCTGGAACTCGTACCCATCTGCGAACCTGCACTCTAACACCTTCTCAGCAGCTCGCCTTGAGTACACCCTGTAGTTTGAGGTGTTATCGCGTATAGGGGATTTCAAGAGGAGCCTGACTATCGTGTTCGCCCCTTTACTTATTAGTCTCCTGCTGAGAGGCCAGTTCTCTATCCTCCCTCCCCTGACGTACCTTGAACCTATTACTAGGTCGTAGCCCTCTACTGCCTTCTCTATCAATGGCTTAAGGAACGCGGGGTCGTGGCTGAAGTCGGCGTCCATGGTCACTACATAAGAGGACCCCAGCTCTAGGGCTTTAGAGATCCCGAAACGGAGGGCTGAACCGAGACCCCTTTCGTTCTTCCTGACGAATACCTTCACGTTAGAGAGGTTAAGGGAGATCACTGCGTCCGCGGTCTTGTCCTGGCTATCGTCGTCTACAACTATAATGTTCCCTTGAACGCTGTTAGCTATCTCCTTGATCAGACTTACGGCGTTGTCCCTTTCGTTATACGTTGGTATTACTACTGAAATTACTTTTGATCTTTGCACATTTTCCATATTTCATCGCCAATCCAGTGCAAATTCTGTGCAAACTTACCTTTCTTAGTGTTAATAGCCTCTTCTTTGCTAATAAGCACTTTCATAACAGCCACCGGGATGCCGGTTACCGTCCTAGCCAGCACAATGTCGTTGGGCTTACACTCGCAGTTGTAGGAAACGATTCCTGGGGCGAATAGGTCTGCACCCCTAGAAAGAGCCTTAACTGCCCCCTCGTCGACTACTACATAGGGCAGGTTTACCTTAGCGTCCATCACCCAGCAAAGGGTTGGTATCAGCTCATCTGAAAAAAACGACAACTTACCGTCAATGAAATAGTATACCTGCTTCTTCTCTTTGCCCACCTCTACCTTATCGCTTTCTACCTCCACTTGGTACTTTTGTTTGACGAGGTTCTTGAAGTTCTTTAGCTCTTTTTGCGAGAGGAAGTGCCTTTGCATTACACGAGCTCACCTAGGGATGAAGGCATTGTGGTTATTTTCTTTCCCAAGCAGTTTTCTATTGCGTTAACTATTACTGGCGTTGAAACAACGGCACCAGCCTCGCCTACTCCCTTGCTCTTAGTTGGGTGGACGGAGAACCCCCTCTCTACGTACCTCCACTCAATCTTAGGGGCCTCCACTGCAGTCGGGAAGCCGTAGTCCGATAAGTTAGAAGTCAGAAGCGCTCCGTCTTCAGAGAACCTAGCGCTCTCGTAAATCGCTTGCGCTATCCCCTGCACTACTCCACCGTGGATCTGCCCCTCAGCCAACATGGGGTTGATCACT
>JBBINF010000218.1:526-2470 GCA_037444045.1 Sulfolobales archaeon | reverse complement strand
CGCCGAGGGCTGGCTCCTCTGCCTCGACTTGCTTAGACAAGGAATTGTATCGAGGGAAGAGCTTAGGGCAAGGGTTGGCCAGTTCATTGCCCTCCTCAAGGGGAATGAGGCGGACAGGGTGGCAAGTTGGTCACTGGTGCCCCAGATGGTCTCTGAAGGGCTAATGGAAAGGGGGGAGGCAGAGGGGCTAAAGGACTACTTGTTCGCCCTCCTTGACTCCCCAAGTTATGACGTCCAGTTTAACGTGCTCTTCTTGATCGCTGAGCTCTACGAGAAGGGCTTCTTGAACAGGGAGGACGTGGAAAAGGTTAGGGCGAAAATTAGGGAGGTCGCCTCGAGGAAGGAGTTCCCCCAGTACTTGACGCTCTACGAGAAGGACGCCAAGGCACTGGACAAGTTGTTAAAGGAGGAGTAACCTCTTGAAGTTCTTGAAGGCGATCTCGTCATCGTAGGGGAAGGCCTTGGCTGAGTCGATCAGCTCGAGCCCGTTGTAGGGGGAGTCGCTGCCGTAGACTGCCCTCTCCCTAGGGAACTTCAACGCTTCTCTGCCCACCACGTAGTACACCCTACTATCGCTTAAGGTGAAGGAAGGGGAGAGCAGTAGGACTTTGACCTCCCACCTAGATAGCAACTCCTCCACCTCCTCCCTCTTGGGGCCGTGGAGGTAAAGCAGCAACTCCCTCTTCTCCACTTCCCTATAGAGGAAGTTTAGCCTCTCGTCGAGTAGGGAGAAGCCGTGGTGGGGAGGACTAAGGACAAAGCCTATGACTCCCCTCTCCAACTGCCTTCTCACCTCAACCTCCGGTGGTACTCTACACCTAGGGTTATAGATGCCGAGCCTTAGGAACTTGTCCCCCTTGTCCTTTGCCCACCTGTACTGCTGGTAGAACCCGTCAACGCAGCACTGACATGCGTACTTGTAGAGGGGGTTCAGCACAACCCTCTCCACTACCACGTCCCCCTCCTCCGTCTTAGGGGTCGAGGTGTAGCGGTAGAGCTCTATGCCGTAGTGGGCGTTGGCGTCTATAAACCTCCTCACGGCTTTTTATTCTTCCTTGAGGGGTAATAACCTATGAGGGAGGTAGTGGTAGAGGGGCCCTGCACGCTCAAGGTAACTGAGGGGAGGGTGAGGGTATTGGGGATACCGGTGGAGAAGGGAGAGGATCTCAAGTTACCGCCTAAGACCTTCACCTTGGTAATAGAGGACAACACGTCGTTCCAGATGGACTGCAAGGTACTGGGGGAGGTGAACTTGGGCTGGGATAGGGTGGCGGAGCAGATAGCTGCCTCGGGAGGGAAAGTACTCCTACTAGGTAGTACCGACTCGGGGAAGACCTACTTCTCCACCCTCCTCTCAAACCTCTCCCCCTCTTACTTGGTGGACGGGGACGTTGGGCAGTCCTCCCTCTTCCTCCCGGGATTCGTGTCCTCTGCTAAGGTGACCGGGAGGCGCTTAACCCTAGGACAGGGGGCTGAGGAGCTGGAGTTCTTTGGCGGTATAACCCCCTCACTGAACTACAGGCTCCACGCGAACTTAGTCTCCTCCCTCGTTGAAAGGAGTAAGGAAAGGGTGACCGTGGTGGACACCGACGGCTGGTTTAGGGGGCTCAAGGCAATGCTCCACAAGTTTGAGCTAACCTTGAGGGTCGACCCGGACTTCATAGTCACCTTCGACGAGGGGATCAAGGACAGGTTGCCGACCCCCTATAGGAAAAGGGTGGTCAGCCTAAGGAAGGTTGGACTGACGAAGGATCCAGAGAGGAGGAGGAAGAACAGGGCGGAGAAGTTCAAGGAGTACTTCAGCAACGCAAAGGTACACGTGGTACCCCTGGAGGACTTCCTCGGGGAGAGGGTCACAGACCTCTTGCTTAACGCCTGGGGCGAATACGTACAGCTAGTCGACGAGACCCCATGCGTTGGCTACAGGGTGGACATAGAGGGGCT
>JBBINF010000218.1:0-511 GCA_037444045.1 Sulfolobales archaeon | reverse complement strand
GTGAGGAAGGGTAAGGTTGTGGGGGCTGGGCTATTGCTTAGCGTGGAGGATGACCAGGTGAAGTTCCTCTCTAAGGCAGAGGAAGTCGACGGGGTGGTGTTGGGCTCAATAGCCCTCGCCGAGGACTTCGCGGAGAGGCCGATCCCGCTGGAGAAGTGCTAAGTATATCTACTCGTTTGCGAAATACTATTCATGAAGCTCTGTGGGAAAGAAGTCCCTCCAATTGGTCTGGGCACTTGGAAAATGGGAGGGGGATACTGGACTCCGAGCTACGAGAGGGACAAAGAGGACATAGAGGCAATAAGGTACGCAATCTCAAGGGGGATAAGGGTAATAGACACTGCCGAGATGTACGGAGGGGGACACGCTGAGGAGCTGGTGGGAGAGGCAATAAGGGGCTTCAACAGGGAGGAGCTTGCGATAATAACCAAGGTATGGCTAAACCACCTGAGGTACAGCGACGTCATTAACTCGGCAAAGGGGAGCCTGAGGAGGCTGAAGACCGAATACA
>JBBINF010000217.1:0-2487 GCA_037444045.1 Sulfolobales archaeon | reverse complement strand
CCTTGAGGAGGAGGACAGTTAAGGTGGACTTCCCGCTCCTCCTCACGCCCAGGATAGCTAGGACGTTGGGGACCTTGAGGTAGTCCATGATGTCGGGTACGTCCCTGGGGACGTAGCTCCTAGAGAGCTTCTCCTCTAGGATCTCCCTCTGGTCAGCCAACACCCTCTTCAACTCCTCGGGAGACATACTGGAGTATATTCCGGTAAGTCTACATAAAGTTTATGGAGTATACTCCGGTAAGTCTGAAGGCCCCCACCCTGCGTGACCTGGAGTGCCCGTCAATGAAAAAGCTTTTTATGGCTAGGAATCTGGGTCTCCTCGGGTCTCATATAACTTGATATTCTATGGCTATGTCCACCGCCTTACCCTTGTCCTGTAAAAAGCGGTAGGTCGGTCTCGTGTTAAATTGTTCTTGTCGTTAACGTCTAAAAATTTTTAAATAGGTACCGTGGAAGTAGGCCAGAAATCAGCACGAAATTATTATGTATAAGGTATAAAAATGAGGAGTCGGTTAGACCTTCTTATATAAGGCCTATGAAGTTCCTACTGGTCAGTGACGTGCATAAGTCCTACAGACCCCACAAGGGGCACGACATGTCTGTAGCTGTTGAGTGGCTACTAGGAGTAATAGATAGGACAAGCCCCCAGACCCTTATCTCCGCCGGGGACTGGGACACGGGCATGACCCCCGAGGACTTTGCGAGGATATTGTCGAAGGTAAACCTCCTAACAGTCTACGGCAACCACGAGAATTTCCCAGTAATAGAGAACAACGCCGTACGGAACGGCAAAGTTTACGAGTTTGGTGGTCTAAAAATCGCGGGGATTAACGGGCTTATAGGGGAGGCAAACATCAAGGGGGTGCCTAGGACTCCGCCCACTGAGTTCGTCAACGCAATCTACAAGATAAAAAGGTCCGTTCCGAGACTGGACGTCCTCATAACCCACCAACCCCCTTACATCCCAGAGATATACCCTAACATGAGGGCAGATGACTACAGTAAGCTCGTGTTTGAAGCGGTAGAGGACTTAAAGCCCAGGCTGTTCTTTAACGGGCACATGCACGTCGGCTGTTACTCTTATTATCAGTTCCCATCTGGGACCAAATACTTGAGGGTCGACAGCTCGCAGGCTTACAAGTGCTATGGGATACTTGAGTCCGAAAACAACGAGGTAAGGGTGTACGAAGGCGACAACGAAGTGTTCTCTTTTACTTTCTAACTAATTCCTAGTATGTCTGACGGAGCCTTAAACCCCCTAGGTTGGTTAGGCCTTGTCCCGCATTACCTAAAAAAGCAATTTATGCCTTAAATATTTGAGACACAATAATTAAATACTAGAAATACATATAATAATTATGAAAAAGATAAGCTTTATCCCTTTTTTAGTTATGGCTGTAACGCTCTTAACGACCTTAGACGTTACTGTAATGGTGGCACATCAGGGGAACAGCATTCAAGGTACCGTCCAGGTCGGGGAATCTGAGGTTTCTCGGACGCAGGGGATGTCCTTTTTGGGAGGGTCTCACCTAGATAGTAGCGGGGCCTTTAGGCCCACCTAGTGGTTTTACGCTCATCCCTAGGTATTACAACATAAACGGCTACAACGTGGTCTCGGTCTCCGGGATCCTCAGAAGCCCAGGGTACTCCATCCTATACACCGGTGCGGACTCCAGCATAATAGGGCTGTGGAATACCTCGAGCCGCTCGCTCTACGGCGAGATACGGTATAATGGCACTCTCGAGTTTGCGGCTCTCGAGGCCTACAACTCCAGGTATGTAATTTCCGCGGGGAACGGCAAGGACATACTTATCCTGCTGTATAGGGGAGGCGTCCTCACCCCGTATTTGAACTACTCCTCTGAGAACGCGACGTGGCAGGGCATAGGTGCCTCGGGGAGCTACCTCTTCACATTATACCTCCAGAGGTATGCATATTATGAGGGGAACATCACGGAACCTCTGTACAATTTGGACGCCGCAATAACGCCCCTCTCCCCACCGCCCAAGCCCGTGCTGTCAATAGCGGTGCATAACGGCGTAGTATATCTGAAGTGGGACGAGCCTTCCTCCATTTACTACGGCGTCCTAAGGTACGTCATATACGCCAAGAACTCAACGCACATGCATAGAATAGCCGAGCTGCCCCCCTCCAACGCATCCAACGGCTCTTTTTCCATACCCCTGTCCAACGGCTATACGTCTTTCACGGTGTCTAGCGTCAACGCTTTGGGGGCGGCGAACGACGTCACGTTTACGGAGACGGGCCTTCCCGCTGGGACAGTGTGGTACGTGGATGTAGCGGGGATAGGGTCGTCTGGCCCAATTAACTCATCGTCTTACACGTTCATAGTCCCGAACGGTACCTATACCTACACCGTAACGGTCTCAAACGGCTATGAGGCAGCGCAGTCATCTGGAGAGCTAACGGTCTCGGGGTCCAGCGTGGCGGAGCAAGTAACGTTCATAGCGCCTACATCCACGGCG
>JBBINF010000216.1:0-2503 GCA_037444045.1 Sulfolobales archaeon | reverse complement strand
ACTTAATATCGTTGAGGCAGGGTAGGACTCCCCCATGCATAGAGGGACTTATTGCAAAGAAGAACAAGAGCCCAGAAGAGGTAGCTATCTTGGCAATATACAAGATTGACGTGGGGACTGACCTAGGTTCCCTTGTGAGGTTCCTCAAGAGCACTGGGGTCGACAACGCTGAGGACTACGTGAAGGAGATCTTGGCCTCAAAGAGGAAGTACGTTGTGTACTCCTGTCAAAAGATGAAGGAAAAGGGGCTCTGCGTTGCGGAGTGCGGAGTGAAGAACCCGCTGCAGCTCTACTTCGGCAAGGCAGATGACACCAACAAGAACCTCTGAACCACCGTTATTGCTGAGAGGACAAAGAAGGCGTAAAACAAGACAACGGAGACCTCGAAGTTAAGGAAAGAGGAAATGAGGATAACTCCGACGAAGATCAACCTCTCCCCCCTCTCAATTATCCCCCTCCCTTCTGCCTTAACTCCAAGGGACTCTGCCTTAGCCCTTAGGTAAGAGATGGACAAGGAGAGGCCGACGAGGATGGACACAAGGACGGACTGAAAGCCCAGTAGGACTAAGGAGGAGATAAAGAGCGTGTCCTCCAGCCTGTCCAAAGACGAGTCTAGGAAGCTCCCAAGAGGCCCAGCCCTACCGCTTAGCCTAGCGATCTCCCCGTCTAACGCGTCTGCCAAAGAGGAAAGGGCCAGCAAGATTACGCCGTAAAATACGTTCCTCGTTAGCCACATGACCAAAAGAAATAGCACGGCCAACGTTAGCCCGAGAAAGGTCATAGCGTTTGCCGTAAAGCCTACCCTAAGTAACACTGAGGCTACTGGCGTTATCAACTTTTTGGACTCTTTCCTCAGCTTAGTTATCATCTGAAACCACTACTGTTTTAAACTTGACCAATTGATTAACAAAGAGGATAAGGAATGAAGCCTAAAAAATTAATTCTTGTAACCTCAGACGCACATCCTTTAAACAAGGCCTTTCAGAACATCACTGAGAGCATTTCCAAGGAGTTGGGAATCGAAAAGGAGGTAAAGAAGGAGGACTATTCATTCCTTGCCGACTACGGAGAGAAGGACGACTTCGGCATGTCGTGGTTGCCACAGCTCTTCGTGCAGATGGACAACGGGAACATATACCCCATTCTCACTAACCTGCCCCTCGACAAGAGCCTAAAGCCTGACGAAGAAGAAGGGAAGAAGGAGGCTCTTAATAAAATTAAAAATCTTACATCATGAAGCAATAGTATAAGTGAGAAAATTGAGCTATACACCGCACGTGCCTTACGTCCCAAGTCCCCCTAACGTGGTAAGGAAGATGCTGGAAGTTGCCAAAGTAGGTCCAAACGACGTCGTATACGACCTAGGTTGCGGAGACGGCAGGATAGTGATCACCGCAGTTAAGGAGTTCAACGCCAAGAAGGCTATAGGCATAGACATAAACGACGAAAGGGTTCAAGAGGCGACTAAGAACGTCAAGGAGAACGGCCTTGAGGGGAGGGTGATAATAAAGAAGGGCAACTTCTTCGAGGAAGACCTATCTGAGGCTACAGTGGTCACCATGTTCCTGCTCACGAACGTCAACGAAATGCTGAGGCCAAAGCTGGAAAAGGAACTTAAGCCGGGCACTAGGGTGGTGTCCCACGAGTTCGAGATAAGGGGATGGACTCCAAAGGAAGTCATAAAAGTAGAAGACGGTAACATGAACCACATTGTCTATTTGTATATTATAGGTGAACACAAATGAAAGTGATAATCCTAAAGAGCGAACTAGGAAAGATAACTTCTGAGAGGAGCGTTGAGGGAAACATAGGGGACGTCGTGAAACAGGTAGCCGTTGAGGCCTTAAAGGAGTGGAACGAAATGTCGTCAGACTTCACCATTATGAAAGACATGCAAGAGGTAAGGATACCTCTACCGCTGAAACCAGAGGTATACGAGAGCTTGAAGGGCTTCCTCAGCGGAAAGGACAAGACCTCAGCCATTGCTAGGATCCCCGTTTACATAATTAGTTACGACAACGCATGGAAGGAAGACAACTACCAAGACAACAGAGTTTACGTAATATCGTACTACGTAGACGACAACTTAAAGAACGAACTAGTAGAGTACGCGAAACAGGCTACTTCTGAAATAAAAGAGGAAGAAGAGGAAGAAGAGCAGGAAGAGTGATTACTTAAAGAAGGAGTCTATTGAGACTGTTGAAGCTATTTCGTCCCAGCTTATCCCTAAGCTTTTCAGCAGTTGCTCGAATGTACTCCTTACTGCGTCGTAATACTTGTCCACGTCTATTTCGCTTAGCTTAGCCAGTTGGACTGGTTTTACGCCTTCCTTGCTCTTCACTTTAACGAAGAGGATTATGTCCCTAGGGAGGACTTGTATCCCGAAGTTCCTAAGTAACGCGGCAGCCTTGACGTGTTGGGGCGTGTTCTTGGTGTAGGAGTCGATATCCCTAGACAGCATTATTCTAAAGGCAAGCTGGTCTAGGTTGTATCCCTTGTTCTT
>JBBINF010000215.1:0-2523 GCA_037444045.1 Sulfolobales archaeon | reverse complement strand
TACTGGGTCTGCCCGTTCACGGTTGCAACTGCATCAACGTCGTTAGTTATGTTGTACCAAACACCCTCCTTGGTGTAGTACACAGCCTGTAGGACGAAGTTGGGATCCCCGTGGGCCACGTAGAGGAAGGACTTGCTAGGGGTGGAGTTGAAGAAGACCAGCACTGACCCCCCGTTTATCTGGTTCACTGCCACGGTCTGGTAGTTGACGGGCTTTTCCCCGGGGACAGAGTAGTTAGAAAGGATCAAGTAGAGGGGCACTAGGACTGCTACTATTAAGATAATCGCTATCAGGAAGGCTACGTACTCCGACTGGGCCCTCATCTTCCCACCTTACAAGTAGTAGTCGATATCGGTCACGTTATAGATGGCCACGATAGTAATTGGTTGGTTTATGGCCACAAGGCTAGGGAGGTCCGGGTAATAGTAGGTAGACTCGCTCCCGTTTTGGTAGTATAGCTTCAGGACAGCGGAGTATACGGTAAAGTTGGCAAGGTAGTAAGTAAGTAAGTTGATCGGGATTTTAACTTGTGCGAACTGGCCAAGTGGCGACATCACGTACGTACCTCCTTTGAGCCAGAAGCTCTGGTTGAACTGATATACGGTACCGTTGAACGCTATGGCGTGGTAAAAACTTACGTATGGGTAAGAGTTACCACCCAGTACCTCCACGCCGGGGTAGCTAATAGGTGTCGCGACCACAAGCCCGTTGCTCTGAACGGCTATGAGGTAACCTTGCCCTGCCTGCCACTTTATCGTGACGTTGTAGTAGTTGTAGTCGTTGACGTAGTTGAGGTAAACAGTTGGAGTGCTCTGAGGAGGTAGGAAGAGGAGCATGGAAAGGGTCTTATACACGTTGTTACCATAGGTGACGTTGGAGTAGGAGTAGTGGTGGATCACCCCGTTGGACGGTGTAGAGTTGAACTGAGTCGTGATTACTGTCAAGTTTGCGTACCCTGCAGTAAGATTAAGGGTTGTAGGCCCTTGTATTGTGTAACTGTTCCCGTCGATTGAGAGGGTTATGGGCACCCCGTTAACTGATGGGACTATCTGCACTTGGTCGTAGGCCAACAGCGTGGTGTAGTTCGCTATTATTACCGTGGTGAAACCCGCTAGCGTGACTTGCACGGAGTTGGAGGTAGTGGAGTTGAGGCTAGCAACTCCTAAAACCTTCCAGTTGTGGAAGACCCCGGTTATTATCTGCCCCTTCGAGTTCTCGTAGTACACGTACTCTGGAACTTTCATCGCGAACGTCCCTGTCTGGTTCGGGAAGGTAACTGGGGTGGTGAAGTTCTGCCAAGTCCCGTAGATGTCCGTAGTGACGTTGGTGGAGACGCTCAGGGGTCCACTGCTCTGGCATATCTGGGCTAGGACTATCGTCCCTCCCTTACTCACCACTCCAGAGTAGGGGCCTATTGAAGACCCTGACGTCAGGAAGAAGATGTTACCCAACGAGGTCACAACTATGATCGGCAGGCCTTTTACGTAGCTGGGCAACTGGAGGGCTTGGTCTTTACTTACCGTGATGGGGTACTTCAGCGTGGTCACGTTTGTCCAGACCCCCGTCTGGGGGTTTAGGTAGAGTATGCCGACTATGGTCACGTTTAGGGGGGGCACGAAGGTACCGTTTGAGTACTCTAGGATCAACTGCGAACCGTTGTAGTAAAAGCTCGGGTGGCCGTACTGTATTTGTGCCTCCTGCAGGCTCTTTAGTTGCATGTACTCGTTCGAAATGGCAGTGCTAATTGGTTGGTTGTACTGTAGGCTCTGGAAGTACAGTAGGGTTGGGACGAAGACAGCCAGGAGTATTACCATCAAGATTATTACGGAGACCACGTTTGAGAGAGCCCTTACCTTTACCACCCCTCTAAGGAGGTACGCCATACCACAACCACCTCTCGTAGTTGATGAGGAGGACTGGTGAGCTTACGGTAAAGGAGGAAGAGAAGGTAGAAGTCTTAAAGGGAGTTACTATTGTAACGTTTCTCGGATACGATAATAGTTGATATGCCGTTATTTCTTGTCCGCTTCCTATTCCTGCAATGTAACCGCTAATTTTCAAGACATATACCCCGTTCACCATAAGTAAAATATCCGTAACGTAACTCACGCCAGTCCCCTGCTTTAAGTAGAACTCCTGCGGTACGTAATTCTGAACGGGGCCCCACGTGTACTTCACACTTCCTATCTGGACTTCGAGCTGTTGTCCCGCTATGTCCCCTAAGACCGGGCTCGAGTTACTCACTAGCGACACTCCTTTCGGGAAATAGAAGTCGTTCTTCACTATTACCAAGTAGTAAGTCCAGTTCTTAACGAAGTTCCCGTAGATAGTCCCGGAGGAGTTGACGAACACCTCGTACCCCCCGACGACCTTAATGTTGGGGGTGCTGGTGGAGAGGCCAGTGAAGTTATAGGTTATTACCTCTCCCCCTGGAAGGTTCTGGAACAGAGCGTTGCTAGACGAGGAATTCTCGTAGTCAAAGGTTATGTTGTACTGAGCAGGGAACTCTATTATGTGGTAGCC
>JBBINF010000214.1:1057-2536 GCA_037444045.1 Sulfolobales archaeon | reverse complement strand
AGCGGTTCTTGTTCACGCCCTAAGTACCACGCTGTAAGTAGGTCGGTCTCTGTCGCTATCCTTATCAGATTATTGTCCAGCAGGACCAGAGACCCTATGTTGTTATTAGCCATGACCTCCGCCCCCTGCCTTACGGAGATCCTGGGGTCTGCAGTTATGAGCTTCTTGTTGACGTACCTCCTGACCCTAGACAGAGTAACCTTTGCCCTAGCTGAGACATCTACGCCATCGCTTATCACTACGATACACCCGTATGGGCAGGCCCTTTCACACGCCATACAGCCAGTGCAGTCCTCCGGCCTTACTACTTCGACTACCCCTGTGACTTCATTTACTTCAATGCACTGGGCTAAAGCGCAGGCCCTCTGGCACATGTAGCAACCGACGCACCTATCTACGTCTATCAACACTATTGGATCCACGTTCTCACCTCAGAACGGTGGGGACGCCTCCAACGGATTGTAGAGCAAGTTTCCGAGGTATTGATTGTAGAAAGGCAGGGCCGGGTTTGCGGGGGACGACATCCAGTAGGTCACTAGCATGAAGGTCACCCCGAACGCTAGGACTACTGCGTAGTAAGTGTGCCTGCTTACCCCGTCTGTCTCCGCCAGCATGTTGGACGCCCTTATCCCCAAGTAGGTACCAAACGCCATCACTGCCTCCATAACTATGAGTACCCACCAAGCAGCCGAGGCATTCAGGGGGTCGTTCCCCAGCTGGTGAAGTACTGAGCCCCAGAAGGTAGAGTAGATAGCCTGGTTGTGCATCCCAATGCCGGTGGGGTCAAAGACCTCGTTCAGTATGAGGAGCGAGCCGCCCAGGAACTTGGGTAGGTTTCTTACCAGTATTGCGGCCGCGAACACCGGGATCAAGGCGTAGGACAAGGTGGTAAAGCCCCACTTCAATGGGACGCCCCTCTTCCTCTCTTCGTATTTAGCCGCAATGAGCACCACAAATAATGGGATTAAATTGATAGCAAAGTAGTCTAGCGGGTTTGGATAACCGTTAGTGGAGAAGCCAAATTTTCCCAAGCCCGGTGCCAAACTTTTGGCAAAGCTTCCCCAGCCCGTTACTGAATTCAGAAATCCGTCCAGCATAGAGTAGAACGGGAGGGCGTTAAAGAACTGGAACAGCACAACGCCAGTCAGTATGGTGACAGACAGTGCGATGTCGAACCTCTTCCTCGCGGTGGACAAATCGCTCAACCAGGGGAACCTCTTCACGGGCAAATCGATGTTGTTGTGGGGACAGGCCTTGTAGCAGTCCGTGGCCAGCCCGCACATTGGGGAGGCCTCCTTGCTGCCTGGAGAGGCGAACCAAGGACAACCGTGGTATTTGTCGTTCCCCCTCATGCAGTCCTTTGTCGTGCACGTCTTACACACCTCCTTGTTCTTAGCCCTAAAAGTCCCTAGGGGAGACACCATCGTAGTCACGCCGAGCGCTGCGCTCAGAGGGCATATGGTCCTGCAGAACGTCCTG
>JBBINF010000214.1:0-1047 GCA_037444045.1 Sulfolobales archaeon | reverse complement strand
AACAGGCTTATGAAGAGCTCCAACGCAGCTATGTATATTAACACCACGGAAGTCAGCTCTGGAACTCCGGGGCCGCCTATGTTGTAGAACTCCTCGACCCAAGTCAGCACTGAAAAGCCTATTGCGGAGTAAAGTATCGTACTGTACTTTATAGGCCACCTCAGGTTAAGCCCCAGCTTTTTCCCTATCTTTTTCCAAGGGTGTAATCTGTGGACCCACTCGGCCTGCCCGCTAAACGGACACGTCTGGCACCAGACCCTTCCGTTTGCTAACCACGTGAGGAGCCACAAGAGAGGGAACCAGAACAGCCAGCTTATGTCCGCTGCGAAGTTGACTAAATTAATCCCTGACAATCCCAACTTTTGGTACCCGATGAGCCCAGCCGCCATTACAATGTAAAATACTACGAAACTCGGGAGGATTATAGCGAAGTGGGCCCAACCCTTCTTAAAGAGCCTAGAGGCTAATCTAGCGACAGCGCCATTCCCTTCTAGGAGCGACGGTCTGTGTTCGCACAGCTCCCTCCCTATCCTGTCTGCCCTCTTGACTATTTCCCTAGGTGGAGAGGCGTAGATCCACGAGTTGGAGTGCGACTTCACTTTCAAGTCGAGGACTAAGTTTACTGCAAAGACGGTCAACGCAGTTGTAAAAAGTAATATCCCAGACTCTATCAAAAGCACTTGCCTTAGAATAATTGAAAACCACGTAAACAGCCCCGTCAGTACCGTCGCTACCCCTGCATAGAAGTTAAACTTTGTTTCGTATTTTTTTAACCTATTTAATTTCTTGACCTCTAGCCTCTCCATTGTATCACCTCTGCCTCCATTTTTATATATATATTTACATGTTTAACCATTTTTATACACACTAATATTCTCAGTACAGATCCCCATTTAAAAAGATTTCCATTATTTATTTAATTTTCATGATTTTTGTTATTAAATTATTTAAAGTTTAGTGATTGAGAAAAGTAAATATATATAATTATACTTGACCGGCACCTAGACGTATACCGAGCTGATTAGGGGAACCCTCTAAGGGGAGGGC
>JBBINF010000213.1:0-2544 GCA_037444045.1 Sulfolobales archaeon | reverse complement strand
AACTTGGGACCCTCTTCGCTACCAGCAGGGCCCAGACCGCCTTACACTCGCTTCTGGAGGCGGCGAAGAGGCTCGGGATAAAGGGGCCGGAGGAGGCCTTCAACCTAATAGTGGACAAGGTAAACCAGGGAGCCTTCCTGGACTGGTAGGGTGACCCTCATGACACTGTTTCGCCTCGCTCAAGTCCCACTTAAACTGCTGAGGTTGGCCAGTGTTAAGACGGGCTAAGCCTATACCACTCACACCTCGTCTTTTCCCTTCAGTGTCTCCCCTGGGCCCTCTCCACCGCCGCGTCTATGTTTTTCACCGTGCTGGCTATACCGTGGCCCGCAAACGAGAGGAACCCCTCCACCTCCCTCCGCCACTTGGGGTTTAGCCTTAAGTAGTTCGCCACAGCGTTTTTGGCCAACCCCTCCAGCTCCTTTATGTCTTGGTTTACCAGAAGCCACGCTTCCGTCATTAGGAGCCCTAGCTCTTCCAGGTAGAGCTCCCGCGTAGGCACCCTGATAGACCTCAGCTCCACGGCGCACTCTGGAGGCAGTCCACCACCCGGGCCACTTGGGCCTTCTGCCTCAACTTGTGACCCCCCGCGTTGTAGGTCCTCCCCCTTGTACCTGTCCTTAAAGAAGACTATGTCCGACTCCACCATCGATTTAACGAGCCTGCAGGTATTGTAGAGGTCCCCCTCAACCGAATTTGGGACTGCCTTCATCAGCTCCCTTTCCTCTTCCTCGCCTACTTCTCTCCCCACAAAGGCTTTATAGGCCTTTATGAACTCCGCAATCCCCATGTCCCTGGCCCTTGCGTATACCTCCTGAAGCGTCGAGTTGAGGTCCCTCAACGCGACGTTAAGTGCCCTCTCGTCTAAGCCCTGCTTCACCACCCAGAAAGTATCTTGGGTCTTCACGAAGCTGTACCTCACGGCTACCTTCTTGAGGGCCCTTGTGAAACTACTCTTAAGCCTCTTTAACTCCGCCTGGTTCTCTGTGTCTCTCCAGCTAAGTCGCGGAAGAGCGTAGACCACGAAGGTCACTGTCGCCTTTTCCGCCCCTTCTAGCAGGGTATGTAGCACGATGTCCCTTTCCACGACCTCGCGGGGAAGTCCGTCCACGAGCGCGTCGAGCTGGGAGAACTTAGCCTTGAGGTAACGGTATAGCCACAAAAGCCCCTCAGCTGCGGCGTCTACGTCGTCTACTGCAAGGCTTCGCATTATGCCGTCTATTACGTCAGTTACGTCTTTAGACTTGTCCTCTTGTCCACCAGCCTCTGAGTCCATAGAATTTATCTCGAGTCTACACATTTAAATTTTGGGGGATTGGCACTGGTAATACCGTTGTTGGCTTGTCATGGCGTCTCCACCTCTTTCAGTTTTCGTGACTGAAGCCCGAGTCTTGTATAGAGAAGGTGAACTCAAGTCAACTTGGCAGGGAGGGCTCCTCGAAGGTTGCGGAATTACGCTGCGGAGAGCAACTACCGTTAACGCTTTCTCGCCGCCCGGTGGGCACGCTGGTGTCCCTCGGGTTAGTGGGCGGGGCTGAAAGAGTTCACAGCCGTAAAAGCAAGGAGAGGCCGCCTATCCCACTCCCTTGTGTGCCTTACTCACGAAGCTGCGCTACGATCGCTAGCTCTAAGCTTCGCCATTTTCTATCTCCTCTGTACATATTTATAGAACTCCGTGGGGAACTGTGCCTTCTTCGTCTTCAGCTCTCTTATCAGCTTCTCGACCTCCTTACGGCCCTCTTCTCCGACGCGTAGAAGAGACTAGTGGTGAGCCATACTGGGGCATCAAAGACTCGGTCTAGGAACCCGACCTTGGCGGTAGGTAGCTTCCATCCGCTTCTGACGCCCTCTTTTCAGCCGGCTCCTTTGTCTTTATTGGGCCTGAGACCTCTTCCCTTGTTTATGGCGTCATCAGCGCGTAAAAGAACTCGTTCTCCCCCACGCCGTCCATGGATCCAGCCAATGCCTTGACCACGCCTGGCCTCACGAGGCCGGGATCCCCCACGAGCAATGTGGTAGACCAGTGACGAGGCCAAGGACCAGCGCCAGCCTTGCGGTGTCGTAGCCATAGAACACCCAGTCCAACCTTGGTCCAGAAAAGGTAGGGCGCGGAATTTAAAAACGCTTTGAGGTGGTGAATTCGGCATGGCGTCTACTTGTCGGCGTGATCCCCGTTTCATTTGCCCTAGGCGTCCACCGGGCCGCCCCCTACGTGAGTAGCCCCGGCGTAGGGTTACGTGTCTCCCGAGAGGGCTATGGTTTCAATAGGCATAGGCAATGCCCAAGACCTCCTGCCCTACACCTTGACCGAGTTTACGCCGTTAACAACTCCTATGTCATCCATAAGCCTCCTGAAGTGGGACCTAGGATTGGCGCCCTAGGCTAGTAACCTTTAAGGCCGGGGTTAAAAGGACACAACCGCACTGCCCCCCAGGGTTTCTGAACTTTATCCACGTACCTCACTAGACCCTCGGGAACCCATCTCCTTCTATACACCCCGCAATATTTCCGTGGTAATATTTTTACCAAAATATTTTCGTGAAA
>JBBINF010000212.1:0-2564 GCA_037444045.1 Sulfolobales archaeon | reverse complement strand
CCTCGCCCTCCCCTCCTCTAGGTACTTTACCCCCTTCTCGTGTATGCCGAACTTAGCGCTTAGTGCCCCCCTGAGCTCTGAGGCCCCTCCTATGTGGTCGCCGTGGGAGTGGGTGAACACCACGTACTTTACCTCCCTTGAGGGGAGGCTGTCCAGCAGCTTCTTACCGTTGCCCCTCAGCCCCGCGTCCACCACCACTATGCCTTCAGCCGTCTCAACGATAAAGGACTTGACGAAACCCAAGTTTACCTCGCGAACTCTCACATGTTTATTAACGCGGGCCGGTATTTTTAACTTCCCTATAGCCAAAAGCTAGGGCACAGGTCTTGTTAGCCCTAAGAAGGGGTTTGGCCTAGTGTCTGGCCCAACTACGTCTGCCTCTAAAAGACTGGAAAGACTGGAAAGTACCCCACGGTAATCTACCGGCCATGATGTTGAATACTTTTCATTTCTCTTGCCGAGGGTTACACATCTCTTTAATCATTCTCTCTTAAAAACTTTTATACTGTGTCAACAGATCTCTAAATATGATAAAACCTAGAAACCGCGGGGTCTCCTTCTACGAGTACTCCGACCCCCGTTACTCGGAGCTCCTCTCCTACCTCGAGAGGGTCCCAAACTTCTTCCGCTACGTCGACCTAGTCAACCAGTTGGCCTACAGGGAGGGCTTTACCTTCTACACTGGTAGCTACTATAGGGCAATAAGGGTCGACCCAATCCCTAGGCTGCTGAAGAGGGATGAACTGGAGGACGTGTCCAAGGGGCTTAGGCAGAGGGCAACCGCAATAAACAAGTTCCTCTACTCAGTCTACCACGGCGAGGACACCCCAGTCCCAAAGGACTTGGTACACTCCTCCCCCTACTTTAGGCCCGAGATGATGTACTTCGACCCGCCCAAGGGAGTGTACGTACACGTAATGGGGGAGGACGTGGTGAAGGTCGGCGGGGTGCCCTACATACTGGAGGACAACGTGAGGGTGCCGTCTGGCATGAGCTACGCCCTCAAGGCAGACAAGCTGGTGGAGAGGGTCATTGGCCACTTCATCCCAATGAAGAGGGAGAGGCCGGACGGGCTTGAGATGCTCAAGAGGACGTTGGAGTACGCCTCCGACACGAGGGACCCGGTGGTGGCTATACTCACCGACGGTACCCTCAACTCGGCCTACTTCGAGCACAGGTTCTACTCTGAAAGGCTCGACCTACTCCTAGTGGAGCCCTCCGACATCGCAGTGAAGGAAAAGGAGGTGGTGGCGAAGACCACCGAGGGGGAGGTACACTTGGACGTGGTGTACAGGAGGATAGAGGACCTGGACATCCTCACCCCTGGGCTGATGAAGGCCTACTTGAGAGGGTGGGTCAGCATAGTCAACGCCCCGGGCACTGGGGTGGCAGACGACAAGGTGACTTTCTGCTTCATGCCCCAGATAATGGAGCAGTACGGCCTCAAGGAGGTGGGGGTCAGGCAGCCCTTCTCCATCCCACTGGGGACTTCCTTTGAGAAGGTAAAGGGTAGTATGGAGAGGCTTGTCCTGAAGAGGAGGGAGGGCTACGGCGGTGGCGAGACCTTCGTGCTAAAGGAGATGGGGGAGGAGGAGAGGTCAAAGGTGGTAAGGGAGGCGATGAGCTACCCGGAGGACTTCATGGCCCAGGAGCTCCTCGACTTCGACACAGTGCTCTCTGCAATTAACGACGGCTTTTACGAGACCTACGCAGACCTCAGGTTCTTCGTCTTCCTGGGGGACACCTCAAACGTGGTGCTGAGCAGGGTGGCCCCTGTGGGTACTAGGGTCACCAACAACTCCTCTGGTGGGCTGGTGAAGCCGGTATGGGTGTACTGAAGTACTCCACTACCTACGAGGCGGTTTACGAGTACGAGGACGTGGTTACGCTGAACGACAACGTGATGAGGGTAGTCCCATACGACGGGGACAACCAGAGGGTACTGGAGGAGGGGCTCGAGACCAGGCCAAAGGGCTACGTGGATAGGTTCAGGGACAGGTTCGGGAACACGATATACAGGGTGAAGGTAGTTGAGCCCCACACGTCCTTTACCGTGTTGAGCAAGGGGGTAGTTGAGGTAAAGGTTAGGGAGTTTGAGGACTGTAAGCTACCCTGCGCTGAGGACAGGCTGTTCACCTCTTCCTCCAGCTTGATAGACGTGGACTTCTTCTCCAAGGTAGCCAAGGAGGCGGTGGACAACGCAGAGACCCTAGACCAGCTAGTTAGGGGAGTTGTGGACTTCGTGAGGAAGAGGGTGAAGTACAAGGAGGGGGTGACAAACGTGTGGACTAAGGCACACGAGAGCTTCTCAATGGGCGTGGGGGTTTGTCAGGACATAGCGCAAATAACCATAGGCATTCTCCGCTCTGCTGGGGTCCCCGCTAGGTACGTTATGGGGCTCGTTGACGACAACCCCAGGACTACCCACGCTTGGGTGGAGGTAAAGGCCAGAGATAGGTGGGTGTCCATTGACCCGACCAGGAACAGGTTTTACGACCTCGCCTACGTCAAGTTCGCTGTCGGGAGGGACTACAAGGACGTGGCCCCGATAGTGGGCACCTTCG
>JBBINF010000211.1:0-2582 GCA_037444045.1 Sulfolobales archaeon | reverse complement strand
GGGCAAACCAAGTAACTACTCCAACAGTTGACCCAGTGACGGACAACCAGATGGTCAAGTGGACGTGGGTGAACATAAGGAAGATAGGTACCTTACCGCAGGAGCTGCTGGAGCAAATAACCCTGGCCCCAGTAGAGTTCAACGTGAATTCGGGTTCCTAACCACCTAACCCAACAAGTTTTTATTTATTTTTTATTTTTATTTGATTAATTACCTCGCCCTGTACGTCCTAGTAGTTGAGAGAGTTTCATTACTGGATAATAGAGATCATGAGTCTCAAACACAAGAAAGATTTTCAACTTTGAACGCTGGAAAACGCCAAATAATATTGGCCCGGGAATTACCGACTCTCATTCCAGAAAGCCAGGTCTAATCGGCAAAACTATGCTATTTAAAGTCTATACATATTCTTATGAACATTTTTCAGAAACTTATACAATATTTCACGTATAATCTCATAATTTTTTAGATATTATACTGAGATTTTGAGAAGATTTTGAAGAATATCGATATATTTCTAAAAATTATGAAGATGAGCAAAGACCTATGAGGAAAACGATCACGACTTTGACAGCACAAAGGACGCCCAAGGTACTCTAGGTTCTATCCACGCGGAAAGGACAAGAAGAACGTGTAGTGAGGATGAGTCAAATCCCCGTATCCCTGGAAGGTGCTCCGTCCATGGCCTAGTAGGCGATTACGTTCACACTCGGTTCCGGTTTAAGAGGGGAGTAACTGCATAGATTTCTAGACGTCGTGGACGTCGTGGATTGCGGTAAGTGTATCACTGGCTAATTTCTCACCCGCGTCCCAGAACTTCTGTTCGGACGCCTACTGCACAGGAAGAGGGCAGACCGCTAAACAGTCCTCACTCCTTGATCTTTTCCTCAAATTGAAAGGGAGATGCCCGCTAGTTTACCACTATCCTCCGACTGGGACTAGAGGAAGTTTGGAATACATAATATATACCTTGGCGAATGAAGGTAAAAGTAAGTGCCAGAAGAGGTTAGCTGACCCAAAGGGCAAATCTGTATAATGAAAGCTAGTCCTGGCGCGCTAGCTTGTCCCCCGACTTCTTCCAACATGGGGAGCCCGTGTCCGAAAGCTACTTGCACGCGCGAACAATTGGCAGGGCTTAGCTATTCCTGTGCTAGGTCGTAGCAGGACTCGCTGGAAAAGGCAGAGTACCTGTCAGACCACTCCACGGTACACGGCTTGGCCTTAAAGGTAAACGCTGAGGCATGGAGGTTGAGGCCCAGCTGGGAGAGGCTCTTCCCCGCTAAAAACAAGATATTGTGAGACGCTATAGAGCAATGCACTGCTTAGGGGCTTAAAGGTCAAGGACTTCGTGGTCTTCACCTGCATATGCATTTTACCTTTTCGCTGGAGTCCACGGCCCAGCTACCTCTAGGGATATACCTGGGCTGCTATAGCCAAGGAACCATTGGGGAGTCCGCTCGCGGGAGACTCCCAGAGTAAGTGGAATACTTGTGGAAACCTCAACGGACCAAACGACTTGCCCTCTACCGCTTGACTGGTTAGTTCCCCTGGCATCATCAACGGCCTAGCCCTTTAGAAGGCAATAGGTAACGCAATAAGGGTCCGCAATGAAGTCTACAACTTGCTGCCTAAGGAGAGGAATAAGAATCGGGGTCTACAGTTTTTCCGCTATAGAAGGCAAAACAAGATGAAGTTTACATGTGAGTTCGCGTGGGAAGCAAAGGTAGGTGGAAGTAAGGATAAACTACTACTCTGGGACAAAGGTAGACGTGAGAGACGGCCTCTCGTACTGGTCTATCATCCCCTTAGCAGTTACCCAAGCTCAAGTTGCGGCTGGGAGGTTTATACTATAGTGGGATAAGGGGGACATTTAAGCTAGTAGGCCTGGTTAGAATTGTAACATAGGACGAGGTAACTACTTTGCTGGACAAGCTGAGGCCTAAGTCAACCCTGGATCGTCAGGGGAAACAAACAAGTAGTTTGGAGGATCTTCACTGGTCGCCCTTGACAACATAGGGCAAAACTTCGAGATGAAGCTAGAGATATAAAACGTTGAACAATATGCAAAGCCTTCCGCTCCGGCTTTCAAGGAGGCTACAGCCTCGGAATTGCAGTAGATTTCATATAAACTTGGAGGAAAGTCCAGTAATTCGTAAATAGACGCGTTTTATGGCCATCTCTTTAAAAGTCTAATTTTATCCCTTCAAAGCCTCTCGAGGACCGCCTCGTCAACGTCGGCTACGTAAACTGTCATCTCTGCTTTTCCGCCCAATAGGAACAGCTTTCCCAGCGCTGCCTCTCCTGTCAATACATCCTTCCCAATTGTTAGTCTAGGCGACTGCAGGACTCCCTCTACCACCTTGCCGATTAGCTTAAACCCCTCTCCCTTAATCAGTAGATAGCCTGCAGATATCTTTGGCAGTTCCCTAAGCTTCAGCAAGATCTCGCGCATGTCCCCGCTGACCTTCTCTACTTCCCTCAAGCTAAAGTTAAGATTCGGGCCAAACTTACTCAAGTACCAGATGAAGTGCTGCTCCACCAAGTGTTGGGCCATATTGCCGTACCACTTCGCCCTCTTCTTA
>JBBINF010000210.1:0-2613 GCA_037444045.1 Sulfolobales archaeon | reverse complement strand
TAAACACATTTCACTTTTTAAATATTATTTCGCTATTTACAATGCGATAGTCTAGGCCATCTCTACCCCTTAATTTAGATGATAAACTGACTGGAAATGTATTGTTTCCAAGGAGTTCCTCTGTTTCTTGACTTCTTTTCACCTCATCTCATGATTTCCTCACGTTAGGGCAGGTTAACCCTTCTACCTCTGTGAACACTGGCTTACTCCTTCCATGGTATGAGGCCTCGTCCTTGTCTGCCCTCATAGGCTATGACTCGCCTAGTAAACCTTTTTCCCCAGCGACCGCAGCGTGGTCTTGGGCATACAGAGGAGTTCAGTCCTTGAGGAGTACGTTTGTGCAACCGAGGTCATTGCTGAAGTGGACAAAAGAGAGACTCTTCCCCATCTCAGTCGGAAAAGGGCACTAAGCCTTTTCCCTTAACTTCAGCTACAACGTCGAGGAAGTGGTTGTCGACTAGTTGAAAGCAGTAGCTCCTCCTAACGCTATACGTACAACCCTCTTAGCACTCCTAACGGTCTCCAGCCTGGCATTGAAAGCAAGAGAGCTCTTCAGGGCTCAGACAGACCCTGTTGAGCAACGGGCACACGGTCTCTATGCTCTGTCCACGGGTCTCTCAAGGACGGAAGCCTGTCTCACTCAGTGAATTTCTTTTAAGCGGTGAGCTAACAATTTACAACTTATTTCGCATTCGTCAAGGATATCCATGGGCCCTCACGCAGGGGTCTCCTAGGTCGTCCCTGAAGTCCGGGTATACGGACACGCTAGTTATCTTCGGTTTCACTGTTATCTCTTTGCCACCAGCTTGTATTGTCGCTACGCCCTCGTTAATCACCTCTACGTTGCTCGGTACTACTGGGGTCGACGGCCCTATCATGTTACACGGAGTTCCATCCTGGGCTTGCTTGTCTCTACAGTCAACACTCCCTTTAAGCCAACGGCGATGCCGTCATCTTGGACTCTCACGTACGCGGGGATAGGGAATACCCTGATGAACACCGTCCCCTCGTTAACGACTACCTTTGCCACTAGGGGCTTGACCACCTTAACCTCGTACGAGGAGTTAAGGCCCTGGCCCATCTGGACCGTCCTCAAACTCTATCTCAATAGCGGAGATCTTCCCTTGCTTGTCCCTATAGATCAGTACTAGCGCGTCGTATGAATCAGCAGTATAGCGTTCGCCTCCAAAGTCCACGCTAAGGCCCACCTCACCGTACTCCTTTATCTTCACGTAATTGTGTTGGGGCCCGGAGGCAATAGGGCTCTCCGCTACGTTGCTGGATACAAAGGCAGCGTTGGAGTTAAAGGCGACAGATACTACGCTGCCTGGGGTCTCTTACACGTTCACTACCTCGCTCCTTAGGGCAGGGTCACTTTTCCTATTATTCATAATCACAAGATAATTTATGTGGTTTGAGGTAAAAAGGGGATAGGACTAGGCTGAGCTTAGGGGAGGCCTAACAAATCCACTACGGAATGACCACTCTTACCTACGCGTTTGCGAAAGTGAGCTTTGCGTAATTAGTAACTATCTTTTACTGCCTTCGTACCCTCCTTGTGATGGACGCGTACCATACCGTGGGGTAGTCCAGGGAGACGTCAACGGCTAGCTCCTGTATACAAACCTTTTTACCTATAAATCGTTAGTCTTACACGTGAAGATTGGGATCAAGAACGTTGGCCCCATAAAGCATGCCGACATCGACTTCCCCGACAAGGTCGTAGTGGTCGGGGCCAACTCCAGCGGCAAGACTTTTCTCTCTACGGTGGTCTACTTTCTCCTGACCCTACCGAACGCGCTGAGCGGGCCACTGAGGCACAAGATCGACATACCGCCCATCGGGGAGAACAAGGAGACCACCCTCGAGATACCAGTGAGCCTGAAGGAGTTGGTCGAGGAGAACAAGGGCGTAATAGCCAACAAGGTCAAGGATTGGTTAAAGTCCGTATTCGGCACAGACGTCAAGGAACTAATAAGGTTTCAGGAAAACGAGGGCGTAATAGAGGACGAGAAGCTCAAGGTAGTCCTGCACGGGGACGACGTGGACGTTGAGGCGAAAGTAGACGAGAAGGCGAAGTTTAGCGTAACCTTTATGAGGGTCTCTTCGGGATTCAGTAGTTGTTCCTCCTCAATTGATCTAGAGGGAAAAATCTTGGTCGTCGCCGGGGAGAATGTAGAGGAGTGCATTGAAAACAGGCTACCTTATTACTTCTTGTTAATGTTCTTCTGGAACCGCTCGTATCACCCCGTGGCGTTCCTTAGCACCGAAAGGGTTGCCTCGGTATTCTACTTGCCAAACCTGAACAAGCTAATCCTCCCCCCGGTCTCAGCTAGCTTGAATAAGCCCCTAGTCGCGGACTTCCTAAAGTACGTAACGCCGGGCGAGGAGTTTGAGCTCTTTGGCCACAGGGTGGAGGTAAGCACTAACTCCTTAGTCAAGGTGTCCAAGGACGGGAAGGAGGTAAACCCCTCGCTGGTGTCCACGGGGCTATACCAGCTCATCCCTGTGGAGTCAGCCCTTAGGAATCCGGCGCTCAGGACTGTAATAATAGAGGAGCCGGAAATAAACTTGCACGTTGACGCCCAAATTGAAGTAGCCAAGAGGTTAGCG
>JBBINF010000209.1:0-2622 GCA_037444045.1 Sulfolobales archaeon | reverse complement strand
CAAAGGCTTCACCTTACCGGCACTTAGGGCATCCTTTGCAATCGCCGTAAACCTCCTGATTAACTCCGGCTCCTCTGCATGCACACTGACCCTTACGCCATAGTCCCTCATCCTCGATGCCCGCAACATGATCTCATAAAGGTGCCCAAGGTCGTATGGCGTATCTGAGAGTAAGAATTCCTCCTCCATCCTACCCCTCTTGTACTCACCCTTGAGTGTGGTTCCTGTGTATGTCCTCCAGAACTTGAATGAGGTAACCCCGTACTCCTTAACGAGGGTCTCCATTTCGTCAAGATGCGTCGACAGTATTGGTGCAAGGTGGAATGAGTAATCAGTATAGAATGATCCATCCACGGCCTTTAATACCTCGGGGAATATCCTTAGGTAGGACCACTTGTATTGAGGTAGTACTTACCCGTCCTGAAGTAACTAATTAAGGTAGTGACTCCCCCAGTTATGGCGCTCCTGGACTCACTCAATGCATCATCTCTCAGGGGTCTATATATGCCTATGTGGAAGTGCGCGTCAATTATGCCGGGAATCACTAAGAGTCCATGGGCATTCAAAGCACGGTCAGCCCAGCTTGGATCCAGAGATTTACCCAGGGCAGCGATTCTGCCGTTACTGATTCCCAAGTCGCCCTCGATTATCCCCACGCCAGGTATTACCAATTTACCGCCGGTTATTATCAAGTCATACCTCATACAAGTCACCTCTCCATGCTTAGCTCCTTAGTTTCCTGTCTAGACAAGGCAACTGCAACCACAAGCAGTTGCCCTATGAGGACGTTGATCACTATTGCCGTGAATATGGACCTTATTGCACTACCCAGTAGTATGAGGATAATTGGCGCAAATGCACCAACAATTAAGCCAACTGCATAAGACACACCATAACCCAATCCCCTAATTAATGTGGGGTAACTCTCTGTCACATAGGCCGCGTGGATTCCATAGGCTGAATTAACGAGGGCGCCAATCAATGCCAATGTGATGAGCAGGTACGTGAAATTAGAGGCTATACTACTTAGGAAGATAAAGATAGGCACGGAGGCGATTATCGAAAGCAAACCCAGCATGGCTAGACCCCACCTCCTTCCTACCTTATCAGATAAGGCACCAGCCCCTATGTGTGCAATCAGTATGATGCCGTTAGTTACGGTAAGGATTAAGCTGGCTAGCGCTAATGGGTAATGTAGGTAGTCGACAACCAACGTGGAATATAACCCAACAGTACTGTAGTATGTATAAAGAAAACCAATCATGAGGAGGGATGTGGCCACTATGAGGCTGGCTCGCATTAATGATCTTCCTTGGCTCGCAGATACAGTACGGATTTTCTCCCATATCCTTGATTCAGGTACACGGAGCCTGATGTAAAGAGCTAAGGCCGCCGGTATTAGACCAGTGAAGAAGGCAATTCTCCATCCATAACTTACGAACTCCTGTTTCGTCAGCACCGATGTTAACACAAAGACAACAAAGGACGACAACAAAACCCCCGCATCAAAACCCGCGGCTAAGATACCACTAACCAACCCCCTTCTATTCTGCGGAGCGAATTCCAGTGCAAAGGGATTGCCTGCAGCATATTCGCCACCAACGAAGATTCCTTGTATCACCCTAACCACATAAAGAAGGACGGCAGCTGTGATCCCTACTTCTGCATAGGTAGGCAGTACCCCCATCAAGAAGGTCATTAGAGCAAAGCCTATCACGGTTGTGATTAAGACTCTTCGCCTCCCGATCCTATCCGCTAAATACCCGAAGATGGAGGAACCAAGGGGCCTGAACAACAAAGAAAGTAGTAATGCACCGTAAGTCGCCAATAAGCCAAGGACCCCCGTTAGATAAGGGAAGAAGAGGCTTTGGATTAGTGGCAATACTGAAAGTATTATCAACAAATCATAGGCATCTAGAAGAAAACCGAACAGTGCCGCCGTAAATGCACGGGTAGACTCCCTATCCAACCCCAGAACCATAAGCTTTCCTTATATATTTGAGAATGTCCATTTTTTAAATATTGCTTTAAATATCTCCAATATTAATTCGTGAGGAAACATTTTTAATCTATTTTAATACTAAGACGCGTAAAACATCATGTAGCATTCAACCCCTTTCTATCTCAAGTGGTTCGTGGTGGTCTTTATCGTCCTTGTTAAGCATTTGATGATATATCATGTCGAAGGACCTTAAATGGAGTCAGGTAAAATGTCGAGTTAAGTATATTCGTGATTGGATTGTTCGGTTTATGTTATTAGAAGGACCAGTAAGGTTTCTGGGCTTAGAGGTCTCGTGATTCTGCATGTGGTGTTTATGTTTGTATGTGGGTATGTGTGCTGTGCTGTCGTAGAATCAGCCGTTGATTGTTGATACTATGTTAGGTATGGTATATTAACAACTTATCGTACCCTAGTATTATGTGTAGCGGAGACGATCGCAACCAACCAGGGTAAAATGAAGATAATAAAGAGTAGCATCAGGAACGTGATCCTAGGGGGCTTTGACGATCCAGCGAGGAGCACGTATGAGGGGGTTCTCGAGGCGGTCGAGCGTGTGGTTAGGGGAATCTACGACTTCATGAGTAAGTTCGTGCATGAGAGAAAGACGCTCAACGTGCCTA
>JBBINF010000208.1:0-2630 GCA_037444045.1 Sulfolobales archaeon | reverse complement strand
AATATCCAGATACGACGCGATGATAGTCTCTGCCCCTGCCTTCGCTAGGGACGATGTGGAAATACCCCAGTTCATTATACCCCCCTCCATAGATCCCCTAAGCCTAAAAAACAGACCAATCCCGCCCACCACAGTCAGAAGAGTGCTGCACAAGTACGGCATAGACTTGGAGAAACCCTTGGTAGTGCAAATCTCCAGGTTCGACTACGCAAAGGATCCAATAGGCGCAATCAGGGCGTTTAAGATTGCCAAGAGGCACGTTGACGTGCAGTTCGCCTACGTGGGTAGCCCAGCTACTGACGACCCAGAAGGGGGGGAAGTGTACAAGAAGACAATGAAGGAGGCTGAAGGGGAAAAGGACGTTAAGTTGCTCATGCTTCCCCCTTACAGCGACCTCGAGATCAACGCCTTCCAGACGGGGGCGAGCGTCGTGTTGCAAAAGTCAATAAAGGAGGGCTTCTTGCTAACGGTAAGCGAAGCTATGTGGAAGAAGAAAGTAGTTATAGGAGGGAGGACTGGAGGGATACCCCTGCAAGTCATCCACAACATGACGGGTTACTTGGTGGACAGCGTAGAGGGGGCAGCCCACTACATAGTCTACACGATTAGGAACCCCACAGTCGCCGAGAGCATTGGGAAGAACGCGAGGGAGCACGTCAGGAACAACTTCGTGATAACGAGGCATATGAGGGAGTACCTAATGGTAATTGCCCACGTTACCAAGAGGGGTAAAGTATAGCTAAGGCTTAAGCTTAGCGATGAAAAAGCCCTCGGTGCCGTGGAGATGGGGGTAAGTCCTAATGACCCTAAGCCACACCTTGCTCTTCCTGTAACCGTACATTGAGGGGTCTGCGTTTACTTTAACCAGTTTCTCCTGGTATTTTTCCACCGCTTTTTCCCCTTCCTCGGGGAAAAGGGAACAAGTGGTGTAGACTACCTCGCGTCCGAACTTCATCGCCTCCCTCAATATCATCCCCTGTATCCTTGTTAACGAGATTAGCTCCTCCTTCGTTAGCCTCATGAAGACCGAGGGGTCTGCGTTTACTGTACCGCTGTTGGTGCAGGGGGCGTCTATAAACACCTTTACCTTCCTGTTGAGTGGTAGGTTTGCCCCATCGCCCAGCAGGAGCTCCACGTTCTTTACTCCCCACTTCTCCAAAAGCTTCCTCTGCACTTCAATCCTTGACCTTGAGACGTCTATGGAGAGGACTTTTGCCTTGTTTTCCGTTAGCTGTTGTATCAGGGAAGTCTTAACCCCAGGGGCCCCTCCAACCTCAACTATCGTCTCAAAGGGTTTGGGGTCTAGCACCTTCACCGAGAGCACAGAGGCCTTATCCTGGGGTATTACCAAGCCCTCTAGGAACTCCTCAGTCTTTGAGACCTTGTACCAAGGTTCCACCTTAAACAGGAAGGGGAACTCGTCCTCCTCTACCTGGAACCCCTTACTCTCTAGGGACCTCCTCACCTTGTCCGGGTCGGCCTTCAACGTGTTAACCCTTATCCAGTGGTACTTCTTGTATATCCCCTTGAGCCCCTCCTCCCCCAGTAGTGCTAGGAGCCTCTCCTTCACCCACTCTGGGAAAGAGATGAGGGGGTCTGGCTCGCACTCCAACGACTTTTCCACCATCTCAGTCAGAGAGAGCTCTGGGTACAAGTACCTCAGGTATTGGAAACACTTGACCACTTCAAGGAACTTTACGTAGAGCTCCCTCCTGTCACCGTTAGCCTTAGAGTTTCTAAAAGCCGAGTCAAAGGCCCTCTCTGGGTTCACCTTTTGGAACAGTATGTTCCTTATTGCGAGCTCGAAAAGCCTAACCTCGCTCAAGCTAACAGTTTTCCTCTAGCACGACATAAAAAACTGACTCAGTTGGACTAGGACAACTCACAGCTCGTTTGGTGATCTCCTCATCATCACTATATCTGAAGGGCTAAAATTCCTCTTAATCCTCGAGAACAAAAGCTTAGCGTATGCCTCCGCCTCACTCCTCTTGATCTCAGAGAGGTCGTCAGCTATCTTGTTGAGTAGAACCACTTCAGGGTAACCTCCAACCCCCCAAGTTGCCACGAACTTCACGTTCTCCTTCCCCTCATCTCCTATTACGTCAATTCTACTGACCGGAGAGAGCTGGTCATGTTGGTAGTAGGCTGAGAAGATGGAATACCCCAAGACCTCCCTGTACTTCAAGTAAGCGGCCCTTGTACCTACAAGGTCTTCACTAACCTCCCCAGAGCTCAAGTCGTCCCAGTTTATCCAGCCCAACGCAACTGGCTCCCTCGGCCCAACTGAGTATTTCTTCCTAAGGCTCTCGAAAATCCTCGTCACCACGAACCTCTCGGTTGCGTTCTCCAGCTTTGGGTAGCCCTTTGCGAAGTTTATGAGGAACCTTTGGCTAAACCTCTTCACTACCCCCACAACCCTCCCGTGGTTTCTGTTGAAAATTGAGCTCCTCTTCGAGATTAGCTTGTCCAACTCGTCTTTGCCGAAGATCTGGTCGCCGTACACTGGGGGGTCAACTAAGGGGCCGTCAACGAAAAAGACGTCCGTGTCCACTTCCTCCATTAGGCTACTTTCCACGCCCAGCATGAAGGTTATTGCCATCTTCCTCACTTCGTCTGCCCCGTAGTAGTCC
>JBBINF010000207.1:0-2639 GCA_037444045.1 Sulfolobales archaeon | reverse complement strand
CTCGGACACCAAGGAGATCACCAGACTGCTGATTGAAGCAGGAGTGAAGCCCGGAAGATTAGTGGTTGAGCCGTTTAGCGGATACGACTAACGGCCGGGTAGAAAGTTTATTTGGGTTTGGGCTTACAGCCACAGTAATTCCCCATTTTCATTAGGCTCCCAAGCCATTAGCTGGGTTGTCCTCTAACCTAAACCACGTCTCCTGGAAATCTTGCTGATGCACGTTAACCAAAAAGATTTTATAGCTTTTTCCTCTTTTTGATAATAGAAGGACTTGTTTTGGGATTCCACTCAATGATCTAGCTGGAACTTGAGCTACCTATTTTAACTCCAAACAAGACATAAGTATCTTGATGAGGAAGTCGCTCTTGGTCATAGTGGCAGTGGCGTTAGTTACGTTAGGGGTAGTGTCCTTCGTCTTGGCCAACCAAAGCGCTAAGTCCACTACCTCGTCGCCCACCTCTGGTTCGACTTCCTCTTCCACCACTTTGATTGTTTCTAACGGTGAAAAACCCCTTCTCCTTTACAACGCAGAGGGGAAGTTCACAGTGCTTGGGCATTACCAGAGCGACAGCGCCTACTCCATGGCAGAGGCATACACCCCTGACGCCTCGCTTTTCGTCTCCCCGTTCCTGTGGAACATGAAGCACGCAGACGGTTACGTGAACTTGACATACGTCGGTCCAACGCTTAACGTGGTCGTCAACGTGACCCACTTCCAGAAAGTTAACCCATCTATCCCAGTGGACGGCTACCCCGGGGTTATGTATGGCCAGGAGGACTGGTTCCCCTTTGCTGGCCACACGGAGGAGTACCTCCTTTACCTCCCAGAGCCGGTAACAGCTTTGCCCCAGGTAGAGTCCTGCCTCAACTACTCGCTATGGGTTAAGGTAGGGAGCATACAGGACTTCTCTTACGACATATGGTTGACCCAAGACCCTAACACCACGTACCTGCAGTACCCAGACGTGGAGGTAATGATATGGCTCTACCACCAGGAGGAGATCTCATCGAGCTACTACGTAAAGGAGGGGGAGTTCTCAGTTGAGGGAGTAGTTAACGGGACTCCGGAGAACTTGACCTTCTCGGTATACGTCCTGCCCCACACCGGTAGCTCAAACGGATGGATAGGCGTTTACTTCGTCAGCCAAAGCCAACTGGAGGGGAAAGTGGACCTTCCCCTCACCCAGTTTTTGCAGGGGAGCTTTCCTTATATAGAGAAGGTGTTCAACAGCTTGAACGAAGGGGGCTACTACCTGGACGGGATACAAGTGGGTATGGAGTTCAACGACGATAACGGTACAGCGGTAATGGGCTATTCGCTTTACAACTGGACTATAACGGTTTCATGACCTCTAACACCTTGTAATAAGAGGAGGGCAGGGACAAGCCAACCACTACCGTAGTACCTCCTTGAGGGGGAGTGACCTTATCTCCCCGTTTACGCCAACCAGTATAATGGAGTTCTTTGTGACCAGTATGTTCCCCGGTCCCGGCATTACGTTTAGCTGAAGGTCTTTCACTACTGTGCCATTTAAGCTAACGACGAAAAGCGTCCCGGTCGCGTTCTGGATAAACACGTAGTTGCCGTAGACGTCAACGTTGCTAGTGGTGGTACCCGTGTGGACTTTCCAGACCACTTCCCCATTAGTCAAGTTTACCGCGTATAGAGTCCCCACTGAGGGAGTGTCGTGGAAGACTAACCCGTCGTAGACCACCTCCGGAGGTGACTCCAGGTTGGGCGGTAAGGGGCCCACCCCCTCGTTTAAGGCCCAAAGCACCTTCCCAGTTGTGGCGTTCATTGCAACCAGTATGTCGTCGAGTACTTGGGAGGTGGCGTTTTCCAGGAGCGTGAAAGATGTTACCACTATCCCGTTAGAGTAGGCGGGCGAGGAGTCGTCTAGCCCGTGGACGCAGTAGCTGGGGTACATGGAGGTGAAGTTGTCGTACCACATCACTTCCCCGTTAGTGGCGTTGATTGCCCAGAACACGTACGGGTAGGCACTCCCAAAGTAAATGACACCGTTTACTAGGACTGGGGAGGACATACTAACGTATGAGCCTATCTCCGTCCTCCAGGAGAGCTTCCCGGTGTGCAAGTTCACCGCAAAGACGCACCCGTTGCCGTTCGCCTCTATCACGTCGCCGTCGTAGTACACCGGGGTGGGCATGTCCTCTCCCAAGGTTGTGAAGTTCCAGATCTCCTTCCCGTCCTCCACGTTGAGGGCAACTATTGCGTTGGTACCGTTACCCCTCACGGAGGAATTGATGAAGAAAGAGTTCCCTAGCCCAACTATTACAGTCCCGTTAATTATTATGGGCTGGGTCATGATCTGGTTCGGGAAGACGTCCTTCCACACAACCTTCCCGTCCTTGAGGTTAATTGCGTAGACGCAGCCCATCATTTGGTCTAGGCTTCTGGTCTGTAAGTCCATGGGCCCAGAAGTTGTGACGATCAAGTAGTTTCCGTACACTGAGGGAGGGGCGACTACGGCCCCACTAACATTTACTGAGAAGTGCCCTGTGGTCACGTTTGCGTAATAAACGTGGCTCGGGCCACCTTCGAACTGGTAGGTGTTGAACTTAGGGATCACAGCACGAGAGATGTAGTACACAACGTGGATCGGGGGCAAGTATAA
>JBBINF010000206.1:0-2646 GCA_037444045.1 Sulfolobales archaeon | reverse complement strand
CCGAGACCGTTTTAATGGCTCGTTGTCTTACCTTACGCCAGAACTGTGTGTAGCTTAGGACGTGCTTGCTACCTTTTTATCCACGTATGTGAGGTTGCCTTGATCCTTGAGGATTCCGTAGACGTCCCTCAGGCTTAGGCCCATCGATAGGTACTTCCTCACCAGGTTCATGAGTACGTCAATTGGCTTCCTCCCTATCCTCCTGCCTCTCCTTAAGGCCCTCCATGTGTACTGAGCGATTCAGACTCCTGGTGTGCCTTGGTGACTGCCTCTATGTACATGCTTGTGTCCACACCGTATTTCTCATGCATGGCCTTCATGACCATCACCGCCACATCTACGTCACTCCACGTCGTATACAACACGCGAGCACGGAATTCATCATCTTCCCACAGCTCCCTGAGGCAATTAAGGATTGGGCGACCGACGTACTCGTCCTTGCATCTCATGGGCTCAGGCTTCCAATCAAGGATGAGCAACCACCTCGAGGCCCACTTGAGGCTGTTTTCATTCCCGTAGTACTTGGTGAGCATGTTCTCTAGGCTTTGACGGTCAAGCACTGTGTTCACCATGATCGAACGCAGACTATAGTAGCGAAAATCAATGACAGGGCCCCGCACCTTCACGTTTATTGGGGTTTCATTAGCAAGCGCCACTGCAGGGCCGTAACGCAGGATCACACGGAGGCCTTGCTTATCCACTTCATCGAGGAAGAGCGGTGCATTGGAGCTCATAAGCAGTGCCATGAACTTCTCATCGAGGTTTTGACCAAACTGCCTTCCCCAGACATAGCGTACACTCCTGTAGTCCAAGCCAAGCAGGTCGATTATGTACTTAAAGAGAAGCGCTTTCTCTGGCCACACGTCATGTGTGTTGATCACTATGTGGTCCTCGAAGACGTGGTTAGTGGAGAACCTCACGGCTGGGCTGAAGACCTTAGCGATTGCCAGAGCCACGTTTGCCAGGGCCACCGCCCTGTTGTCTGGCGGATACACCTTAGTGATGTACTTAGCCATCTCCTCGAGACTCTTTGGGTAGCAGTCCCAACTCAGGAGCGGGTGCTGGACTGGGTACGGTATGAGCCCCTCGAAGAACCCACCCCCATAGAAACCACCGAAGACATACCCCTCCTTCTTCTTCTTAACGATGGTCTTCAGGAGCGGGACCAGAAAATAATAGTTGTAAATAATACCGGTAGTTACAGTAAGGAACTTCTTAATCGCTGAAGTAATGTCAATGTCGTAGACCACAGCATCGTCGGTCTTGATGATGAAGAATGGCTCCTTGAGGACGATGTCTTGGACCCACCACGCCTTTAAGTCACCTTGGAACACCTCGTACATGGTGTGCCCGTTCTTGGGCTTTACGTACCACATTTTCTCCTCGGTGTCAAAACGCACCTCGTACATGTTCTTGCCATCAGAGATCCACCCAAAGAACTTAATCGCATCTCCCATATGTGTTCTCTCTGAAATAGACCTTATAAATAATAACAACAGTGGATTCCGTCGATCTGCACCGGAGTCTTCGTGCACACCGTAAAGTCTACGGAAAGATCGAGGCATTTTGATATATGTCCTGTCAGATCGTTCTCACCCCACACTCCCAGGAAAAGCCACTTATTGGGGAAGTGGACACGGTGGCATCCACACCGTGAAAGGGTTCGGGGGCCTTTCACGAACCATTGTGCTTGGTCATGAATGTCCGTGAAAGAGTTTTGGACGAAAAACGGGGAAAAGCTTTCACAGTGGGTCTGGCATGAGGCTTGAAAACGGTCTCGGAGAGGCCGAGCCTACGTAGGCACACCAATCCACGAAAACGTGGACGCCACAACCAACACCAAAACCCACCTACGCAACAACCCATTCTATCCCCATAAACAAAACCCCGCAAGCCCACATTATGAAGCAAGTCTCGTAAACCCTACGAGTGCCAAGTGCGTAAGCTTCACGATTTTTAAATCGTCAGCGTACCTATTCTCGGTTGAATTGAGCGTAACCGTCAGAACAGCACGTCGACGTTTGCTTTGAGATGTTCTGCTTAATGAGGTATTTCACTTGGTGCAGAAGTTTGAGATGAAGCGTTTCAGCATCTTCCTCACGTTGGGCTCTACCCTTTTATTCATCTCATCTTGGGCCTTTGCACAAAGTTGTTGACGGGCGGACTCACTTCGCACTGCCAGATCGGCCAGCACATTGAAGCCCACATCCACCTCGCCCATGACGGCATACACAACCCCCTTGTTATAATAGTATTCGGGGTTACTTGGGTTTAGACTTATCGCCTCATCAAACTCGGCTACAGCCTCCTCATAGCGCTTCAGATTGAATAACGCGAGTCCCTTGCCGTTGTGGTAGTCAGGGTTGTTCGGGTTTAGCCTTATTGCCTCATCGAACTCGACTATGGCTTCCTCATAACGCCCAAGATTGAGTAGCGCGATCCCCCTGCTGTTGTGATAGTCGGGGTTCTCTGGGTTTAGCCTTATCGCCCTATTGAACTCAACTAAGGCCTCATTATAGCGCCCTAGATGGAGTAGCGTGAGCCCCTTGTTATAGTGGTATCCGGAGATGTTTGGTTCTAGAGTTATTGCTTTATCAAACTCAGCTAGAGCCTCGACATAACGCCCTAGATAGAATAGCGCAACCC
>JBBINF010000205.1:0-2650 GCA_037444045.1 Sulfolobales archaeon | reverse complement strand
TAGAAGTATTCAACGGTGACCATACGGTGCCTAACAATGGTTACAGAGTAGAATATAAAGGAAAAACTATATTTTATTCTGGTGACACAGCATATTCAAAGAACATTGTTAAAGGAGCAACTGATGTGGACGTGCTTTTGCACGAGATGACTTATACTGATGAAGACAGGAAATTAGCAGACTTTTGGAAACATTCCACCTATAGTGATGTTATGAAAGTTTTCGAAGAAAGTCGTGCAAAAAAGCTTGTGCCGGTGCATTTATCTTTGTCTTCCAGCTCTTTAGTATCAAAAATGGCTGGAATAGTTAAAGGTCTTGTTTACCCTCCAAGGATCTTAGAGTTATAAAACTTAATTTCAATATAAAATCTGTTGTTAAGCTCATTATTTACCTTTTACAAATTGACAGAAATAGGTAAATGATCGAATTCCACTTTATAAGCTAGCAAAACACTTAATTCATTCCGGATAAATTTAGTGCTATTAACTTAAGCTCGAAGCTTTATCACCTTTCCTTTGCTGAGTAGCAGCATTGGCTTCAGGTTTTGGTAAACGAAAAATCCCAGAGCGGAGATAGATACGATGATATGATGGGAGAAGAGCCTAGGAAAAGGTCCACTGAATATTTACTTTAACGTAAGTATTCTTCATGTTTGGCCCAGATCCAGCTCCGTCCATAGCCAAATTGCAGCTTTGACCGCCAGTAGGTGTTGGACCCTGGAGCCGGACAATCCCGGACACTCCTTCCCCCATCATATCATGCCATAAGATAGGGAAAATATTTTGTTTGAGGACTGGGCCGACAGCTTCAGCAGGCTGTCAGGCAAACTGTCACTCCGGATAAATACCATATGAATGAATTAAAAGGAGGTGAGAATGGTGAATGCAGATTAAGGGAATAGCGTCCAAGATAGACATATCAAAGCTTGACATAACTATGAGGGACCATGAGGAGGTTATGTCACTTTCAGCAACGACACAAACGAAAGGATGTTCTTGATACACTTAGGAAATACAACTGTAAGGATGCAACAATGGAGTCACCCAGTACCTTCTGTACCACATCAACGAGCTCCCAGATGACATAGTTAAGGCAATAATGGATTTAAATAACCGACTAAATGCTAACCATCTTAGATCCTTCCTAGCGTAAGCCATGTTCTGCATGCCATTTTTGTCTGTTTTTAAGCAAAAACGCTCTAACTTAGCTCATAAACGCTTATTAGGTGCTGTTGGTAATAATACATTGCACCGTGATTTTCGTAGATGTGTCCTTGGGTGCGCCAAAATCTCTTTCAGAGCCAGCAACGGCGAGGTGTCCGCAGATTCCTTGATCAACTGCCCGTAGATATTTTCGAGCGCCTTGAAGTAGGTTTCATCGCCGTGAAGCAGAACGTACATCTTCCCATCATAATGAATGAGCTTAAGTGTGCGCGGCGCATTCGAAGTGAGCCCCACAATCAGCGTAAGCTCGCTCTTCGTTAGCTCCCTTTCAAGTCTTGACACTTTCGCTTTGAGCATGCGGATTTGGGCCTAGGCGCGCAGCTCCTCGCCCCATGTCGAAATAACTGGAATATCCGCGTGCACCCCCACTTTATGCTCTCTTCATTGGGAAAGTGAATGTAATACGGCAACCTGTTGAAGGTCAGAATGAAGGCGAGCGCTTCTACCCTGCTCCCCGTGTACTTCCTGAAAAGTAAGAGTTAAGTTTGAAGTCTGTAATGCGCTTCTCCATGTAGTAGAGCAGGCGCGGGTCTTTTGTTAGGAACACTGCGAGCTGGTCCAAGGAATCGGCATAGTGAGGGAACGGGAATTCGTAAATCTGCCTTTGGCTGCCAACCCAGAGCCCCCTTATGGCAAGCGCCGCCACGGGCTTTGAAATTATGTCGTTTATAGCCTTAATCTTCTCATTGGTGACGTGATCCCATACCGTCTACATCCTCTGCAGGTTCGATTGCGCTGTTTGGGTGCTGTAATGCAGGCTATACCTTATGTAGGAGAGGTCGTTGACCACATTCATATGCTCGAAAATGAACTGGACCTGTGCAAACTTGGGCTTCAGCGCTTCAATGGAGAGGGCACTCATGAAAGAGCCTTCTGGTTCGTAGATCGGCTGAGCCATGAAGTAGGTGTCTCGAAACGAAATGTAGAAGGGCGTAAGGTCCTTGGTATCAACCGCCACAAGCATGGTTAGGGCACGCTCAACGCTTTTAATTACCAACGCTCTGCTGCTTACGAGGTGGTTGGGCGTCCACCCGTTGAAGGACAACCCAGGCGCGCCGATCTGGATTTCAAAGAACAGGACAGGAATTTCGTACGTTCGCCTTAGGAGATTTTGCGAGAAATTGCAAAGCACGCGGGGTAAAGAAGCATTCAAGTATCACTGCGAACGCAAAGTTCCTCAACGAGTTCCAGATGCGCCTGCGCTACGGTTGGTCCTTTGATTTAGACACGCTTTCCCGTTACGTCCACATGGCAAACAAGGACATGGACGAAATCTACGCCGCGCTTTACAAGGGGAGGGAGGCGAAAGGGTATAATAATAGAGGAGTAACAGGTGGCGCATGGAGTGCGCGTCATTAATGAAGGGTGAATGATAAATGATTTGCGTAATACTTAAATAGCTACACTGGCTTAACCGATACGAAGAC
>JBBINF010000204.1:0-2674 GCA_037444045.1 Sulfolobales archaeon | reverse complement strand
CCATGATAGCAGACATCTCGACCCCAATGTAACCCCCGCCCACTATTGCCATGGTCTCGGGGAGGGTGAAGTTGGAGTGCGGTGCCAGGATATCGTGGGTGGTGATCCCTCCCTCAAAGCCCGGCGGTACGTAGGGGTAGGCACCCGTCGCCACAACGACGTACTCCGCCGTGTATACCTTGTCCCCCACCTTCACCTTGTCCTTATCTAATAGCCTCCCCTCTGCCTTGAGGAAGGTGACGTTCTCGTGCTCCCTGAGCTCCTCGTCGTGTTGTCTGAACCTAAGCTCCTGCACGTAGTCCTTCCACTCCATTAACTTCTTGAAGTCAACGGAGGCCCTGAGGAAGGGTAGCCTCTTACTGTCGTCGAGGAACTTAGCCCCATACCACAGGGTCTTGGAGGGGATACAGCCCTCGTAGAGGCAGTTCCCCCCGAGGACTCCCTTTGGCTCTAGCATGAGCACCCTCTTTCCTCCCCTAGAGAGCTCAAAGGCCGTTGTGTAGCCCGCCCCTCCCCCTCCTAAGACTATTACGTCAAAGTCGACCATAGAAATTACTTGATTAAAAAGGTAAAAAGCTTTTAAAAATTCAGTACACCAGTGCACAGACCGGTAAACGGAATAGGATAATTTTTTAGTCATTCAAGATAAAATGTGTTTTTGATAAGAAACATGGACTACGGCTTCAAATTTCTGCTGATCTCGAGGGTGACTAGGAGCATAGGGATCGTATTCGTTACCCTGTCCTCTTCCCTTTACCTCTCCCTCCTCGGCCTAAGGCCAGACGCAATTGGCCTAGTGTTTGCAGGGACTATTGCCTCCACTACCCTCCAAGCAATTGCGTTGGGCAGCCTAGGGGACAGGAAGGGGTACAAGAAGGCACTGCTAATAGGCGAGGGGTTGGCGGTAGTTGGCTCCTTGGTACTTTCGCTCACCAGCTGGATACCCCTTGTAGTGGCAGCGATTGTCGTAGCTGGGATAGGGGGGACTGCAGGCGGGTCTAGAGGGGTCTACTCCCCTGGACTAACTGCGTTGGTGGCCAGCAACTGGGCGGACGAGAGGGAGAGGGTAAAGAGGATAGGGCTGTTGACCTCCGTCTCCTCGGTATCGGCGGTGGGGGGTAGCCTGATGCTCAGCCTGAAGTCCTTCCTCCCCCTTAAGGGGGCTGAGGGCTATAGGGCCCTCTTCGCGATTGCCTTCCTCCTCCTCTTGGCCTCCTTTATCTCCCTTACCTTCGTAGAGGAGAGGCCCAGGCCCAGGAAGACCACCACCTTCATGAAGAGGAGCAGCTTGAGGTACGTCACAAAGGTGATCGCGGTGAACTCCTTGGGCGGTTTCGGCCTAGGCCTAGCTATCCCCCTACTCCCCCTCTGGTTCTCCCTGAGGTTCCACCTCACCTCCTTCCAGATAGGTCTAGTGTTCACGGGGAACTACTTGGCAACCTCCCTTGGTTCCTTCCTTGCGACTAGGTCTACCCACGAGGCGTTAAAGGTGGCGTCAATAACTAGGCTGCTCAACGGGGTTTTGCTGGCGTCTATCGCCGCCTCCCCCTTCCCCCTACTCGCATCTGCCCTATACGTGGCCAGGGGGTTTAACGCCGGGTTTGGGGCGCCAAATAGGACTGCGGTCAACGTTAGGGGGATACAAGAGGAGGACTACGGTACTGCCTCTAGCCTACAAGGGGCTGCGACTAGGGCGTCCCAGCTGAGCTCTGGCCTCTCTGGTTACTTGATGGAGGTCTACCTCCCCCTTCCCCTCCTCGTCGGGGGAACACTGCAGGCAATAAGCGGTTACCTCTACCCAAAGCTCCTAGGCGGAGAGCACAAGGGGAAGTACCACGGGGACGGCCAAGGTTAGGACGACGCCGTTTATCATCGCCCCTACCCCGTACTCGCTGCCCAGCACTTCTACGTAGAAGCCAAGGGTGGTGTCCATTGAAGTTGCCCCACCCACGGCTATTGCCCCAAGGGGGGAGGACCTAAGCCTCAGGAGGAACGGAACTAGGGAGAAGGTCAGTTGTTCCCTCAGGAAGTTGACTAGGAAGCCTATTACCCCGTACACTGGGCCGTAGAACTTGGCCACCACTGGCCCTGTGTAGGAGTACCAGCCCGATCCAAGGGAGATTGCCAAGGACAGGTTAAAGGGCCTTAGGCCGATTAGGTAGAGGAGGGCAGAGGACACCACTGCCCCGACTACGGCCACAAGCACGGAGAAGAGGGCGAGCCCGCTTATCCTCCTTAGGACATTTACGTTGAGTTCCCTCCCTACGCTTATCCCTATTACCACTGCGAGGGCGTAGAGCTCCCAGTCTATTATTTCGTCGAAGGGCAAGGACAGCTTAAATGGCACCCCAATGGAGAGGCCCAAGACTAGGGGCAGGAGGTACTTGAGCTGCGTCCAAAGGTCCACCTTCGCCCTGCCCTCCTTTACGTCTAACCTCACCAGCGCCCCTATAAAGTAGGTCACTAAGACCACGATAAACGAGGAGGCAAGGGAGAGGTACAGTATCTCCCCTACCGTCTGGGAGGAGAGCTCAACTCCGCCCCAGTAGGATATGGTGAATATGAGGGTGAGGACTACAGCGTCAGAGACCAATGGCGGTACCCTGACCTTCCTCCCCAGGGCGATCGAGGCCAAGTAGAGGAGTATGAAGGCTAAAGTGAAGTTCATGGCTAT
>JBBINF010000203.1:334-2681 GCA_037444045.1 Sulfolobales archaeon | reverse complement strand
GTAGTCGTTACAGGGGGTTTCCAGCCTGGTCAGTCCACTGCCGCTGTCTCTGCCCTTGTGGCAGAGGCCACGAGCGCGGATTTCCTGGTGGTAGCCACAAACGTTGACGGGGTCTACGAGAAGGACCCAAGGGTCTACTCAGACGCAAAGCTGTTGTCTAGGCTGACTACGGCTGAACTCAAGAAGATACTAGAGGGCTCCCAGTCAGTCAACGCGGGTACTTACGAGCTATTAGACCCACTTGCAATTAAGATAGTGGAGAGGTCGAAGATCAAGGTAATAGTGACAAACTACAACAGGATATCGAGGCTTAAGGAAATTATTAAAGGGGAAGAGGTTGCTAGTATAGTGGTACCAGCGTGATTTAGATGTCAATTCTAGACGAGGAGGAGTTCAAGAGGTTGAGAAAGTTCAAGGGCAAGGTTAGCCCAGCGGAGCTGAACAGCTTACTAGAGGAGTTGGAAGAGGACTTCGCTAGGAGCGGTAGCCTAAAGTCTTCCCTCATATTCGTCTACGCAAACCACATAGAGCAAATAAAGAAAAACAAGGAGCTATACGACCTTGTCTCCGCAATCCTGGAAAAATACGTCCCGAAAATAGGGATCGAAAACGTAGCTCAGTTAATACTTAACTCCCTTTCTTAGTTCGAAGTTAAAACTGGTTATCTCCGAATTATTTAATAACGCTCTTACCTTTCTAAAACCCTTTAGGTGCACTGTTTGAAAGTAGGCATACTCGACTCCACTTTACGCGAAGGCGAACAGACGCCAGGCGTAGTCTTTACTGTAGACCAGAGGGTAGAGATAGCGAGGGCTCTGTCCTCCCTAGGCGTGGCAATGATAGAGGCGGGACACCCGGCTGTCTCCCCAGACATCTACGAGGGCATAAAGAGGATAATGAAACTAAAAAGGGAGGGAGAGATAACCTCCGAGATCCTAGCCCACAGTAGGGCTGTCAAGAGGGACATAGAGGTAGGGGCAGAGCTCGAGGTAGACAGGATAGCCATATTCTTTGGCGTGAGCGACATCCACTTAAAGGCAAAACACCACGTGTCGAGGGAAGAAGCCCTTAACATCATAGCGGAGCACGTGTCTTACGCCAAGTCCCACGGGGTAAAGGTGAGGTTCACAGCAGAGGACGGTAGCAGGACCGACCTGGACTACTTAGTACAAGTGGTGAAGACTGCAAGGGACGCAGGAGCTGACAGGGTGAGCATTGCGGACACTGTGGGGATCCTTTACCCGTCGAAGACCAGGGAGCTGTTCTCTTACTTGACTAGAGAGGTACCTGGAGTGGAATTCGACATCCACGCCCACAACGACTTGGGAATGGCAGTTGCAAACGCGTTGGCGGCAGTGGAGGGAGGGGCAACGATTATCCACGCCACCGTTAACGGTTTAGGGGAGAGGGTAGGCATCGTACCTCTCCAAGTTGTAGCCGCAGCAATAAAGTACCACTTCGGCATAGACGTAGTGAAGCTCGACCAGTTGCCAAAGGTCGCCTCCCTAGTAGAGAAGTACAGCGGTATTGCGATGCCCCCCAACTACCCCGTCACCGGGGACTACGCCTTCGTCCACAAGGCAGGGATACACGTGGCGGGCATACTCAACGACCCGAGGACATACGAGTTCATGCCCCCAGAGACCTTTGGCAGGAGTAGGGACTACGTAATTGACAAGTACACGGGGAAGCACGCCGTAAAGGACAGGTTCGAGAGGCTGGGCGTCAAGCTGACAGACCAAGAGCTGGAGCAGGTGCTAGCGAAAATAAAGAGCCAGAACTCCAGGTTCCTCAGGGACGTAGACCTCCTGGAGATAGCTGAAGAGGTCACCGGGAAGGTGCTCAAGCCAAGGCCCCCGGAGAGGATAGAGGCGTTGGTCTCAATAAAGTGCGACTCCAACGTCTACACCACTGCAGTGACTAGGAGGCTCTCCGTCATATCCGGGGTCAAGGAGGTAATGGAGATCTCTGGGGACTACGACATCCTTGCGAAGGTAGAGGCAAAGGACCCGGTCGAGCTCAATGCCATCATAGAGAGCATAAGGTCGGTCAAGGGGGTATCGTCGACGCTCACTTCCCTAGTGCTCAAAAAGATGTAAGATTTTTAACCGTTTACGAGAAGGTAGATTATTGCGGGAGTGCCCGAGCTGGTCGAAGGGGGCGGACTCAAGACCCGCTGAGTGATCCGCTGGCGAAGGCCATCCGGGGTTCAAATCCCCGCTCCCGCATTTCCACCGTCATTTCTGCTGAGGTAGTCTAATGTGTTTCTACTCCTTAAACGCGTTTTAAGTAATAATCGAATCTTTGAGTGCAGAGGGGTATTCTCCGTTCTCCATGGGAGCAGGGG
>JBBINF010000203.1:0-233 GCA_037444045.1 Sulfolobales archaeon | reverse complement strand
CAAGCTAGACAAACTCGATCATTAGCCAGTACATAGGGAGTCTGAAGGGACTAGCAATAGGGCTAGACGCGTTTCAAGTTTCACCGGATCAGGGAATTGGCCATATGTAGTCCAGTCAGTAGGTGGTACTATTGGGGATCGGGGAAAAGCAACTTACGCAGCTCTAACCTCATGTCCTCAAGTTTTAGGACCGACACCTTAAGTTGAGGTGCTCTAGGTACGTCCTTGTTTTA
>JBBINF010000202.1:639-2683 GCA_037444045.1 Sulfolobales archaeon | reverse complement strand
TACTCACTTGAGGAGTCAAACCATACTTCTCGATTAATTCATTCAACTCTTTATTCTCTAGTATTAACCTTTGAGTTTTTTCGGGGATTTCAGTCCACCTAGTGTACGGCGGGTTCCCAACCACAGCATCGAATTTCAGTATCACGATTTTCCGCTCCTCCTCTCCAGTAGAAGTCCTCACTTTATATGGTACTAGTATCTCTTGGTTTGGCCGCACTGCGAAGAAGTCCGTGACTATCACGTTCATGTTTGTGCTGGGTATCTTCGGGTTTCTCATTGCTAGATTTATGGCTGTTAGCTGGGCCGCGAATGGGTTTATGTCTAAGCCATAGAGCTGGCTCAGGATTTTCTCATGGACGTCTCCACTAGGCAATGACTCGCCGTACTCCCTTTGGGTCCTGAGCTTGAATAGTCGCTTATACGCCTCGACGAGGAATGTCCCTGAGCCGGATCCTGGGTCCAGGACCACGTCTTCTGGAGTTTTCACGGCCCACCTTACTATGAGCTCGGCTATTGACGGCGGCGTGTAGAACTGACCGAGCTGGTGCCTCTCATCAGGCGGTATTAGGTTCTCGTAGATGTACCCAACGACGTCACCCAATTTCTCTACCTCAATGCTATCCAGCAATTCTATTGTTGCATCGATAGTCTTCAGGACCTCCGATTCGTCAGGTAGGTCTATCTCGTCGAATAGGCCCGTCTGGAATATTGCCTCGAAGTCCTTGGCGACCCTTATGGCCTCATCGAAATAATAGTTAAGCCTATCCAAGTACTCCCTCGAAGACTTCACCTGCGTAGACAGTGGCTCAAGCTGTGGAAGTTTTTCGTAGTTCCTCTTGAGGACTTTATAGAACATTATTTTGTTAAGTAGCACGTAAAGCATCATCCTTGCAAGAGTACCCACGTTATCGAGGTTCCTTCCCACTAGATCGTACAACCCATTTGTGTAGCCGGCTTTTTTGGCTAACTCGTCTAGCTTTTGCCAGTACTGCTTGTCTTCCCTCAACTTACCCTTTAGGTACTCATTCACGAAGTGCTCGCTCAAGTATTCGATGAACTGCTCCCTAAGTTGCTCAACCAACCACTCTCCAAAGGAAAGCCTAAGGTTAGTCAATTGCTTGAACGCACCTGCCCAGGCCTGTGCCACGTCCTCAAGTAACTTTTGTATTTCCTCCTTCCTTTGGGGATCCCTAAAGTAGACGTGGTGCTCTCTGATGATTATGTTATACGCTCCGGGCTTTAGGGCGTTTTCGTAGTCTCCCTCCCTACACTTATCAATATCCACGAAGTCCTCCGGCGAATCGATTGGAGAGAATAGCGCCAGCTTCCTAGGGTTAGCGGTGGCGAAGAAAGGCGTTGCAGGAAGTCCATATTTTTCCTTGATTAGAGTGGCATAGCATAAAGCCTGCCCAATGACGGATTTATCGAACAGGTTGATCTTCATAAAACCTCTAGAGGTAGTGCCTTTCCTCTTTGTTTCAATAACTAGTATTGGTATGCCATTGTCTCTCCTAAGTATCACTATATCTGCCCGCCGTTGCCGTTTATGGTCAACCGGAAACTCCATCTCTACATCAAGTGATAACCCTCCAAATCTGTATTCCTCAGTTAGGTCGCGAGCGATATGGTATAATTGTGCTTGAAAATTTTTCTCACTCATACTCATATATGAGGTTTCGAAAATAATATTTTTAAAGATTACACGTATTTTCCATGACAGTACGTATGCATGATTTCGGTTTCTCGTCCTGAGCCCTGAAGGGGGGCGAGAATTCCGCCGAGGTCTAGGGCGTTACCCCCTTTGTAGGGCTACTTAAACATTGTGAATGCTGTACGGAAGCGCTAGCGATACATTGTTGCTCAGGTGATTTAGCATGCACCATATTCTACAACTCAGACAGGATCAATAGGCGGATTTCGGTTGGGTACGACGTAGGCGTTGGGCTCTATGTGCATGTGTATTGAGGCGTCCTCGCCCTCACCGCACACCATGGGTATTGCTAATGATGCCCTCACCCTACACACCCCACACGTAACCCCCATC
>JBBINF010000202.1:0-537 GCA_037444045.1 Sulfolobales archaeon | reverse complement strand
AACAACACCCAACTACAAGCATCCAGACACCCACAACCCCTTCAAGGCAACCTGACGATGGGATAAATAGTGATAAACATAGCCATGTACAGCACGTACACAAACAACCACAAGACCAAAACCCTTACATTCTCAACCTTACCAAAGCAACACAGCCCCAAACACTACCCTCAAGGCAACCCTCACACCCACCGGTTGGGATGCCGTTCTACGTGTGGGTGAGGAAGGCAAACCAACCCCAGCCCCACCACAGCCTAGTGAAGACTATTAAGCTGAGTGCCTAGGTGTGGGTGTGCCTTGGTTCGTGTACTACCGAGATCTGCTCAGGGTAGTGGACCTACCCAGCCCCATAGCCACCGTGGATGATGCTGTGAGGGCGGGTCTCGAACTGGCTAAGGAACTCCTCGGAACCGTAACTCGCTATTGCACCTACGAGGGATCCAGCGAGTTAATCATCGAGTACTGGGGCGATGGGGAGAGTGTGAAGCTAATAAACGCCGAGGACCCGGTGGTTGCCTTGGAGCACTACTACGAGGC
>JBBINF010000201.1:0-2689 GCA_037444045.1 Sulfolobales archaeon | reverse complement strand
GGGACGGCAGGATACTGCTAAAGGTTTCGTGAAGTTAAAGTGCCTCCAAGTCCACGTTCATCCTCTTTTTTAACCACTCCCTGAACTCCTTCTGCCTCTCCATTGCGAACTTATAAGCAAGTTCCCTTAAGTCCAGTCTGACCTCTACCCCCCTCAGCATGTCCTCCACCAGGGGATAGAGCTTCTCCCTGTTGAACCCGACGTCGTCCAATACCATTACGCCCTTCAACTCCTCCTTTACGTGGTCCTCCACAGCCCTCCTACTAATGAGAACCCCTAGGTCTGGCTTGTAGATGCCCATGTAGAGCTCTATCACCTTGTACTCCCTGATCTTCCTCCCCTCTTCCTTCTTGAACTCTGGGAGGTCTTCCCTCTTTCCCCCTAGGACATCCGCCAACCCCTCGTATAGCCCCTTTATCCACCTTGCCCTCCACTCGTTTGCCGAGAAGGGCTTGTAGCCCTTTAAGTACCTCCACCTCTTCCACCAGTCGTCCAGCTCCTTGAACTCGACCACGTAGTTTGGCCTCTTTATGGGGATGTCGCTGCTCAAGTCCACTATGTCGTGGTAGAAGCCCTTGTAGATCAACATGTCGGGCCTCAGGGTAGAGTAGAGCTTCCACACCCTCTCTAGGTCCCCTCCGTCCTCCCAGCCTATTGGCCTTGGTGCCTCAACGAAAAAGGAAAAAGACCTCCCAAGGGCGTCCTCGACTACAGCGTTTGGCGGGATGCTCCCTCCCTTCTGCATCCCCGCCCTGTCCAGCCCCACTACCCTGTGGGGAGGGTAGGCCAGGGAGAAGCCCTTGTCTGCCAAGAGGTCAAGTATGGCCAAGAGGCCCCAGGACTGGTATATGCCCCTTAGGTTTGAGCCAAAGGAGCTGTTCAGGGCCTGCCTCCCCTTCGTGGCGAACTCCTCTGGGGTTACCCTGCCCCTGACTAGGTCGTGGAAGTAGAGGAACAACTTCTTCACTAGGTGCCTCCTTGGGTCCTCCATGAAGCTCCTCAGTTCCTTCGAGAGTAGGAAGTCCCTCAACCCAAGCTTCTCCTTTACGACCTCCATCTCCCTCTGCAGGCTGTTAATCCACTCCTTGGCGGTGGGTAGCCTGTCCCCCATTACCTCGTCCACGAACTCGTACTTTACCTCCTCAGCCCACTCCGGCACCTCCTCGCCGAGCTTGCTTATCCCGTAGACCTGCTGGAGTTCCACAGAATATGTTTAGCAGAAACCCTTATAAGGTATTACCAACTCCCTAACGTGCACTAGAGTATATTAGCCTTTGAGGACAAGTTCTTAAAAATGGCTGACCCTCTAACGCATTACAGCAACGCCCTCGTCAAGAGGGAGGTATTTAGCTTCTCAAAGGGGAGGTGGGCAGCACTTTACGGGAAGGCGATGGTGAGGTACGACAGGGAGGAGCCACTGACTTTCTCCTCAGAGGAGGACGTCCTCAACAAGGTGAGGAGGTTTGGGGCGAGGACGGTCTACGCCACTGCCGCGAAGTATAAGGAGGTGGATAAGCAGAGCGTAGAGCACGACAAGGTAGTAGCCTACACCCCCTTCTTTGACGTGGACACGAAGATAGACAAGTGGGAGTTCGCAGTTAAGGCAGCTGAGGCCATTGTCTCCTACCTAGAGAAGGAGGGGGTCTACAAGTCAGTCTACCTGCTCTGGAGCGGGGAGGGGATACACGTCAGGGTGAACGAGAGGGCGTTGCCAAAGGACTACTACCCGGTAACGGCTGCACACGCCCTAGTCCAGTACGTCTTAAGGAGAGTTAGGGACGATATAAAGAGGTTATCTGAGCAGTCAGGAGGGGTGCTCAAGGTTGACGAGCTAATAGACGCCAAGAGGCTATTTACGGCACCTCTCTCCCTCCACAAGGAGCTCGACTACGTGGCGGTGTGCTTCTCCCCAGACAAACTGAGCAAGTTCTCCCTGGACTGGGCAAAGCCAGAGGGCTTCGTCCACGAGGAAGGGGTATACGAGAAATACGAGGAAGATGAGGCAAAGGAGCTTCTCTTGAGGGCAATAACTGAGTACTCCCCATACCACGAGGGGGTGAGGGCTGAGGAAAAGGAGGTAGAGGGGAAGCTAGGTAGGTTCCAAGTGATGGGGCTGTTGCAGGCAGCTAGGTACTACGCCCTTTACGGGGACCTAGACAAGGCTAAGTCCTTTGGGCTAAATAGGGCAATATTCTACGCATGGGCAAAGTACTACGGCAAGGGATACGTGCCTAAAACGGGGACAAGGGGGGTAACCGTTCCCTCAGAGTTTAGGAAGGACAGACTGCTCGTCACAGTAGCTGGGGAGCAAGTTTACCAGGATAAGGAAACTGGCTACTACGTCATAGGGGACAAGGAGCAGACGCCCAGGGACTACGACAGGGAGATCAAGGAGAAAATAGACGCAGTGTTACCCTATGACAAGGCGTGGGAATCTGCGTTAAAGTACGTCTCTTCCTTCCCTAGGGAAGTGCTTGAGAACCAGAGGGAGTTCTACGAGAGGGTCTACTTGCCGGTGAGGGATGAGTTCGTAGAAAAGGTCGTGAAGAAGAAGGGGACTCTGGACTACTTTCTTCAGTAGTGGGCAACGTCGTTTGACCTTCAAGGCCATAACAATGAGACCATACTGAGCCTTGACTAGGCTTAAGAGACTCCTTAGGCCTTGGTTACTAGACCCCTTTGGCATCTT
>JBBINF010000200.1:0-2696 GCA_037444045.1 Sulfolobales archaeon | reverse complement strand
TACGGGGCTAACGCTAGGAATATGGGAATTGCGTTAAACGCGGCTGCTGTTGGCGGAGTAGTTGTCCCAGTAATTAGCTCAATAGACGTCAAGGTGATAGCCTCCGCACTGACCTTGACTTCTATGTTCTTGCTTCTACTGCTTGGAATAAATGGGAGGAGGGCAGTTGCGGTATCAAATTAATAAACCTAGTTATAACAATTTGTCCATGGAAAAGATAAGGAGATTAAGGGAAATAGGAGAAGAGTACGAGGGCCTTTTGAACGACGTTCTAAACGTTTTATTCAAAGTAATCCCCAACTGTGTCGCCCTTAACATGGACGATAGCCTCTACCCGATCTACGCGGCGACTTCGACCAAGACTTCCGGGTTACTGGCCTTCCCTTACAAGTGCGAGGGAAAGACGGGGTACGTAATAGTAAAGGAGGACGGGGAAGTAGTCTTTGAGGACTTAGAGGGAAACGTAAAGAAATTGGGGGAGATCAAGTAGAGCCGAGCACTTGTTGCATTTTTTCGTAAATTCCCTTGTGCCTTTCCTTTAATAGCTCTACTAGTTGTTTTAAGCCGTCCAAGATGTTACTAGGATCCTTAACCTCGTTCTCCCCGAAGGGGCTAATAACGTAGACCTTGTTTCCCCTGACTGCCAACTGAATTTTCGAGTACATGGGGCCAGTAGCGACCTCGTACCCAATTTCCTCAAATATCCTCAACTCCTTGTCCTTAACCAGTATCTTTATTGAGGAACCCTCATAGCAGAACTCAACGATGTCCTTTTCTGCGGCTATAGACCTAATTCTCATATAAATAACTTGTTATTTTGTTTTTAAAAAGATTACATCAACTAAAAAACGTGGAGAACGGGTTGGCGAGCCATGGAGATGCCCCTAGTTATTATAGTCTCCTTCCCCATTAGACCTTTTACTACTACCTAAATTCTGCTCAAAGGACAAACGATTTTACCCTGTAACTACGACTAGATAGCATGGACGATGTGCTTTGGAACGCTATAAGACTAGCGGAGATGGGTAAACCACTAATGGCTATGCTTATGATAAAGGGCTACGTTCTCGATAACGTCAAAGAGATAAACACAGTACCGAAAGAATGCAAGGAACTATTACAGGCCGTCTTGTCCACTCCTTCCCTTAACGACGAGAGCTGGAGGTATTTCGTTCCCGCGTTGTCGACAGACGAAATAAGGAGCATAGCTATAAAGGTCTACGAGTGCGTAAAATCGACCTAGAGTATAGGCCTCTTAGGCGTGTGCCTCCCGCTGTGACCCTTAAACCTCTCCTCTTCCCAGACGTTCCCCCTTTCGTGGTATCCCCTCTCTTCCCAGAACCCGTCAACGTACTTGTCAACGAACTCCACTTCCGTGAGCCATTTGGCACTCTTCCAACCGTACAAGTGAGGTATAAACGGCCTAGCGGGGAACCCTGACTCAAGGGTTAGGGGCTTCCCGTTCATCTTCAAGGCTATAATTGCGTTATCGTGTAACGCGTCCTCTATTGGAACAACTGAGGTATAGCCGTCTAGGCTATAAAATATTACCCACTTGGCGTTCTCCTTTACCTTCGCCATTTCAGCCAACTTCCTCATCCTAACCCCTTCCCACCTCACGTCCTTAACGCTCCAGCCAGTAACGCAGTGGAAGTCCCTAACGTAGTCAACGTCGACCATCTTCAGTAGCTCGTCGTAAGTGAACTCAAGCCTATTTTCAACGAGGCCAGAGACAGTGAGCTTGTACTTGGTTACGTCCACTTGGGGTACTCCAAGGGCAGCGTAATATATGAACTTCTTAATGTACCTTTGACCTCTTGGTATCTGAGTTTCCATAAACGGTGTTTAACGGGAGAGTTAAAAAGCAAGCGTTTAACGACTTCAGCTAACCCTCTTTGGGATATCCCTGTTAAGAAAGCTCAAGAACGCCATGACAGTTGACACCCCCGAGTACAGCACGACGTAAGCTATCGCCTCTACCTCCGTCCCCGGGACAGCTGGGAAGATCTCTAACGCTTGAACTATAAGGGAGGCATTGGGTATTCCCTGGGCGTACAAGTAGGGGAGCTCAACCGCACCCCAAGAGGGGAGGGCTATTGCAATCGACGTGAAGATGGGGGAACCGGTTAACCTACTTACGAACTCTAGAACTGCCCCTATGAGAATTGAGCCTATAAGGACTGTGCTTGAGATCAGAAAGGCCAAGCTGCTCCTTCTCAAGACCTCTCCCACCATGAAGGCTATTGAGAAGAAGGTTAGAGAGGAGAACTCCACTGAGAGGAATATACCCGGCAAGAACCCCAAGTAAACTTGACTCCCAAAGAAGATCTCGGAAAGGACTATGGAGAGGAAGACCATAAAGGCGTATACTAACGTTACCAGTAGGAACCCTCCTAAGTACTTCCCGACTAGGAACTGTAGCCTAGTTATGGGCTTTGTTAGGAAGAAGTCTACAGTGCCTTGTTCGTACTCCTCGGAGAGGGCCCCAGACGAGATCGAGATCGTGATAAAGTGGAGCAAAAGTCCCTGGGGTAAGAGGACTCCCACTAACCATAACAAGGGGGACAGGGGCTCTAGGACTGCCTCGATCCTGGGAGTTTTAACTTGTGATATAGCCACGTAAACTCCTACCTCGAAGAGCAAAGTAATGGCTATTATAGTTACGACCTTTTTCCTGGCCACGGCCCTCCTAAGTT
>JBBINF010000199.1:0-2709 GCA_037444045.1 Sulfolobales archaeon | reverse complement strand
TGGCACAAGCACCGTAACAATAACAATACACACAAAACCTCAATTCTGCGGTTAATGACCTAACACCTCGGACCAAAACTAGGCAAAGCCATACCGTTTTAAGTAAGGTATAATTAGGCTACCTGAAGTAGCCCTTGAACTCGACCTCACGCCCACGACCATCCCTCACAGCCCTATCATAAATCAGCTTAGCGAGCGCCAAATCCTCAGCGGTAATTCCTAGGAACTTGAATAAGGTTATGCCTGGGCAGATCAACAGCACCGCTACTCCTAAGTAACCTAGAGCCATTTTCAATGATTGATTTGTGAGTGAAGTTTTTAACCTAATTAAAGTCCTGCACTTACATCCTAATCGACAAAAGGAACAATGTAGCCTACGCACTAGTAAATAATGGTAAGCCTGAGGTGGTTAGTTTTAAGGTTAATGGTGATAACATGGCCTCCGTAATAGGTGAGGTGTGTGGGCAGGACGAGGAGGAGTGAGGAGGCAGGATTAGTAAGGTCATGAGTTCCTGACGTCGCTACCCATATTCAAGTCTGCCCATAATGTATTTAGAATGGAATGGGTAGAATGGCCATAATTGGAAATTCATTACATTGCTCATGAAGGTTAAGGTGGTGGAACACATTAGCAGTGCAAACATAGCTAGTTTATATGTGTGGGAATATGCCGCACTCACCCAGCTTAATGTCCAACAGTTTCATTAAATGTCCCCTGTGGCATTGTCGTTACATCAACATCAATGTAATGGTCTTGACCCAGAGGATGTCACGAGCATGTACCCTAGTCATGAGGCTGCCAAGAGGGATGTTTGCTGGCTTCTTACTTCCTTTTCTAAGTCAAGGGCTTCAGCACCTGCCTAATGACTCGGGTGGGTATTAGGGAGGAATTGAAGATTTTGAGGAGCATTGATAAGGTCATAGCCTACCGTTCAGCAGCCTATGTGAAAAAGTACTATGGCCACTTCATTATGTGCCCACCATCCACAACATATACCTGTCCAGTTATCCATGAGGCTTCATCACTAGCCAGGAAAGCCACGAGGTTTGCCACGTCTACTGGCTCACCAACCCTCTTTAATGGTATGGTTTCACCCAGTTTCTCTAGTAACTCTGATGACCCTTTCGTTGTACCAGGAGTTCTTATTATTCCTGGTGCAACAGCATTGACGGTTATATTATATGGTGCCAATTCAACCGCCAGCGCCCTTGTAAACCCGTCTACTCCTGCCTTCGAGGCGCAGTAGTGAACTAGTTGCGCAATACCTCTTTGCCCGGCTATACTGGATATATTGATTATTCTCCCATATCTCTGCTTCACCATGTATGGTACAACTGCCTTGGTCACTATAAAGACTCCTCTAAGGTTAACGTTTATGACTTTATCCCAGTCCTCCAGACTCATATCCAGGAATGATTTAAACGGGTATATGCCAGCATTGTTAACCAGTACATCTATTCTACCGTACTTCTTAGCAACCTCTCTAGCTACTTCCTCAGCATCCTTTACTGATGTGACATCTAGCTTGTACGCTTCTGCCTTCAATTCTTTGCTCGAGATATCTCTAGCCACCCTTTCATGTCCAATTATATCTGTGACAATTACTGTGAAGCCTTTCTCCGCAAGCTTCCAAGCAATGGCCTCACCAATGCCTGAACCAGCTCCCGTAACTATTGCCACTCTCAGACTCCCCACCATATGTATAAATTTAACGAGTATATTTAAAATATTTTATTCTATATTTAATGTGCAATATTTTAAATATTTAAAATATGAGAAAATCATTTGATGAAAGCAGGTGCCTGAGGCTTGCTTCAATACTGATCGCTGGCTTCATGTAGGACCTTGAACCAGTTGTAACCCCATGGTAAGTTTCACTAGTCATGAGACCCAGCTAAACTTCTGGGTCAAGTGCTTTTCAATTGAGATTTCAGCAAGCAGAGAGCTGTACAATCCAGCCCTGGTGATGTAACTCTAGTGTGGGTTAAAAAGAGAGTAAGTGGAGATGTTAAGGACGTAAGCATAAACGGCTTCGATATAGCCCCCGTTCACTATCGTTAGCTTTTCACTTGAATCACCTTCTTCGCTCCTTTCTAATTGAAATACGGCTTTTCGTTATGTACGTTGGTTAAGAATGAAATAGCTTATTTTCATAGGAACCCCTAAACCTGAGTACTCGGTACCGCAGTGAGACCCCCGAACCTCTCCATTTGACCCTGTCCTAGGCTGTCTTAGTTATTTCTACGTACTAAATGAGTGGCACCTTGTCTCTATTCGCCTTGAAACCGCACCTCTCACAAACCATCATCCTATTGCTAACATGCCTAGCTCGCTCTCACATACTGTATCACTTAGCCTGAGCCTAGTGGACCTGCAGGTGAGCGAGTCCAAGACCAGTAATACCCCGAGGATGGGGTATATCTTGGTAAGAACTGAGGAGTGATGAGGAACACAGGCATGAGGAGAAAACGGACATGTCACAGCGCTTATGCCCTAATCCTTGCAAGCCACCGTTGCAGAAACACCAGCGGCACAATAAGGTATGTTTGGTATAGTGATGACTCAAAAAGGAGTTGCTATGATGAGGTCATAAATACCATGAATAGGCTTGTGTCAACTACGTAGCCTCAAAATTATTGAGTTAGAACCTTCCTAGCCTCATTAACCATGGTCCTAACCGCATCAATGTAGTGAGAAATGTCATTTAT
>JBBINF010000198.1:0-2717 GCA_037444045.1 Sulfolobales archaeon | reverse complement strand
CTATCTTTCCGTCGCTACTCCTATATACCTCCACCATGGCCTCGTGGAGCTCGGCCTTGACAGAGGGCGCATCTCCAACCCTTATAAATATTCCGTACTCGTCCTCTATGACGGAGGGAAAGGGCTGGAAGGGGAACGATACTACGGACTGAACCGTGGCCTGGACTGAGCTCTGGAGCACTTCGTTAGTTGAAGAGCCACATCCAAACACGTAAGACATGATAAAGCATACCTAACGTAAACTAATAAAGTTTTGCGACAAGTCTGAAAACGTTTCCAAGCCGAGGTTTTTCTGTAAGGGAAAAGTCCACGCTCAAGAAGATTAAAATTTTATTTTTTCTTTCACCAACTTCAACATATCGTAAACGTATATGTTGTCCTCTGGGCAGGCCTCTATACAGTCCCCAGCCCCAATACACTTGAAGGACTTGAGCTCCCCTTTCTTTATAAAGGAGCCCCTCATGTCGGTTATGCCCACTGGGCAGGCCTTGGCGCAGTCCACTGTCCTGCAGTTCAAGCACGCGTTGGGGTCCTTGACCTTCAGCCTAAAGGGGCCCAAGTAGGAAAACACTTGGTTCACAACTCCCCACTGGCATATCCCAGAGGTCACGCACGAGTAATTACCTAGGAAGGGTATCACCAGGAACTGGACGTACCAAAGTAGGTCGAAGTAGAGCATGCAGACGTAGACTGTCGGGTCTACGCCCAGCACCGATATATTAGTTACCCCCTCTTGGTCTAGGAAAGATATAACGGCCAGGGCGATGAGGGACCCCATGAGTAACGTCGAGTTGAACTTCTGCCACCACTTCACCTTAGCCCCCAAGGCCTTCCTTCCAAGTTTAGACCCCCTGTTGTATTCCTTTAGCGAGTCCATAAAAGACCCCTGTAGCATGTAGGGCGCAGTGCAGGTCACTGAGCACACCTGCCTAGAGCCGAACATGAACGAGAGGACACCGGTCACAATATACGTCCCGACTATCCCAGACAGCAAGTAGGAGGGGCTCACTGGCCCGTAAGTCCCCAGCCCGTTGAACCACATGTAAGGCACGTACTGTACCTTGTCAGCTATGGGAGAGAAGGAGGGGATGTAGATGCTGTAGACCCAGTAGGCCAATACCATTAACGCCAACCTGACCTTGTTCACCGCCTTTTTGGCGGACAGAAGCCTGTAGACCGTGAGGGGGAGGAAGAAGGTTCCGAACATCACGGAGAACCACAAGGTGCTAGTAATCCCCGCGAAGACAGAGAAGGAGTTATATACAAGGGAGACCACGGGGATACGTAGGACTCCTAGGGCCGCGGCCCCGGAGACGAAGTTGCTTAGCCCGAACTGCAACTCCCCGCTAGAGAAGGCTATGTCTGCCGACAAGACCCACGTGGTGGTGAGGACTAGGAAGAGCATCGAAAAAGACGTCTTTGGCGACCTTATGTAGTTCCCTCTTACCTTTATATACCTGGGCAAAATTATAAATACTGAGCTTAGAAGTATTATTGAAATTGATAAGTACACGTTTAAAAATAAATAAAAGGCCAGGATCCCGGTAAAGTCCACTAGCGTGAAGAGGTTAAAGAGGTAGACCTCTGTCAAGTCCTGCTTTTCCAAGCTCCTCGTCTTGTACAAGTGGTTAAATAGCAGCCCGTTGTATACCTCGGAGAGCAACCCCACCCCTAAAAGGACGTAAAAGTCCTTATACCCGGAAACAGCCAGAAGGGCTGAGAGGGAGAGTAAGACAACACTTAACACAGTTGAAAGTAGCCTACTACTCCTCATAGGCGACTGTGGGGAGACACGTTATTTAAAGACTGTTTAGCTTGTTTATGCTAAATCCTTAAATAGGAGTAAACACCGGGGAGCTTACGTTGGATTCTACTGCTGGATTAGGTGAATTAGCTATTGCCTACCCCCCGCGTACCCCGGCGTACCCCGGTCTGAACCTAGGGAGCGAGATTACCCCTGTGCAGTCTACTGTCCCTTCTCTATCGACGTTTACGTAAGTCTTGAGGCAAGCCTAAACAGGAGTCCGACCCTTCAGTCCCTGTCGTCTACCTCAAGCTGCCCGTACTGGGCTGAGAGCATTTTCTCTATCAAGAGTATGGTAGGGTTGTTACATACGTGGGAGGGCTGGTTCCCGTCCACTTTGCATATTTCAGCCGTCAAGATGTTGGCCTCCGCGTAAACTTCTTTGGCGAACTCCGTGTTTGAGCCCAATTGGCTCAACGCGTACTCCCAGGACTTCCCGCTTATTAGCCCAGGGTTTACTATCGTCCCGACTTGGTAATAGTACCCACCTACATAAACAAAGGGTATGCTCCCGTTCCCTAGTTCGTCCCATAGGTCTTTAACGTATGCAGGTGGGGTCTCTAGGGGGGCTCCCTGTCTGTCCTGGTACTCGTATGGGACGAAAGACACGTACTTACTTACGTAAGTGGAGTTGACGAAAGTGAACGTGGGCGTGTCGGGGTATACGTCGCTCGAGGAGGACATCATGTACTCCAGTCCGCTCAAGTTTCCGAACCTCAGCAGCGCTATTGTTATCGCCCACCTGTCGGCGGCGCAGTAAGGGCACCACTCTGCCCCCACGTAAACGACTGCTGGCTTCCCGGAGTGCTCAGCCACGTAACTCGCGTTATATAACTTTACTGTAGATAGGTCTGCTGGAGAGGGCATGAACGAGTAACTGAGGTTTGAGTTTGCGGATGTCTCTAACGTACTG
>JBBINF010000197.1:0-2726 GCA_037444045.1 Sulfolobales archaeon | reverse complement strand
AAGGTAAGGGAGTTCACGCTAACGTTTAAGCCCTCATAGGCCTCAGAGAGGGAGGAAAGGGTATTCCCCGTAAGTACGACTCCCTCCTCTGAGACTGTGCCCGTCTCCTGGTTTACCGAGGGTATCCGTAAAGACACCGCGTAATCGCCGTTTCCGTATCCCACTGCGACCACTTCTCCCACCCCGTACTTCATACTGACAAAGTGGACGCCACTCCCGTTGACCACCCCGAGCATTGTCAGCGTGACCTCGGGGTTGGAACTGTAACTGAACCCCCCTATTAGCCAACCTTGGGGCGAGACGGACACCGCCAATATTGAACCGCCCATCTTATTTAGCCCAGAGAAAGAGGTGCCGTTGAAGTAGGCGAATGTGTAGTTAAACAAGTGACTCCCTCCCACTGCGAACTCGTTACCTCCAGTGGAGAGGGCGTATATCCCTGTGCCGACGCTGAGCGGGGTGTAGAAGAAACTGGGCAGCTTCGAGGTTAGGTCAACCGAGGTCAAGTTGGGATAGACCTTAACCAGAAAGGGGACGTTGTACTGGGAGCTACCCTCTATTACCAAGGCGCTTCCGCCGACGAGCCAGTAGCTCCCAGTCCACGCGTCCACGTACGCTTGCCCAGGGGTGTACACGCTGGGTATTAGGCCAGATACGTTAATTGCCCTACCATCGGAGTACAGAACTAGCTCCGGCTGGAGTATACTCAAGTTGCCCTCCCTTACGTACTGAGCTCCAGCCAGCAGGAAATAGGAGCCGTTGTACGCTATCGAGTACACTGTACCGTTCCGGAAGTAGTTACCTAGGTTAAAGAGGATATAGGACGAGTTTTGGATGAAGTACTCACCGGCTACGCCGTAAGACACGTTGTTGTGTTGTGCTGCCCCAGCGAAGGCCACCACGTCGTTACTTACCGCTACCACGTCGTTAAGCGTATAGGTACTGGGGATGGCCTTGACTACTGGGGCTGTAGAGAAGGACGAGTCCAGAAAGTAAAACGCTAAAGCAACTAGTATAAGGCCTAAGGCGATTAAGTACTTCCTGTCCTTAGATAAGCTCTTTCCTTTATTCTTGGGTTTAGCCATGACTAGACAGAAGTATGTAGTTGGGTATTAATTGTTTGTCCGAGTACCTCTATATTACGGGGTTTGGGATCCATCGAATCCCATATAACATGGTGTTAAACCCTCAACCCTTGGTCCTTACTGGAGTTTGGGACTCCAGCCCTCACCCTCCTCTGCCCGTTAGTGAGATGACACAAACCTACCTAGGCTGGTTACAGTCTAAATGCCACTCGTCATTAGGCAGACGTTCAGCGATACGTCCAACACCTCTCCTACTTAGAGCTACACTTGGGACACGTAAAGGTCTTGCCCACCTTCCAAGGCCTGGATCCACATCTAGGGGAAGACCTCAACGTCAGAATTTAATATGTTAACCTAAGGTGTTGACTAGATAGAGACCCTCCTTATTACAGGGTACCTAGAGAGTTTAGGGTATTGAACTTAAGACCTACAAATCGCGATGGTGTCCCTCTAGCGGATTTTGGCCTTTGACGGTAGGCTGAACTTCCAATTAAAAAGTCCCATAGGTACCATCGTGTGTATCACTTGAACACCTCTTTGGCTTGTTTCCCCTAAACTATTGAAGGGCAAAATACAGACCCCTCATACTTTGAGACGGGCTAAGCAGAGGGGTTATTTGGGGAAACCCCCCATCGCGGCAGCCCTCTGACCCACATGCGTAACAGTCTACTCATAAGCAGAGAAAAGGGCTAAGTCCTTTTGCGTCCTTGAATGGAGAGTCTTTCCCTACTCTGCGAAGATCTTATAAAGCCCCCAAAATACGATGCAAATAACAGTTGACCTAGACCTTAAGGTGAGAAGTAATTAGGCCCTACAAGCAGTTAAACGCCTGATAGTAACCTTTTACACATAACCCCGGAGTGGGCTTAGATCTAGTGATTTAAATAATTAATTAAATATTTAAAAGCTGGTTACGTTAAATTCCATAATAACAAATAAATTTTAATTCCTTCCCATATACGCTGTACTGTTTATACTGAGATAAAGCGTTCTCGTGTAATGTTTAAACGTAGATCCCATTTAAGATTGAAACAGACCGTATAAGTATAAACAGAAAAATAATAAAGTTTTTAAAAAACTAAGACTACTCTATTATTGATGGCGATGGGTACTGCCTTGGAGAGAAGGGCTAGGGCGACGTTACGACTAACTGGGATAAAGAAGTACCTATTGAAGAGGATAGCCGAGAGGCTAGTCTTGTTATTTGGGATCCTAGTTTTTAACTTCTTTGTCTTCCAAGTCCTACCAACCATTTACCACATTAACGTGGCTGAACTTTACGTCCCCCTTTCCTACAAGGGCTTGCCTAGGAGCGAACTAGTACAGGCTATAGACAGACAGTTTGGGCTGAACCTACCCCTCCAAGAGAGGTTCTTTGTGTACATAGAGTCCCTCTTGACCTTCCACTTGGGCATATCGATGCACTACGACGAGCCCGTTTTGACCTTAGTAGAGCAGAGGTTCCCAGTGACCGCCCTCCTAGTGATCCCAAGCCTCATACTGAGCACTATCTTGGCAATAGTCCTTGGCCTCTACGCCATATCTAGGCAAGGAAAGCTAGGGGACAGCGTAGTCAGTTTCACGGCTATAATGACCTACTTCATCCCCTCCTTCTGGCTTGGAGAGATCGTACTTTACGTG
>JBBINF010000196.1:0-2731 GCA_037444045.1 Sulfolobales archaeon | reverse complement strand
GTTAAGCTAAACGACCTGCTGTCTTTCTACAAGTCCTGGGGACTAAAGCCTAAGACCGTGGGGGACTTCTTCCAGCCAGAGGCTGACCACATCTCAAGTATCCTGGGGTTCATGTCCTTCCTCTCCCTCAAGCAACACGAGTACGAGTCAAAGGGGAAGGACCCAATGAGGGTAGTGTCTGACCAGAGGAACTTCTTCGTCAACCACATCCTCGACTGGGTGCCGGAGTGGATTGACGACGTAGTCAGAGACAGCAGGTCGGACGTCTTTAAGGTAGTCTGCAGAGGGCTAGAGAAATGGATAGAACAGGAGAGGAACCACTTGGGTGTATGAAATGAACGTTGGTCTTTTGGTCACCCACCAGGCTAGGGAGGCCATAGGGGACGAGACGCTCAAGTCGTTCTTTGAGGGAAACCAAGAACTGGTGTACATGGCGGAGATAGGGGACTACATCTACCAAGACCTAAGGGACAACAGCGTTAGGGGACTGGTGATAGTCGGAGACGTGGACAGCTTACTCATCTCGGAGATAGAGAACAGAACCGGGATAGTCCCCTTAGCGATAGACGTAATCCCAATGTCTTGGGTCGCAGGGAAGAGCGGGAAGTTCGTCAAGGCACTCATCACGGCGTACTTGTCTAAGGCTAGCCTGAGCATGTTGGCCTATAGGGTGCAACCAGTTCGCTCGAAGTCGCTCTCAAGGAGGTCCCTGTTAAGGGTCAAGCTGTACGAGTACATGCCTTACCCAGTGCTGGCGGAGCAGTTCAACGTGCAAAAGGAAATGGAGACCTTGATTAAGTCGTGCCCTAAGGGGCTAATCATCAACACCCCAGAGGGCCCCCAAGTTGGAAAGGTGGAGGAGTGCGAAGCTTGTGGTTACTGCTCCGGTTCCTCCTACCTAGGGTACTTAGAGAACCCAGTCTTCTCGACGCACCAGTTCGTGTCCTTCGTTAACTCCATCACTAAAAACTACGGGCCGGGCAAGTTGTTGTTCTCCTGCGAAAAGGTGAACGTAAAGGAAGGCGTGTTCCCAGTTGTACTCCCCTCCATTGGCTACCTCCACGACTCATTCGTCCTCTCAGCCTACGCAGCTGGGCTAGTGCCCATAATATACGCCTCCAACAGTTGCAGGAACAGCAACCTAGCCCTCAAGCGGCTCGAGGAGGTACCGGACCACTTCCCCGGGACCAAACTACCAGTGTACAAGGCAAGGAACGAAAAAGAGCTCGAAGACGCCCTAAACGCCCCAGTCAACTTGACCAAGACCAGGGAGATCCCTGAGAACCTAGTGTTCTCCCGTTCCAGGAGGAGGAGCCTACTCGTGTGGGCAATAAAGGCAATGATGGAGGAGCCCGACGTTAACCTTGAGGACGAGGTACCCACCGGCTTCTACGTCCAGATAGACCCCCAGAAGTGCGTCCTCTGCGGCGTCTGCGTGAGGAGCTGCCAGATGCTAGTGCCCCAACTCCAGAACCAGAACGAGACGCTAATACTCGAGTACGACTTGACCAGTTGCATCGGGAGCGGGAGGTGTGTGAGGAACTGCCCGGAGAAGGCGTTGACCCTAGTAGAGAAGGTCAAGCTCAAGGACTTCCACAAAGTAACGCTAAACCAGTCAAAGGTACAGAAGTGCAGGTACTGCGGGAAGCCGTTAGGTTCCATGAGGGTGAAGGACAGGGTGGACGACCTGCTGAAGTCCATGGGCTTTGAGACTACGTATGTGGACGTGTGCAACGACTGTAAGCAAAAGATACTGACCAAGATGTGGCTGGAGAGACTGGGGAAGCTGGGTGGGAAGAAATGATGGCGCTAGTGATAAACGTCCCTGGCCTGCTTTTCGACTTCAAGTCAAAGGACGCGAGGGAGAAGTACAGGAAGCTAGAGGAGCAGATCCTGACGGGGAAGTTGAAGGGGAAGGAGTTAGAGGAGGGGCTCAACGCCTTTAAGGGTGAGAAGTTCGAGCTGTCTAAAGACGCCTACTCCGTAGAGGAGCTGAGTTACAGGGCGAGGATATTCCTGTTATCCTACTTGGACTCGCTCCTGGTGAAGAGGACGCTAGTCCAGTTCAACCTCGACGCCTTCATCAGTAACGTGGTCTCCTTAAGCGGAATGAGGTTCGACTCCGTTAGAGACCTCATAGACAAGGTGTCTAAGGTCACCAACAGCAGGAGCTGGATCCTTTTGACCAACAGCAAATTACAGGCTGACGTGTTTAGGGGGTACGGCGTAAAGACGGTACTCGTGTCCAGCGAGGGTAGGTTCAAGGACATGTGGAATTACGCGGACTCCACGTCCTCCCACAAGGTGGACGAGTCCTTCTACGCTAAGGGGTGCAGGTAAATGGCCTCTGACGTCGAAATAGTGGAATGGGCTAAAGAGCTGGGTATGAAGGTGGACAAGGTTGCAGGGAACAGCTTTTTCCAAGTAAACGTCACCCCACCGATGGGCGGGCCGAGCGTAGCGATTATAAGGCCTAAGGCAGAGGACAAGTTCTACATCTTCACCATAGTAGTGGACATAGACAGGGAGGTGAGCAAAGACACCGTGAGGTGTATGTTAAAGGACTTGATGAGGATGAACGTAGAGTTCTTCCTGACCCCTGAGGACAAACCGAGGAAGTTGCACATAGCAAAGCTGATGTTTGCGGAAGGGCTGACAAGGAACGAGTTCCTGAACGCGCTGACGCTGGTCAAAAACGCGGCCTACCTATCGGTAACGTGGCTGCAACAGG
>JBBINF010000195.1:0-2733 GCA_037444045.1 Sulfolobales archaeon | reverse complement strand
GGCTCCTCTGAGGCGAGGGGACTGGGGCACCAAATTTAAGGGGCCCAGGTTGTGTATTCATATTTTCAATTTCTTTCAGCTCATCCACATTTTCTTTCAGCCTCGCGTAAAGGGTCCTCCCTTCCTTGTAAAGTTCCACGTAGCCCTCTTCGCTGAGCATCCTTAAGTGCCTCAGTACTGTGGCGTAAGATAACAACAGCGTATGAGAGATCAAAGCAGCGCTCATGATGTAGTTCTTCGCCACAAGCTCTAGGATCTTCTTTCTGGTAAGCCTAGCTCTCAATTCATTTGCGTTGTAGATGCCCTTCTTCACGGTCCATAGCCCCTAATGAGCTTGATGATTTCCCAGATGAGGATGAAGTTGATGATTAGGACAAACGCGGACAAGAAAGGCCCTATAGCAGGCACCGAGACTAACAACAAGACACTGGACGTAAAGATGCTGAACAGATAGCCTATTACTGAACCTAAGACGCTGAAGATCCATGCTAACAGCAGAAACACATAGATGACCGGCCATAGCCATGAGAAACTTATAGAGAAGAACGTGACCGCTGGGATCGACAACCCTGGGAAAGTTGCCCCTAGAATCGAGAAAGATGGGATGAGCGTAATCTGCGGAATTCCGACGGTCCAGACGAAGGAGTCCGCTATACTCTGTGCTATGTACTGACTAGGCATAGATGGGATAGACGGCGGAGTTAGCCCGCTATAGGCCCCCACCATGAGGGCCAGCACTATATCGAAAAATAATACGTAAATGATAGTCTTAGTCCCCATCTAACCACCCCCCTCCGAGGACCAGACCGGCCACGATTGCGAAGATTATGCCCATCCCCCAAAAGAGGGGGATGAAGTCCATGACCATGAGGGCGAAGGTACTAACGATGCCTACCATGATTGCGGGGATCTTGCCGGCCATCTTGTAGGCCAGGCCCATAAATATGAGGATCACAACCACGGCTAGGACTGGGCCCAGACCTGTACTAAGAGCGAGAGAAATGACGTCCGTCATAAGTCACCACCCATGAACTTGTCTGCCAACAGTTTTGCGACTAACATAGCGATCCCAAAGATGAAGATGTAGTAGATATACCACGGTAGGAGCCCAAGATAAGAGGCTGCTATTATCCCCATCACCGCCCCACCTGCAGCCCCTCCTTTGCCCCCAAACTTCCAGCCAAGCAATGCCACAACTGCTGCTATAACGAGCCCAATTATTGTCGCCCATGGTTGATCTGCAGAGAAATTATACAGCTGCGAGTTTGGCGCTATGTTATTGCTGAAGGGCTTCGTGTAGTTATACGATAGAGTGGAGGTATTGACGGTTGTAGTAGACGTAGTGGTAGGCTGAGTAACAGAGATGTTCAAGATAGCATACTTTACGCCGACCCAGTCAATGTCTACTAGCTCGTACCCGGTGTACTCAATCGGCACAACTACGCTGCCCCACCCGCTACCGTTGACATACCCAGAGGTATACTGTTGTAAAGACGTTGTGCTCTGCCCAATTAGGATAGTATAGGCCTGGCCTGCGTAGACGTTCTGAAGTATGCTCCCATACACATAGAGCCAGTCAAATGAGGCGTTGTATATCCCGATGCCAATCAGAGGAGTTACGTTATTGAGGTCTATTGTCAGGCCGTTGAGCGAGAACGATACAACGCCTGCGGTTATCTCTAGCTGAATCATATTGGCACCTTGGCTGAAGGTGACCCCGCTGCTGCCGTTGAACCACACAAAGATATTGCTAGCACCGTTTTGCAAGAACACAAGGGCCCCGTATTTCGTTTGTGGGATGTCCAGTTCTATCAACACCTTCGCCGAGACTATCTTCCAGTAGTCAAACCCGAAATTGCTGGACTGCTGGGCGAACGAAGTTATGTTTGCCACGGGGGCGTTATACGTGAACTGGAAGTTTATCTTGATTGAGGACCCGTAAGTTGCGGTAGTGGGGCTCTCTACGAAGATTACGGGCATCTTCTGGTCCGGGTATATAGTAAACGAGCCCTCATACGACAGCACAACGAAGCCGGCCTCTTGTACATTAATAATATATGTATATGTGATGGGGCTCGTGACGTTGATATTTATCGTGTACGGTAAGGGGACGAACCCTGCAGTAAGACCTTCAATATCTATCAACGTTTTCGCGGGGCTGGCCACCGCGTAGCCGTAGACAGGCGTCGGGAAGTTGACTAACGTCGAGTTTGTGACCTGGATTATCTGGCCTGCCAGGTAGCTACTCTGTGGGGGAGTTATTGAGACGCACTCGGCGAAGGCGTCAACGAAGACGGGCACTGTGAGGTTGTAGTCTATTGTCTCTGTCGCGGTCACAAACTGTAGCTCAACTGTGACGTTGAGATACCAGCTGTCAAGATTTCCGGACGGGTAGACATTGAGCAATAGGTAAAGGCCCTTGGCGTAAGTGACGTAGGATACGGAGCCTGCTAGGGAATAGACGCTCCCAGAGACGCTGTAGTTCACGACTTTCTCTATTCCTAATATGCTGTATGAAGTGGCGTTGGTCGTGACATTCAACGGATTATCAGCTCCCGTAAACCCATAAAGGGCGTGGATGCCAGTCCCGATAGGGACAGCAAGCCAAGAGAACGTCGCAGTGATGGGCGGGTGGTATACATTTCCAATATACGAATAGCTAATGATGACCCACTCTGCATATCCGTAACCGGTCCCAGCGTTGGACGCGGCGATTTCATAGTAGCTATTTGC
>JBBINF010000194.1:2524-2757 GCA_037444045.1 Sulfolobales archaeon | reverse complement strand
CACCTGCTGTAGCCCACTTTGGCGTCGAGCTTAAGCTCCGTGAGCTCGTTGAGGAGTAGGGGACTCCCAGCCAGCACCACCACGTCAAACTCGTGGAACTTGCCGTTTACCTTAACCCCCTTTACCTTCTCCCTGCCCACTATTTCCTCTACCCTCGAGTTAAGCCTTATCTTCACCCCTACTTCCTCAGCCTTTTCCCTTATTGCGTTAGCTACCGTGCCCATCCCTCCCCT
>JBBINF010000194.1:0-2467 GCA_037444045.1 Sulfolobales archaeon | reverse complement strand
TTACCTTCTCCCTGCCCGCTATTTCCTCTACCCTCGAGTTAAGCCTTATCTTCACCCCTACTCTCTCAGCCTTTTCCATTATTGCGTTAGCTACCGTGCCCATCCCTCCCCTGACGTAGCTCCAGTCCGCGTAGAAGTAGGCCACTAGGTAGGCAGGGGAGTCCTCCATGCCGGGGTAGTAAAAGAACTCGTGCAGCTCCTTAGACAAGTACTTGTTTAGGAACTCCTTTACGGTAAGCTTCATGAACTCCCCTACCCCTTCCTTCTCCGCCTCCTCCTTTACCTCCTCCTCAGAGGGGGGCTCGGTGACGAAGGTGAACTTGCTCTCCAGGAGGGACTTGAACTTACACACCAACTCCTCGAACTCCCTGAACTTGCTCTCGCCGAACTTTTCCAGTTCCTCCACCCTCCTTTTCCTGTCCCTCCAGAAGGGTATTGGCTTGTCCAAGTAGATCGTCTGTACTGGATCCTGCTCTATCACGGGGATTGAGAACTCCTCGATTAGCTTTTTGGGCATGAGCCCCAAGACATATGACGCCCTGCTCACCTTCACCCCCTTGACCTCAACCGTGTCGGTCATCCCTCCTACTTTGTCCGACGCCTCAAAGACCACCACGTCGAGCCCTGCCTTCCCCAAGTAGTAAGCGGTGATGAGGCCGTTATGTCCAGAGCCTATTATTGCTGCCCTCATAGTTTAAATTTTCGGTGTTTAGATAAATCTCTAATGGACGTTGAGGGCCTAAAGAGGCTCATGGAGGAAGCCGAAGAAGAGGCCAAGAAGAGCTCGGTTGACGGGATAATAGGGAGGGTCACGAGGTTCGAGAACGTCAGGGTTGGGGAGTCCCACTACGTGGTAGTTGACGTGGCCTTTGAGGACTACTTGAGGACCCAGGTGAGGAGGGGCGAGTACCTAGCAATAAGGTCCATAGTGCCCAAGGTCACCATAGTCGGTATAGTCGACGCTATCACTAGGTCAGACATGCTGGCCAGCCTGAAGATAAGGGAGATGAACAACGTCAAGGATCCCACGACCTTAATGACCCCCACGACCCTTCAGTTGACCCCGATTAAGGAAATAGACAAGGACGGAAACGCTAGGCCAGCGGTATCGCCAATAGACCCCCAGTCGCCTGTCTTTAGGCCAAAGCCGGAATTACTGGAAAAGGCGTTGGGCATACCAGGGACGGGACTAGTGATAGGGCGCGTGTACTCCGGTGGGGCGGAGACTGAGGCAAGGGTAAAGCTCGACGAGTTCGCCTTAGTCCACCACGTCCTCCTAATAGGCACCACTGGCTCCGGGAAGACCACGCTATTGAAGAGGATAGCCTCCGCTAACGAAATAGACAAGAGGGTAGTGGCCTTCGACAGACAGGGGGACTTCGTGAGGTTGGCGATAGAGAAGATGGGGGAGGCAGTAGTAATCATGCCGGTGACAACCCTAATGGAGGGCATAAAGGTTGAGGACTACGTCGATTACTTCCAGGATAGGTATGGGGAGGGAAGGGGAGTGGAGATTGAGGACGACTACGTAGTATTGCAGTACGGGAATTCTAAGATTTACTTAGTCCCTTACTCCATCCCCTTCGGCCGCGTCATGGAGAGCTTCCACAACATGACCCCATACATGTCCCCCGGGGCCAGCATGGCCTGGGAGTCCCTGATGAGGAAGACTAAGTTCAATATTATAGACGAGCTGAGGGGTATGCTGGAGGACAACTCCAACGAGGTAGCGGTGGAGGTCTACGAGACCAGCGTGAAGCCCAGGCTCTCGATAGACAACCTAACTTGGGAACCCGTGGTAATTAACGCCAAAGAGCTGCCGCCGTTTAAAAAGACCAGAAGTACCCATATTATATCAATAGAAGGAGATAGAGTGAAAATCAAAGCTAGTAGAGCTTTTGAGGACGCAATGAACGAGTTGAAGTTAGCTGATCAAACCAGGGACGCGATACACAGGCTACTTAAGTCCTACAGGGAGTTCGGGATATTCGACGTTCCCGGAACCTTCAAAGAGGTGGGCGAAGACCTCTGGAAAAAGGACGTGATTGTAGACTTGAGCTGGGTGCTAGAATACACTGCCTCCGTGGAGGCATTGGCAACTATATCCTACCACTTGTTGTCCAACTTCTTCGCCTACAAGGACAGGCTATACAAGGAAAAGGCGGAGAACCCCCTCTCGCTCTTGATAATGGACGAGGCCCACGAGTACTTCCCCCAGTCGCAACACGAGAGCGTGAAGGGCGTGGTGGAGGGATTAATCAATAGACTGATGAGGCTGGGGAGGGTTAGGAGGATAGGGGTTATTTTGGCCACCCACAACCCGGACGACCTAAACGAGCTAATAATCCAGCTCTCCAACACGAAAGTGATAATGAGGAACGACTACCTAGTTTTGAAGAAGATGAGCGCCGACGACTACGCCGACATATTGGTTAGCGCAGACCCTGGGTTGGGGCTAATAAGGAGC
>JBBINF010000193.1:0-2769 GCA_037444045.1 Sulfolobales archaeon | reverse complement strand
TTTGACGTGGTTGTGTTGGCGGGGAGCCCCCTTCTCCTCAACGAGCTCACGGAGCTTAAGCTCGACGCGAAAGTGGGCTACAGCAGGTGGGTGAAGTACAACGTGGTCTTCAAGGAGGCCCCAAGGCTACCCGAGGAACTTAGGCCTTTTTCGCAGTCGATAATAGACACCCCTGCAGGGGAGATAGTCTTGCCCTCCTTTGCAGACAAGAGCCTCGGGGGACACGTAATGGAGATGATGGGGGATCTCGAGGAGGCCCTCCAAATAGTGAGGGGCGAAGTCCTGTACAAGGAGAGGCTTACTGCAAAGGACGCGGAGAAGCTCTACAACTTGCCCTACGGTAACTTGAACCACCTCCCCATGGTAGAGCCCTACTTGTTCGACAGAAGGCCAGTAAAGGGGTGGGGGTACGCTACGCCAATAAGGGGGCTCTACTTGACTGGGGCCGGGACTTACCCTGGGGGGCAAGTGACCGGGATACCGGGGTACAACGCGGCCATGAAGGTCCTTAAGGACTTACATCTTGAGAACCCTTGATGCCAAGTAAACGACCCCAGAGGCAAGGGAGAACCAGTAGGCCAGTGTAGGGTAACTGAACACGTCGGCGGTTATCTGGGCGCCGCTGTAAGTCATTTCGATCCTTTCCTTCCCTATGATGAAGAACGGGTACGACGTTGAATAGCCGATGAGGGGCAGTAAGTAGTTGAAAACTAGGTAGAGGACTATGGGGTCTAGGACGTATAGGTAGCTGAGGTAGTACACAGTACCATACGTCTTGCGTTGACCTCTAAATAGATAGATAAGGTACACGGAGGAGACAACTATCACGTAAAACCTAAAAGCGAAGAGGAATACATTAACAAGCTCAACGATCAGCAGCTCCTGGTTCATTACGCTTACGTAAAGCTGGAACGGAGAGTCGTAAACTGCTATGAGTCCGTCGACGCCGTAACTCCACCAGTAGAAAGGTAACAGGGCTATGACCACGTTGAGCACTAGGGAGACTGCAGTAAGTGGGTACTTCATCATATCACCTCGTGGAAGGTCACGTTAATCCCTAGGAAAGACATATCGACGCTTAAGTTGTAGTTTCCCGAACCCACCTCCTCTGTGAAGGTCTTGTAGTTTGTGACTTCCAGACTCAAGTTCTCAGCCGAGTGCGGGTAGACCACAACTTCCTTGGGCAGGTAGGAGAACTCCCCCGTGATGTTGATAATTGTTAGGTTAAAGTCGTTGGGGTTCTGGACGCAGATGATTGCGTTGCTGGTAGAGTAGTATAGCTTGAGGCTGGGGTTGTGGAAAGATGATCCTATCCCCCTTAACTGCGAGACTCCTTGGTAAAGCAACTGGGAGGTGTTAAGGAAGTAGAGGTTTACAACGACGATTATCGCAAACGTCAGAAGGGCTAGGCCCCTACCTAAGTCCATCCCTTTTCACTCCAATATGTTGTTGAATTCCTATAATATCTATCTCTTCTCTCATAGCAAGGCGGAGCACGGGTAAATTGTTTAAAAAGATCGAGAGCCAGTATATATTATAATGGCGCAAAACTTAGAAGAAGTAATATCTCAACTGAACGCTGGTAACTTGAACTACGCGTTGATGAAGATAAGGGAACTCATAGCCGTGAACCCGAGTAAGGAGGCCTACGAGCTCTTGGGCAGGATACTCCTTGAGCTGGGGAGGGACGAGGAGGCAATAGACGCCTTCGCCCAAGCAGGTAAGGTAATCGAGGTGGCGAAGATTCTCGTCAATAGGGGGAGGTATGCAGACGCGCTGAGGATACTCGAGAACAACAACGACCCAGAGGCGAGGCTACTTAGGGCGATGGCTTTCCTGAAGTTAGAACAGTACCAGCAGGCAGTTAAGGAACTAGAAGGCCTACCTGAGAAGTACTCATCTACCCCAATCTACTTCAAGGTAAAGGGAATCGCCGAGTAATTCCTAGGCCTTTACTACGACGCCATCAAGGATCTAAGTAAAGCCATCTACCTCTACGGCTTTGACGCAGACCTCTTTTACTATAGGGCTCTGAGCCACATGGCCCTCGGCAACGACAAGGAGGCAGAGGAGGACTTTAGCGTTGCCATTAACTTAAACCCCTACTACGCTGAGGCGTACTTTGGGAAGGGCGTAATAAAGGAGAAAGCAGGTAAGCTCGAAGAGGCGGTAAAGCTCTACACAAGATCCCTGGCAATTAACCCTGGGATGCGTAAGGCTTACGTGAGGAGGGCAAAGGCTTACTTCAAGATAGGGAAGGAAGAGGAGGCTATAAGGGACGTGGAGAGCGCGATGAGGTTAAACGAGAACGAGAACTCCAAGTGATACATTTTATTACATCGGTTTCCATGAACTCCTCTTATGCCTTTGTCCACGAAGTAAGTCGGGAAAACTTGATCACATCAGAGTCTCTTTAGCATTTCTACAACATCTCTCATGCTTGGCCTCTTTGCAGGGTCTGGGTTAGTAGTAGCTAAGATAACCTGCCTAAACCTTTCTGGCACGTCTCCCAAGTTCTTTCCGTAAATGCCTAAGTATATTCCCTTTGCTTGGTTGAGTAAGTCCATGGCCCCCTTCGACCCAGAGAGTACTCTGTCCACTGCTTCGTCCATTAGCTTGATCATCTCTGGGGGGTTGTAGGTAGTGCCAGTGAGGGCCTTGTAGAGCGTGGCACCAAAGGCGTAGACGTCCATTGATGGGTGGGCACCCCTACCAGTTATAGCTGCCTCAACTTGGTCTATTGGGCAGTAGTCTGGGGTGTACTCAAAG
>JBBINF010000192.1:0-2773 GCA_037444045.1 Sulfolobales archaeon | reverse complement strand
CCCCCCTCCACTGAATTTTTCTCAAGTAAAAAGCACAGAAATATCTTTCAAACTTAATCTTTTTCTCTATAAAAGCTCTTAATAAATACTATACAGAAGGTTATTTATACTTGAAATGGAACGGTTGGATTACATCTATCTTCGTTAATTCACGAGGCCGTGTTAGAGACCGTTAGAGCGTTAAAGAACGCTGGTGAGGACCCGGGGGTGGGGGGGTACCCGGGGAAAATCCCGTGTGTAAAGATATATATAGAATCCTCAGCGTCAAACAAGCCTATACCCGGCACGTCCTTTTACGAAAAGTCTGTGTGTATGTAATTATATATTAAAAAGTAAGGCGTGTGTGCAATTATATATGAGAAAAAAGGGCTAGCTTATGCCAAGAGAGTTATGTACTTCAGGTAAGGGGCAAAGTTCTTCCTCAGGACCTCCAGCCCTTTCTCTGTTATCTCGTACCTCCCTTCACTTAGCTTGATATATCCCATGGCCTGGAGCCACGTCAAGTTCTGGTCCACCGTGGTCCACGGCATACCCGTTTCCTCTATTATTTCTTTCTTGTTCTTTGGCCCTTGGGTTAGGATTAGCAAGATCTTTGCGGTTGGCGTTATTATCATGTCCCTCTTTATCATCAATCCATGTTTCGCCTTATTACGTTTTAAACTTTATGCATTACGTGTAGCGTAAGGAAACCTCATTATTATATTATCATTATGCTATACATGCAACGAAAGGAGTTAAGTGAAGTTGAGCAGCGGGTCCTCAGATTCCTCCTCAAGAACGAAGGCGCTACAGTAAGCGATGTAATAGAGAAGACTATGACAAGCCCAAACGCGATCAAAGCTGCGATCGATTCACTGATTGAGTTGGGCTTAGTCGCAGAGAAGAGAGAAGAGGTATTCCCACGCCGTCGATTATTATATCTCACAGAAAAAGGTAGGATGTTCGCTAAGGCCCTCGACGACGCTTATCGCCTTCTCGAGGCTTAGTTTTGCCCAGCCCTCTGTCTACTATTTTTAATTTTGTATAATATGGACAGAGACGCATATCTGAGAGGGTTTGAGGACGCGTTAGATATAGTTTTGTTCACTCTTTACAAATGCAATGATATCAGCGAGGCGAGGTCTAAAATAGAAGAACTTTACGCAGACTTCAAAGAGAGTAAATGCCTCCATGTAAAGAAAGCCCTGGGCTTAGGCTAAACCTATTTTTGCTTTACGCATTACGTAAAGCGAAATATTTATATAGCTTTATGCTTTACATAAAACATAGGGTAATACAATGAGCGAGGTAAAACCTCAAAATAAAACCCAAACCCCCGCAAACGGGGGGACCCAGGCCCAGAAGGGCCAGGGTCAGAATAAGGTCGTTTTTTCTTTCCTCTACGAGAAGAGGAGCTCCGACTACGTAACTAAGTATATCGTGACTCTCTTCGACGAGACTAACGAGAAAAAGGTCCTCAAGGTCGATGTAGACAACCACACTAGCAATGATTATGTCCTAGAGAAGTACGCCAAGGCCACCATAGCTGCAGCAAAGATGGCCATCAACGTGGGATTTGAGGATCCCTCTGCTTACGACGTGCTATTAAAGCAGTCTCTAAGGCTGGCCGCCATGGCATATTTGGCGAAGAAGAGGCTCGAGTGGTTGAGGAGGGACCACTGAATGTCTATCGAGAAGCTGGTCGGGCAGGACCTAGAGTTCAAGGAAGCCGTAGGGTTGATCGAGGACGCTATTGAGAACAGAAGGTGGATCTGGGTGGGCGACGAGCGTGAGGAGTACATAATCAATTTGCAGAAAATCCAGACGATAAGGGTCGGACGCAATGAAATAGAAATTGTGCTGACTAACGAACGCATAGTTTTGTCATTCAACGACGGCGTCCTAAAGTACATTAGCAGGGTGAGGGACCAATGAGAGTAATCACGTTCAAGGCTGAGGACGATCTGCTGGACTTGTTAGACAGGTACGCGTTTAGGCATGGGTTAAGCAGGAGCGAGGCGATAAGGAAGGCGATCCAGAAGCTAGTGGAAGAGGAGCCCAAGGAGCCAACAGCAGTGGCGAGGATAGAGAGGGTGAGGCTATAATGGGGAATAAGCCAGCCCCTAAGCGCATCGTGAGATACCTCAAAGAGCTGTATAGGGACACACACGTCATTATTTCGTCTTCGTATAATGATATCGAGGTAGAGCTGTACCGTGCCAGTGCTGCACTTGTGCTCAGGCAGCTCTTTAACTTCTTCGCACTGCACGACCCATTTATCTCTGATATCGAAATTAAGACGCACCCGCAGAAGGTAAAGGGTAAAATAGAGACGCAGTATAGGATCGTTGAGTTCGAGTTTACTGAGGTCGACCAGCGCAGGAGCAAGTTCCACGTGTGGGAAAAGTATTCACGCGTGGGGCTGAAGAGGGAGGTAGAGAATGCAGAAGCGCAGTGACGTCTGCCCCTACTTAGACAGGAGCAACAGATGGTGCCAGAGCCCGGCCCGCGACGGGTATGTCGCGTTATTGATCTACTGCTATACGACGTACAAGAAGTGCCCGTACTTTAAGGAGGCGCAGCAATGACGGACTTTAAGGCCAAGTACTGGTCCCAGACGCCCACCGATTTTCTGGTCCCGTCACGTTACACGGGCAGAGAATTCATTGTTCTGGGCAAACTACTTATCAAACTCAAAGAGTGGCAAGAGAGGCGCTTGGTCCCGGAGGGCATTTATCTAAGGCCCAGCGGGATAGGGACCCTATCAACAGCTCTGGTCCCGCAACATTATCAT
>JBBINF010000191.1:0-2798 GCA_037444045.1 Sulfolobales archaeon | reverse complement strand
CCTCGTCCATCGCAGGAACCATGAAACTAATGTACAGCCTCGACGACCTCCTCACCGGCACCACCCTCGAGTTCTGCCTGTCCTGCTTGTCCTTCTCAGGCGCAAACATGAAGCCGCCGACGTCTGAAACGACGTCAGCCAGCATGACGTCGACCTCGAACCTCCTCATCTCGCTCACGTCCTTCGGTGGTTCTATGCCGTATTTATTCACGAAGTCGAGTGTGCCGAACTTGATGAACTCGCAGTTGAGGGAGTCATCCACGACGGGGAGGTTCATCTGCTTGGCCAGGCGGGCAAGCTCGCACTGGTAGGCGTGGGCTATCGACTCGCCAGAGACCACGGGCGCCTCCACCAACTCGTAGCGACCGTTCCTGAACACAACGATCTGCGCCGTCCTGCGCCTAGACACGTTCCCCACGGACTCAACACCATTCAGCGACTCTACATCCACCAAGAACCTAGCGGCACCACCAATGATCATCCCCCACCACCCCCAGCCTGCTGTTGCTCTTGCCCCTGGCCCTGACCTTGTTGCGCCACTGAGCCACCGCCGGTCCTGACGGCTCGGTTGTAGATGATGATCGCTCTAGACGCAACCCTCCTAGCAACCGAGAAATCCCTCCTGACAGCCTCCACAAACATCTCGAAGTCCTCAGGCCTCGGCAGGTTGCCATACACAGTGTGCCCACCCACCCTTATGACAGCCCTGCCCTCCTCATCCCTCGAAACAACAATATCGCCCCTACCCAAGCCAACACTTATGATCCTCTCCGCATCATAGAACGCACGGAGGACCGCCTCCATGTTTATGGCATTAGCCATCCTATCAATGACAGACGGCGACCCAGCATACAGCGCCGCAACACCAAGCGCATTAGCCACCCTCCTCAAGAACTTATCCACTCCAGACGGGGAGACCTGAGATTCACCTGATGTCATCAGTAAAACTTAGCAGAAGGGGGTAATTAAACCTTTTGGTGAGCGAATGCTTTCGAAAAAAGAAGCCTAGATACGAGAATGTTTTCTAATTATTTAGAAAAGACTACGTGAGCAACTCAGCCGTTATCCTGCCCTTCGCTGTCAACGTGAGCCCATTCGATTCTCTCATCAGGTAGCCCTGCTCGATGAGGCGATTCACGCGCCTCCATACGGTGGACGTGGACTTCTTCAAGTCCCTAGCAAGCTCAGATATTGAGGAATCGCCCCTAAAGACTTTCCTAATTATCTCCTTATCATCCTCATCAAGTTCAGCCCAGGTCATGTCCTTGATTCTCCACGTGACGACGCCATCCTGATTCTCAAGCTCTACCTCGATTTCCGCGTCCAGGTTGAGCAAGAGGAAGGCAGTGAGTATCTCGTAGTTTAGGACCCTCATCCCGCTACTCAGGTTCAGGATGAACCTGGAGTGGGGCGAGTGCCTCACGGCATTCGCAATCTCGATGACCGAGCCCACGAAGTCCTTCGGCTCCACCTCAACGACGTCTACGCTGATATTGATGCTCTTGGCGAAGTTGATGAAGGACTGCAGTGCGTTGCGCCCCTTCTCGTCGTCGGTAGGCACAACCACAAGTACGGCATTTATCTCCTTGGCTCCCCTCCTCCACAGGGCGCGTATCAGGAACTTTTCGTCAAAGCCCAACGCAGAGACTAACAGCGCCATCGATGAAAAGGAATAAGAATAAAAATAAAACCATTTCCACAAGGTGAAAAACATAGGCTATATAGCACCGTCAGTACATCTATTCACGGCGGAATTGAACGTAACCGTCAGTACATTAATTCAATTTCTAATTCTTACCGTCAGCACATCAATAACGAGGAATTGAACAAGAGGCATAGATGTGCTAACGGAACTTGTATGCATACGGGAGATCTGAGAGAATGGTTTATAAATAATTTAAAAACTCACGAACTAGATACAACTCTAATAGAGTTGAAGGCAATTATCGGTGTCCCTGCCATGAGGGACTCCACGGGCACGTAGATACAACTCTAATAGAGTTGAAGGTTTTGTACTAAGCTGAACGCGTTTCCCCAGGCCCTCAAGTTCAGGATACAACTCTAATAGAGTTGAAGGACTGCGGTGGGTCTTCGTGAGGAGGAGCCTGTGGCGAAGGACGATACAACTCTAATAGAGTTGAAGGACCCCTGAGGTGCCCAGCGGGTGGCCCCGCCATGACTGGTGATACAACTCTAATAGAGTTGAAGGCTGGAGTATGAGGGCCACCACATCGCCTACAGTTACATTGCTTTGATACAACTCTAATAGAGTTGAAGGTCAAGTAAATGAGCCTCCTCATGGCTGTCTCCCTGTCTATCCTCCGATACAACTCTAATAGAGTTGAAGGGTAGCCTCAGCCACGCAGGACGAGGCGGCGCCGCGGGGCGCCCTGATACAACTCTAATAGAGTTGAAGGGGGAGGCGGTGGTCGCCACTGCCACCCTCTTCTCGACAGTGATACAACTCTAATAGAGTTGAAGGACCTGCGAGAAGGTCGTGATATCCTGCGTAGGCAACGCCTTCGATACAACTCTAATAGAGTTGAAGGAACAACCAAACTGTCATAACCATTGGGACCGTGGTGACGGGCCAGATACAACTCTAATAGAGTTGAAGGAAGGGTGAGAAGGGTAGGGCGTGGAGGCAGTGCATCGGTGAGGGGATACAACTCTAATAGAGTTGAAGGCTGAACCAATTGATCATACGTCTACTGAAGTAGTACAACGCATCCGCGATATAGCTTAATAGAGTTGAAGGATCACCGAGGTTTGGAGTATCGTCGGTTTATACTCTAAGC
>JBBINF010000190.1:0-2812 GCA_037444045.1 Sulfolobales archaeon | reverse complement strand
CCGACGCCTCCGACAGCTCCGACTTCATCCCCCTGGTGAGCGAGTTCAAGGTCGATGGCACCCCTCTGGGGCTGAGCTACAGGCTCTCGGTTGACGCCCTAGTACAGCTCTCAATGGTGGTGGAGATTAAGGTGGGGTACCAGCAGGACTTCCACAAGCTGGCACTAGCTGGCTACTCCCTTGCCTTGGAGAGCGCCTTGGAACTACCGGTGGACTTTGGCGCCCTCATCTACATTAACGGGGTGAACAACAAGTACCCGGAGATAAAGCCGGAGGTCTACTACGTCTCCAGCGACCTTAGGAAGGAGTTCCTGGACAGAAGGGACGAGATCATAGACATGGTGCTCTCGGAGAGGGATCCAGGGCTCCCGGGGAGCTGTCCGACATACTGTCCCTTCTTCTCCCACTGCAACGGGAAGCGGGTGTCGTAGAGGTGGTAGGCGCGCAGTCGGATCCCTTCTGTGGAGAGGGGGAAGTACCAGTCTACGCGTTGACTACCCAGGAACCCCATGGGAACTGCGGGACACGGGTGGGCGCCGTAAACCACGCGGGGGAAAGAGCCACGTTAGGAGCCACGTTAGCTGGGCCACGGTAGCAGGTCTACTGGTACTTCAAGTTAGACTGTGTTAAGGAGTAGGGTCTGTCCCATGAAGACCTTGGTGGTCTCGAGCCACGGCTCCTACCTCACCGTCCAGAGGGGCCTCTTCGTGGTGAAGGAGAAGGACGGCAAGAAGACCGAGGTCTCCCCTGCAGAGGTAGACGAGATCCTCGTGATCTCCACCTCCGTAATCTCGGCTAGGGCGATCCAGCTGGCGGTCTCCCGCGGGATAGACGTCTTCTTCATAGACTCCAGGGAGGAGGTGTGGGGTAGGGTAATGCCGAGCTTCTCCACTATGACCGTCGCCACCAGGAGGGCCCAATACGAGGCTGTAGTCCAGGGGAGAGGGGAGGAGTACGGCAGGGAGATAATAAACTGCAAGGTTTACAACCAGTCAGTCCACTTGAAGGTGTGGGCAAGGCAGGGCTACTCCACCTCTTATAAGGAGCTCACTGGGTACAACGAGGCGACCGCGGCCAGGCTCTACTGGCAGGACTTGGCTAGGGTCCTGCCCGTCCCCTTCCCTGGGAGGGACCCTGACTCCCCGGACCAGTTCAACCTCTCCCTGAACTACTCCTACGCAATACTGTACAGCAGGGCGTTGAAGTACTTGACCCTCGTGGGCCTAGACCCCTACCTAGGCTTCGTCCACAAGGACAGGTCGGGGAAGGAGAGCCTGGTCTACGACTTCTCGGAGATGTTCAAGCCGTACATAGACATGGCCCTAGTGAGGGCGTTCAAGACGGGTTTTAGGGTTAAGGTGAAGGACGGGCTCCTAGACCTAGAGAGCAGGAGGGCCTTGGCTTCCCTCGTGACCAAGGCACTCGAGGAGAAGGTCAAGGAGTTGGACGACGACCACGTCAAGACCCTGTCCCAGGCGGTGAAGTCCCACGCAGTGAGGCTGGCTGACGCCCTGAGGGAGAGGCGTGGGTATAGGGGGTTCAGGATGGTGGCGTGACGCATTGACGTGAGGTGGCGGCGTGAGGCGAAAAGTATGGTAGGGGTGACCTTTCAGTCCTCCACGTGTTCGGAAAAAGAGAAGGTTGAGGCTGCTGGGCGCCCTCCGCGTCCAATGACGTTAACTCGCCACGCGTCGCTTTACCTCACGGGGCCCGCCCGCAGGGTGGTACCTACTCGCCCTCTAGGGGTTACCGAGAACGTTGCCACTCGGTCGCCTACCCCCGCCTTATGCAGTGTGCCCTTGAGGTGATGTTATTGCTCCTCCTGGTGATCTACGACATAAGCGACAACAACAAGAGGGTCAGGGTGGCGAACACGCTAAAGAGGTATGGTCTTTCAAGGATACAGAGGAGCGCGTTTAAGGGCAACTTGGACAGCCAAAGGGTAAAGGACCTCTTGAGGGCCATAAGGTCAGACGTCGACGTGAACACAGACGTGGTACACGTGATACCCCTAGACCCTAGAAACTGGGAAACAAGGGTGGTGATAGGGAGCGAAAGAAGGAGTGGTGGGGACGATGGAGTACTCCTCGTATGAGGAGCGGATAACGGTCACCGACCTTAAGGACTACACCCTGTGCAAGGCGATACCTTGGATAAGGAGGAAGGTCCGGTGGAGGGAGCCGGAGACCTTCAGCCTCAGGGAGGGGAAGAGGGATCCCGGTAGGCCAAAGATAGAGGGGGCTAAGTACGAGGTGAGGCTGAGCGACCCAAAGACGGGGCTACATGGCGTGGTGGACGTGATAGCAGGGGACAGGGTGATAGAGGTGAAGAAGTTCGACAGGGGGAAGTTCGCCCACTTCCGCCTCCAGCTCTTGGCTTACTCCTACTTGGCGAACAGGAACGGCTACAGGGTGAGGGAGGCGGTCCTTCTCATGGACGGGAAGGAGAGGCTGAGGGTTGAGGTGAACGAGGAGCACATGAGGTACGTGGAGGGGCTGGCCATGAAGGTGAGGGAAGTGGTGGATAGCGACAGGCCGCCGGCAGTGGACCCCTCCCCCTCGCTGTGTAGGGCTTGCCAGTACAGGAGGGTTTGCCTATCGACGCCTTTCTTCTAGTGGGCAAATAGCGACTGCGAGAGGGCAGCAAGTAGGGGGGAGGGGTATGCCATTGGGAGGGGTCTCTTTACCCTAGTGCCAGTATACGCCGTCACTACTTAGTAAAGGTCTAACTCGTTTTAGTGCCCCATGGTAGACGCCCACTTACTCGGGGAAGGGCATAGCCCAGATAGATAAGACACATCCTTTGTCTAAAT
>JBBINF010000189.1:0-2821 GCA_037444045.1 Sulfolobales archaeon | reverse complement strand
AATCCCCAGTATCGTCGCGGTTGAGTATATGATCCCTTGCAGCGTCACGTCTACGTCAATTTTCAGGAAGATTAATGGTAGATAGAAAACCCATAGAGAGTTACCAAAGGTCGATAATGAAGTGGATAACGATAAGTAGAAGAAATTATCCTTTCTGGTTAACGTTGTTCAACCTAGGGTAAGGTATAACTTCAAACAAATCTCTAGTCAATAGATGCGTAAAAAACCTTACCCTTCTCTACATAACGTTCTTAGCTCGCAAGTGGAGCACTTTGCAGGACATTTAAATTCACAGTCTTTATAAATTACTATTCTCTCAAAATTTTACTACAGAGTGACTTTTACCTTCTACTTTCAATCTAACGTAAATCTCCGTAACTTTTTACGGGTTACCAGTGCTTAAAAACGCCTTTTGGTAACCGTAATATGATACGAAACCGTGACGAAAGATAAGGTGCGTTATTAAATACGGCGACTGCATAATAAGGCAGATTAAAGGTCGGTATTATGTTTACAAGCAAGAGAACGTGGACGGTGACGTAAAGGAACGTTACGTCGGTTCCTTAGCCGACGTGGTTGAATCGTATATCAAGTTGAAAAATAGCAGTGGGGGTGCGGGGGTATCCCCCGCATGCGACCGCCGGGATTTGAACCCGGGACCTCCTGCGTGGCAGGCAGGCGTCCTATCCAGGCTAGACTACGGCCGCAATTCCAGTTTGGCATTTAAGGAATATATTTTTAACTACCTAACTCGAGGTAGCCTACGACTCTTGGCTTTCCTTGCTTAGCGTTGACGTCAATTACGGTGAACCTCTTTGAATACGGAACCTCGAAAGGAAGCTTAACCGTTGCCCTATCACCCTCCACCTTTAATTCCGCGAGTGTCGAGACTCCATTACCTACCACGTGATACTTCTTGTCCTCAACTTTTGACCAGGGGTAGACCTTTATTTTCGCCGTAAACTCCTTAAGCGTCTTAGCATTAGATTTCACTAAGGCAAACGAGTCCTTTAGCTCCTCCTCCTTTACGTTCCTTAGGGCAAACCCTATCCTAACGCCTATCCCTACCTCCTGCTGGTCCTCGTCAAGTACCTGTATGCTCTTTACCTCCACTTCTTTCCCCTGGGGGAGCACCTTTAGCTTGTCGTGTACCTTAACTTGCGTATAGGAGAAACCAGTCACCACTACCCCAACCCCCTTCACTACGAAAACCCTGTCGATGTAAACGAATCCCCTTTCCTCTTCCTTTACCTCTACTTCTTCAACCTCATGGCGTACTTCGAATCCCTCTAGGCTCGTCCCCCGGAACAACTTCCTCACGTTCGCCTCGGGGAGGGGGCTAACTATTGAACCCTTTACGCCGAGGGAGTCGACTAATAGGGCTAGCTCTCCCTCAGTCCACTTTGCGTCTGCCGGAATGTAGACCAAGGAATAAGAGGAGAGGCTGAGAGCCTCTGCTGTAGTTAATACCCTTTCAGGATACTCCGTGGGCACCAGCACTGACCTTATGTAGTCGCCGTTCCTCCTGTAGTATATCCTTATCTTACCGTCTTCGTGTAGTTTGCCAAGCCTTTCTGCAATTTTCCCAGATTCTTCCTTTTGTGAAGATAATATTGATATTATTCCACCGTAATACAAATAAGCGTCACCGTTATAAGTACTAGTTGAGGAAAGATAGTTATGAGATTAACCCTCATAGGCTTTCTTGTGATCCTCGTGGGAATGGCGCTGGTTATTATAGGCAGTCTTTCCTCAGTGACCTCTCCTACGACGTCGCAGACTCAGTCTTCTGCGGTGGGGGGAGTTATACTGATAGGCCCATTTCCCATAGTATTCGGTTACGGTAATACCAGCCAGCTTGTCCCCCTCTTCGTTCTTGGCATAGCCTTTACCCTAATAGCCTTAGTTCTCTACTTGGTAAATATTTACTTCCTTAAGAAGATGGCAGAGCACCAGTAAGTGTCTTGCCTAAAAATATTTTTCCCAATAGGACTATCTGTGTATAGGGTGTTCAGTAATCGTAGTAGAGAAAGAGAAGCTTTTAAAAAGGGCTCTAGAAGTAGTGGGCACAGCTAAGGACAGAGGAGTAGTGTTGAGGCTCATAGGCGGGGCAGCTATTGCTTCTATAGCCCCTAAAGGGGCGGAGCTCTTCCCCAGGGGGTACAAGGACGCGGACTACTTTGGGCTTTCCTCTCAGAGGAAGGAGATAATCTCAGTTATGGAGTCCCTAGGCATGGAGCAGAACAAGAGGTTTAACGCCCTCCATGGGTCAACTAGGCTTATGTTTTACGACCCAGTCCTCGAGACAACAGTTGACGTATTTCTGGACGAGTTCGTGATGTGCCATAAGCTAGTGCTAAAGGATAGGCTCACATTGTACTACCCCACTATTCCGCCTTCAGACCTCCTGCTCACGAAAATGCAAATAATAAACCTCACCGAGAACGACAAGAAGGACGTCGCTGCCCTTCTCTACGACTTTGAGATTGGGGAAAGGGATTACGACAAGACATTGGACTCCAACTACATAGCGGACCTACTCTCCAACGACTGGGGCTTCTACAAGACCTATACAATAAACCACGATAGGATGCTGGAGTTCTTGAAGGACAGTCCCTACTCAGGAGTAATAGTGCCTAAGCTGCAGAAGCTGAGGGAAAAGATAGAGTCACACCCCAAGTCCATGAAGTGGAAGATGAGAGCTAAGATAGGGGAGAAGGTAAAGTGGTATGAGGAGCCTGAAGAAGTGAACACGGACTTTAGGGATGCGGGGAGTGGGACTTGAACCCACGCAGGCCTTCGCCAGTAGGGCCTGAGCCTA
>JBBINF010000188.1:0-2829 GCA_037444045.1 Sulfolobales archaeon | reverse complement strand
TGCGTATTCCTTTGTCTCCGCTTCGCTCAGAGCCCTCCCGTTTACTACTACTACGTCCCTGTCTAGCCCTCCGTCAAATACCACCTTTGTCCTCGCGTATATCGAGTCCAGGGAGATGGAGAGGGAGGAGTTCAAGGGAAGGTTCAGCTCCTTGTTCCTCTTACCCCAGTACTTGACAATCGCGATATTTGACGGAGCTACAGCTTCCGCCTCACTCCTCATCTTTCAGACCCCCTTCGCTCTCCCTAACCCTGAGCGTTTTTATCCCCATCTTTTCCCACCTTTGCTTGACTCCCTCTAGGTTCTCCCCTAGGGCAAACACTACGTCTCCGCCTGCTGCTCCCGGCATAAGTGAGACCCAAGCTCCCTCGTTCAATGCAGCCCTTATTGCCTCCTCTTCTCTCTCCGATTTTAGTTTAACGCCCACCAATCCCTCAGCTATGTAGTTCAGGAAGTTCCATGCGTTATTGGCGTGGACACACGCCTCGTCCACTTTGCCCAACTTAAGGAGGTTAATGGCAGTCCTGTTCTCCCTGTCCAGCTCCTCCATGTACTCCTTGAACTTCGGCTCTTGGCTCTTGGCTACGAACTTCTCCACTAAGTTAACCGTGTTGGCGCTTCTCCCGGTAAAGCCCAGTAACATGTCGAAGTTCCCCAGCTTTAGGGCCTCGACGTAGGAGTCCACTTTCTCTACGTCTGTAAACCTCCTGTATATTACGCTCCCGTAGGTCGCCGCAGCAATGTCAAACCCACTTCCAATCCCCCTTTGCCTTATGTAGTTTGCCCTCTGTGAAAGCCTATATACCTCGTCCAAGTCCACCTTACCGACGAGTTCCTTGTAGGCGCATGCGGTCAAGGCCACGGTAGCAGCAGAGGAGCTCCCTAGCCCAGTCTTTTTTCCGTCGATCTCGTAGCCGGGATCGTTAATCAGTCTAACGTGGATCCTTGGGAATTCGCCGAACTTATCTTTGATCACTGAGACCACGCTCTTCACCAGTTCGTTTCCCTCAGTGAACGTTCCATATGAAGTCTCAAACAACACCTTGTCCCTTCCCTTCACTTCGCACCTAACCCTCCTATCGATTGCGATTACGTGGGATACGCCTCCAAACACCACGGAGTAGCTGCCTATCCAGAGGACTTTTCCTGGGGCTGAGATCATCTGATGCTCTTATTACTTCCGAGTTAATAACAATAGGCAATGGAGTTCCTAGACAAGAAAAGCAGGCTAGTTTTACAGCTAATCGCACAAGGAGGGCCCGGGGGCCTTACCTTAACCCAGCTTAAGTCGTCCTTAGCTTACATACTGTCTGAGAGCACGCTGTCCTCTATACTCGAAAGTCTGTATTTCTCAAATTACATAAACGTCTTGAAGGACGGGCCAGAGGTAAGGTACATAGCGAGCAACGAGGTGAGAAACGCCATGATCGCCCTGGAGTTGCAGAAGTTTAAGATAGCCAAGTTCTTGGAGGGAGTTAAAAAGAAGTCAGAGGAGCTGTCAAAGCAGGAGAAGTCAGCGCAGGTGGAGGAGCTCAAGAGGTTAACCCAGGAGGGGCTTAGCGTTATTGGGCAAGGCCTCTTTTCCCTGATGAAGGATAAGCCCGAGCTTACAGTCCCAGAGTACGTGGAGCTGTTGGACGTTTTAAACAAGGAGTTCTTCTCGAGGGTGCTCCCCTTACTTGGGTCTCAGACGTCTCAGGAGGAGCTTGAGAAGTTCCTTGCCCTAGTATCAAGGTACAAGGGGGAAGTAGAGGCTGAAGTCATTAAGAAGGCCTTAAACGCGCTCAAGGGAGAGCAAAAACAGAGTGTGTGATGAAAAAGATTTTTATAGAATAACATAAGTTAGTTACTCAATATGAAGTATAGGAGAGACCAGCTCGATATTGTTATAGACGTCCTGGAAGTTATTAGCGGTGGTATGGGGAGCAAGTCAGGGATAATGAAGAACGCTAACCTAAGTAGTTCTATGGCTGAGAAGTACACGTCCATACTAGAGGAGAAAGGTCTAATAACTTTCAGTAACGGCAGATACGAAATAACGGAGAAGGGGAGGCAGGTGTTGGATAGGTTAAGGAGAATAAGGAAGCTCCAGCTGGAAATAGATGAGCTTATAAGTTCCGTTTCTAAAGAATTGTTTTAATGGGCTTTGTAGGCGGGTTGGGTCAGCTTACGTTATACGGGTTAAGCTCCTTCTTATTGCTAGAGTTTTCGTTGTCCTATTACGTGCTCACAAGGAAGTTCAGCCCGATTAAGGGGAACTACTGGAAGATTAAGAAACTCCTCCTTTTGAGGGTCTCTAAGTCGTTAGTTGAGTTCCTGGGCTCGGGTAACTTGCTGGAGGAGAGCATAATCTCTTCCTCGTTAAACATATCCGACGAGCAATTCATAAGCTACTTTGAGGGGAAGTTGAAGTCAATTAAGGATAGGGTAAACTACTTGAACGAGTCCCTGAACGTCCTTGACAAGTTCGAGAGCGACTTCAGGAGGGTTCAGACTTACTTCGACGAGGTAAAGTACTTAGTCGGGATCGCCCTTCTCCTAATGGTAGTCGGTCTCCTCCTAATGCTAGTTGGGGTTGGAGGAGGAGACTACTACGTGCCAACCATTAAGGTTGGCATCTCATTGGGACTCGAGATCATGGGGATCTACTACACAATACTCTCCATAACCATTGTAAACGGCTTGAAAAGGGAGATCTTAAAGTCCGCCAAGCTGAAGGTCAAGAGTAATACTTTGTTGGATCCTCAATTTTAGCCTCCCTAAACGCCATCTTTCTCATCTCGCACTGGCTACACTTTCCACAGTGGTACCTCTTTCCTAGAAGGCATG